>NZ_JBHLUH010000042.1:0-123232 GCF_042433955.1 Phytohabitans kaempferiae | reverse complement strand
TCACCGGGTCGAGAGAAGCGCCTCCGGCGATCACGTCGGCGATCAGACCGCCCTCGGGCCGCCGGCGGGACCATCCCCGCGTGCGCGGGGAGCACGTCGGCGTCAACCAGCTCGGGACGGAAGGCGACGGACCATCCCCGCGCGCGCGGGGAGCACGGCCTCATGCCTTTACCGCCGCCGCGCTGCCAGGGACCATCCCCGCGTGCGCGGGGAGCACAGCTTCTACACCCAGACCGCCACGGCGGAGCGGGGACCATCCCCGCGTGCGCGGGGAGCACCCCTCCTTGACCTTCTTCCGCTCGCGCGCGAGGGGACCATCCCCGCGCGCGCGGGGAGCACGGCCGCACGGGCGGGTGGTTCCGCGCCGCGTTGGGACCATCCCCGCGCGCGCGGGGAGCACACTTGTTGACCTGGGGCTTTGAAGATCACTGGGTCGGATTTTATTCACTTCTTCTTGGCATGCCACGCATGCCTAGTGCAGACGAACTGATCGCCACGTCGTGTGACGAGGTGGACGAAGACCCCTCTGTTCCGTCAACGCGTACGCAGGGGGATCCCTCGCTCTACCTTCCTCACTCTTGTTCCGGGCTCGCCGCCTGCCTGTGGCCGCTCTCTGAGGCGCGGCGCCCGAAGCGGCGCCGCTTTGATGCCTTGCTCCAGCCTTTCGGCAGGGCTGGGTTGTTCGTCTTTCGCTCGGTGGGTCGACGGATCAGGGTTATGCCGTCGAAGTCGACCGGCTGCCAGTGGTGATCGTGTATCTGGAAACACAACCGTTGCTCGCTCGGCTGCTGGTAGACAAGCAGCGCTCGTCCTGGTCCGGCCATCTCGACGACCTTGCCCCAAAGCCGGTGCCGGATTCGGCTGTTGACATGCCCTACGTAGACTCCGGCGGAGATTTCCAGCAGCCACTGTGTCAGGTGACCGCGTAGGCCCTCGGGGCAGGCGGTGAGGATGATGACGGTCATCAGAAGTCCACCTCGCCGCCATAGTTGCGTCCGCTGGCGAGTTCTTCTCCGTCCTCGTCCCACAGGCGTAGGGCGTCGTTTTCCGGTTCGTCATCGAGCCATTGCTCATCGATCGGTCCACTCGGGCGAGGGCTGAGCAGCAGGGTCCGGATGTCGCGTACGCATCGCTCGAGGAGGGCTCCGTCGTGGACCCGGTCGCGGACCGCGCGGCGGGTGTCCGGGCCGATGTCGGTTGATCCGCTGGCGGCGATGTCGAAGGCGACCGGGATGGTGATGTCGGCCTTGTAGAGGTCGGCGATGTCGTAGACAAAGGACCGGTCGTGTCCGGTGTGGACAAAGCCGAGGCCGGGTGAGGCGCCGATGGCAACGACGACGGCGTGCACGATTCCGTACAGGCAGGCGTGTGCTGCCGATAGTGCTTGGTTGACGGGGTCGCTGCTGCTGAAGTCGTCCGGGCTGTACACGCGGTTGTTCCAGGTCACGCCGGTGCGATTGGCGTGCTCGCGGTAGCAGCGGCGTACCCGGGCTCCTTCTTTGCCGCGCAGTTGCTGCATGGTGAGGGTGGTGGTGTCTTCGCCGGGGAAGCGCATCCGATACATCTCTCGTGCCACGTGCAGTCGTCGGTCGCGGTGGGAGACCGCGGCGGCTTGGGCGACGAGTAGCCGGCTGGATCGTGCCAGTGGGCGTCCGTGGGCGTAGTAGCGGACGCCGTGCTCGCCGACCCAGACGATGGTGGCGCCGTTGTCGGCGAGAAGCATCATCGCCTGTTGGGTGATGCTGGTGCCGGGGCCGAGCATGAGGACGCCGAGGGTGGCTGCGGGGATGTGGACGACGCCTTTGTCGTCGGTGGCGGTGATCGCGTTGCTGTCGCGGTGGATGATGCAGCGTTCGAGGTAGATGAAGCTGAGCCGATCCTGGGCACGGTTGAGGTCGGCTAGTTCCGCCGGTGGGACGCCGGGGATCTTCACTCAGCGGCCTGGGCGGGGGCAAGGGTGAGCAGGCCGCAGCCGTACGCTTTGGCGTGTCCGATCCCGCTGACCAACGTACGGCGGAATACATCCGCGTCGGTGACCTGGAGGACGCCGTCGTACGTCGCCGTGGCGAGGGTGACCGTGCCCATGCCGCGCTTGAAGGATTGTGTTTGGCGCCGATGCAGCCGAAGGTTGGGGCGGCCGTCGTGCTGGGTCGCGACGACGAAGCCGTGTCTTTCCGCCCGGCTGGTCAGCCACTGGACCTGCTCTGGTTCGCGCAAGTAGCCGAAGCGCTGCGTCTCTTTGGCCTCGGCGGTCTTGCGCCCGCTGTGGGTTGGGTTTGCGGTGAGCCGGAACGCCCATTCCTGGCCCTGGCGCAGCGAGTCGAGCAAGCCGTCGTAGTCCCGGGTCACCCAGGCTTCGTCGATGGTGGGCCAGCCGACCTGTTCGATCAGATGTGTG
Organism: Phytohabitans kaempferiae; assembly: GCF_042433955.1. Lineage (NCBI taxonomy): Bacteria > Bacillati > Actinomycetota > Actinomycetes > Micromonosporales > Micromonosporaceae > Phytohabitans > Phytohabitans kaempferiae. The sequence goes on along the minus strand of NZ_JBHLUH010000042.1, from coordinate 120,834 downwards.
AGGTCGGGTCGCCCAGGGCTGACGATGTAGAGGTGGACGGTCGCGGTGGTCGGGGTGTCGAGGCGCCACAGTGTACGGGTGGCGGCGCGCTCGTAGTCCTCGGCGACCGGGAAGGCGGCGCGGACCGCCGCATGCATGGCGTGCGGCGAGGAGAGCAGCTTCCGCGCGTTCCGACGAGCTGGGTTGATCTGGAATCGGGTGAGGAACACGCTTAGCCTCCCAGCAGGCTCAAGGGGTCGTGCTCGGCGACACCGGCCCGCTCCGCGAGGTCGTTGGAGACGGGAACGGGCAGGCGCACCACCGACCGCCAGGTGTGCTGTCGATGCGCGGGGTCGAAGCTGACCGGTTCGTCGGGCATGGTCTCGGTGACTGGCTCGCCCGGACGCGCGTCCCGGATGATCTCCAGCTGGACCATGTGGGAGGCCTTCCTGCGGTACCACTTGGCGGCGAGCCACGGCCACTGCTTCAGCGCGTCGTCGAGGGTCTCGTCGTGTACGCCGAGGTTGATCGGGCCGACCGGCGGGCAGGAGCGGCGCCCGAGGTAGAGGGGGAACTGCGGCCGGTTCAACGCCTCCGCCAGGCCATGCAGCAGTTCCCGTTCGCCGCTGACGGCGGCGAGGAAGACCGCGTCGGACAGGTAGAACCGGTAGGTCAACGGTGCGCTCTGACGGCCGTCGAGAGATCGGGCGGTCTGGAAGTCCCGAAGGATCTGCCCGGGTTGGTCGAGCCGTACCCCGAATTCGAGGCCAAGCAACTCGGTGAGCGGCTCGGTGCGCCGGACGCCCTTGGCTGCGGCGAGCAGACCGATCACTCCGCTCTTGGTGGGCGCGACCTCGGTGCCCCGCCGGGCGAACCGGCTGGACGAACCCCACGCCTGGAGCGGGCCCGCCAGCCTCAGCAGCAGCACGCTCATGCCGGCTGTCCAAGTAGGACGCTGGTCTGCTCCCCCACCCCGGTGACCAACTCACCGAAGGTGACCGCCTTGCCGAGGTCGGCGAGCACCGCGGTCTTCTCCCCAACTTGGGTCACCCAGCTGCCGATCGGCCGCTCGCCATAGGCGGTTTCGACCGCCACGGTGTGCTCGGCCAGCGCAGCGGCGGCCAGTTCGATCCGCCCGGCCGCGTGGGTCTCGGTGATGGGCGTCTCGAAGGCGCCGACCAGGTTGATCGGCTGAGTGTCGCGCAGCCGCACCAGCACGGCGTCGGGCAACGTACGGTGGGCGAACGTGTTCTGCTTGCCGGTCGGCATGCTGCGAGCGAACGCGGTCAGGAACGCTTCGACGGCCGCTCGGGTCGCGGCCGCGTCGCCGAGGGTACGGTGCAGCGCGTCGACATCGACCGTCGCGTACCGGTACAGCGTGGACGAGTTGAACTCGATGGTGCCGATCATGCCGGCGCCCGTCTCGGCGGCGTCGGCCTTGCGGTCGTCGACCGCGGTGAAGTAGTCGAACTCGTTGTCGACGGCGTGGACGCTGATGGCGTGCGATATCTGGCACGCGGCGTCGACGTTGATGTCCGTCATGTCGGCCACCATCCGGCCGAACATCGCGATGTCGACCGAGTGCTCGGTGTCAACCAACGCCTTGAACCGCGCCTTGTCGAGGCCGGCGCCGGCACGCGATGCCTCCAACGCGGCGGCGGCGAGGTTGTCCAACTGCCGGTGGCTCAGAAACAGCAGGTAACCGGACTCGACGTCCTTCACCTCACCCTTCTTCTTCTCCGCCTTGGCTAGGCCGCCGGCCACGAAGGTCTCGGCCGCCAGGGCAGACGCCGCGTCCTCCGAGAGGCTGGGGTCGAGGGCCCTAATCCGGGTCGCGAGCGACTCGCCCACCCGCTTGGTCCGCTCGCCGAGCTGGGAACGGTCGAGCAGATCACCGAAGGCCAGCCGGATGGCCCGCTTCCACGCCTGGCTGGAAACCCGGGCACGCCGCACACCACCGTAGATCGCCGTCTTCGGCGAGCCCGTGTCGTCGCGGTTGAGGTTGCTCGGGGGCACGGTCTGCAGCGCGTAGACATCGATGATGGTGCGGCTCATGATGGATCCTCCTCAGGGGAGTCGGCGGCGGGGGCGTCAACGTCGGTGCTGGATCGGGTGCGGAAGAACTCCCGGCCCCAGATCGCCTGGACCCGAGGGCGACCGGTGGGCCCGCGAAGGATCGTCAGGTCGTCGGCGAGCAGGCCGTAGTCGAGTGGGATCTGGTGCTCGCGCAGCATCGTGATCAGGCTGCGCAGGTGGTAAATGCTCTCGTGGTAGGTGCTGGCGGTGCCGAGCGCGGCGAACCGGCGCCGTACGCCCTCCGGCCCGCCCGACTTGCGGACCAGCTCGGCGAGGGCCTGTCCCAGCCCGCGTCCGTCGGCGTGCATCCGCTCGCGGCGTGACTGCTGATGCAGCGCGTACAGGGTCACGGCGTCGTGTGCGGCCTGCTCGGTATCGGTCGCCTCGTCGGGCGGCTGGTAGCCCAGCAGGTCCCGCGGCACCTGTACGTACCGCTCCAGTGTGTAGTCGAAGCCCGGACTCCGACCGATACCGCGCCGCAGCCGGGCCAGCGCGCTGACGGCCTCGGGTTGGGGCACGGTGCTCAACGCGCGCGCCTGCAGGACGCCGATGGTCCGGGCGACGTGGTCGCCGAGCTCCTTGCGCCGCCTGGAGAGCGTCTTCCGTGCCGGGTCGGCCGGCTGGTCGACTTCGACCGTGGTCATGCTGCTTCCTCCTGCCTGTGATCCGGAGCGTTGGCCGCCATCGGCAGCGCCTTGGCCAGCCCCGTGCGAAACCACGCGTCGGCCTGTGAGCTGGAGTAGTGCACTTCCCGGCCGGCGCGGTCCGTGCCGATCCGGCCCACCCATGCCGTCGGGCCGGCAGCGGCGACCAGCTGCCTGCCGAGCCGATCGACGGCCTCGCGGACCAGTCGCTGCCACGCCGCGCGCCGGGCCGGCGGGTCGCTGTCCGGGCCGAGCCCGGCCAGCCAGTCGCGGAAGAGACGGTCCAGCACGGTGTACGCGCGTTCGGCCGCCCGTTCGGCTTCGCCGCTGTCGGTGTCCCGGCTGCCGGCGGCGCGGGCCAGGTTCTCGGCGAGTCGGCGCAGCACCTTCACCGCAGCCTCGGCGTCGCCGGCCGCGTCGACAGCGGTCGCGCGCAACACGGAGTTGTCGACCAGCAGCAGTACGTTCATGGTGAGCGCGTCGCTGAACACCTCGTCGACGACGGACTGCTTTGAGCCGTAGGTGATGCTGACGGCATGAGGACGGGCCTGGAAGTCGGAACCGACAACGCCGGTGACGGTCAACCGGGCCAGCCACTGCACCACCATCGGCGATAGCCGCTGCGCCGGCTCGGCTCCGGGCGGTGGCGGCGACGGCAGCAGGGTCTGCAACCCTCGCCACAGTGCCCGGCTGTGGTCGTGCGGCCGGGGCAGGTAGATCGGAGTTCGCTTCTGCGCCTGCTCCCGTGGTCCGCTGCGGCCCCAGACGCTCATCGGCTCCAGCAGGTGCCTGTCCTGCCAGTCGAACCTGTCACCGTTGGAGATCATCGCGCCGGTGATTCCCGCGGTATCGCCGAAGAGCCGGATCCGCCGGGACTGCCAGGTGTAGAGGCCGAGCAGACCGTACGGGCCACGAGTCGCATCGGGCTCCTCGGCGGCAGTCTGCGGCTCCCGCTCCCACACCGGCAGGTCCCGCTCATCGGCCGTCTGCCACCCAGGCGCCACCGGCACCAGGTTGAGCAGCAGGGTCTCCAGCAGGGTCGTGCCTTCCAGGTAGACGCCGCCCAGCCAACCAAGTGAGCTGGCGCCGATCGGGTAGCCCTTGCCGTTCTTGGCCAGCGGATCTCCGACCGCGCCGGTCTTGATGCCGGAGGTGTCGTATGCCTGGCAGTGCACCAACCAGCGAGCTGCCTCGGCCGGCGTGATCGACTCCATTCCCGACCCGGCGCGCGACGTCAGGAACGGCATGTTATTCGGCACGTCGGCGATGAGGCGTTCCAGCCCGTACGTGTTCTCCTTCGCCGCCCGCAGGTCAGCGACCTGGTAGAACGGGTACTTCGGGTGCAGCAGGTCGAACCGGTCGTGGAAGACGTCGAGATACTCGGCGATGTCCGCGGTCGGCAGCCGTCGGTCTCGCCAGAGCGCCTGCCACGCGGTCCCACCGTGGGGTCCACCGGTGGTTCGGTGCAGGATCGCCAGGGCCAGCCGCAGGATCGCGAAGGTTTGGGTGGGCAGCTCACAGGCGATCATGCGTACGTCGCCGGCCTGCTCGAAGAGGCCGAGCAGTGATACATCGCGGCGTTTCCCCGCAGCGTCCAGCACCGGAATCCACGCCTCGTCCACAAGGGAGAATCCGGCTGGTTGCGGTGAGCTGGTCATCGGTGCACCTCCTTTGTGTTCGCAGTGGGCTCAGGTGGCGGCGCGGGTGACGCGCAGACCTTCGTCCGGGTCGTAGTGCAGGTCGAAGCCGGCCACCGTGGCGCTGCCGTCCGGGTCGATGTCGAGGACGAGTTCACCGGCCAGCCAAGGGCTGTCTTGCCAGGCGCTGAGGTCGGTACGCCGCTCCAACTCGGCGATGACTTCGTCGATCACATCGGCGGCGGTCATCGCACGCGGTAACGGCAGGGTGCAACGCGCGATCATCCGGGGCAGCGGCCGGCGCGGGAGACTGCTGGTGGGCACCGGGCCTCCGCCGCCGTCAATCCAGGCTGGCAGTGCCAGGCCCTCCTGTGTCCGTACCAGGAGCAGGACCTCGAGAGACTCGGTGTCGGTGTCGCGGACGTGACCTTGGGCCACGCGGTCGTCGGCGTTGCCGACCCCGCCGGAGAGCCAGCCGATCAGTGGTGTCCCCGGTTCGCCGACGCCGGCGAGGCGGAAGCCGTCGGCCTTCAGCTCTTTCGTGGTGATCTCGTCTCGCTGCTTCGCCTCCGCCTCGACCATCGTGGCCTGCCACGATGGCGGGCCGACTGCCGTGTCGCCGTATGCGGTCTGCGTGATCAGCGCGATGTCGGACGGAAGTCGCAGCGGCACGCCGTCCAAGTGCGGCAGCAGCACGGCGGCGCTGCGCAGCAGCGTGGCCAGCTGGTAGACGCGTCGTGAGCCGGTGACCGGTTGCGGTGGCTCGGTCGTCCAGTCAGCGCCGGTGATCCAGCACGTAGGCGTCGCGAGCCGGGCGGGGCGGTCGTCGCGCGGATGGCGGTGGAGCCGGCCGATGCGTTGCAGCACCAGGTCGACCGGGGCCAGGTCGGTGACGAGCAGGTCGAAGTCGATGTCCAGGGACTGCTCGGCGACCTGGCTGGCCACTACCACGTGCCGTTGTGGGCGATTGCCTGCGCCGGGTGGCCCGAACGTGTCGCGCAGCCAGCGGTCCTTCGCGGCGCGGTCGAGTGCCATGAATCGGGAGTGCGCCACCGACACGGGGGTGTCCGGCCCGAGCATGACGCGCAGCGCTGCGGCGGTCTCCTGGACGCGGGTCACGGTGTTGCGGACCACGAGCGCGCAGCCGCCGTCGGCCAACTGCTCTCGCAGCACCTCCGCCAGCGCCGGCAGATCGTCGGCCAGTCGGCGCAGCGTCACCTCGATGCCCCGTCCCGAGTCGGCGCAGGTGGTGGCGGTGGCGCCACGGTCAGCGGTGGAGACCGTGACCAGCGGGTATCGCAGATCGGTGCGCAGCGCGGCGTACGGGTCGATCCGCGGCTTGCCGCGGTCGCGCCAGGTGAGCGGGGGCGGCGGTCCGAGCCGGCCATCGTCGTACGCCTTCATCAGCTCGGCCCGCCGGTGTGCCGGCAGCGTCGCGGAGAGCACGATCACCGGTACGCCGTACGCGCCGAGCCATTCCAGTGCCCGGTCGAGGAACCGTCCCATGTAGACGTCGTAGGCGTGTGCCTCGTCGATGACGACGACCTTGCCGGCGAGGCCGAGGTGGCGCAGCACCAGGTGCTTGCTGCGCAGGGCGGCGAACAGCAGTTGGTCGATGGTGCCCACGACGAAGCTGGACAGGAGTGTCCGTTTGGGTCCGGCGAGCCATTTGTGCACTCCGATGTCGGCGCCGCCGGCGTCCTCGGCGATACCGCTGGGCAGGAGCTTTCCTCGCAGCCGGTCGTAGTCGGGGTTGAGCGCCGCCTTGCCGTGGGCCAGCCGCACGTCCCGGGCGCCTCGGCCGACGTCCAGGTCGGGCAGCCGGCGCAGCCAGGACAGCATGCGATTGAACATGGCATCGCTGGTGGCCCGGGTAGGCAGTGCCAGGTAGCAGCCGGATGCTCCGGTGCGGCGGGCCACGATCTCCACCGCCGCCAGGGCCGCTTCGGTCTTGCCCTCCCCCATGGCCGCTTCGACGATCATCATGCCGGGCACGGGCATGGTCGCGGCCAACTCGGCGACCGTGCGCTGCACGGGCCGTGGTGCCGCGCCAGCGGGTAACGCGAACCGCGCCCCGAACAGGTCGTCCACGCTCAGCGGCGGGGTGGCGGGCCGCCATGGGACGGGCAGGTCCAGCTCGTCCCAGCCGGACCGCAGCCGGTCCTCGTCGGTGCTGTCGAGGATGTACGGGAAGAAGTCCTCGTTGCTGGCTATCCAGTCAGCGACGATGACGAGACCGGTGAGGGCGGCCTGCACGGGCTGCGAGAGCGGCACAGTGCTCCACTCGGTCAGCCGCTCCCCCGCACCCGACCGCTCGGTCATCCAGGTCAGCAGCTCCTCCTGCACCTGCTGCCAGGTCGGGTCACCGAGCAGATGGGGACGCACCTGGGCATCGCGAAGTCCCTCGTCGGTCGGTGGGACACCGTGGTGGCCCCCGACGATGACGGCGAACGGGTGCGCGTCGCTCCAGTCCTGCTGGTGCAACCAGTTCGCCAGCAGGAGGTGCCCGGCGGTGGCGTGGGGGGCGTACTTGCGGTCGGCGCGGATCAGGTCCCGCTGGAATCCGAGACCATGGTCGCGCATCCGCTCTGCCAAGGCGAACGCCTGGTAGGCGAAGGCGGGCGTGGCCTTGCCGATGTCGTGCACCCCGGCGATCCAGACGGCCAGGGTACGGGCGTCGGCCTCCCCACCAGGCAGCTCGTCGGCGACGCGGCGACGCACTGTCTGACCCAGCCAGTGGTCCCACAGTTGGCCGGCCACGTCGGCGGTGTCGGCCAGGTGCCGCCACAGCGGCAGCCAGCCCACCGGTGAGGTGCCCCTGCGGTCGGTCTTGCCCCAGACCGAGCGTGCCCCGTCACCGAGTTTGGGACCGTCGACGACGGCGCGGGCGCTCATCGGCCCACCGGCAGCAGCGGGCTGGGCATGCCGCTGTGCGACAGATAGAGCACGTCACGGGCGCGGGTCAGGGCGACGAACAGAAGGCAGCGTTCACGCTGTAGATCCTGTCGGTGGGCGTGCGGATCCTCCGTCGCCGAGGTGAGTGCGTGTGGCGCCGGCAGCACGCCCGCCTCCAGCCCGACGACCGCAAGGCACTGGAACTCCAGCCCTTTCATGCGGTGCATGGTGTCCACGCGCACCCCGTCGACGCCCCGCTTGTCGTCGGAGACGGGAATGTGGGCGTCGCTCAGGATTCTGCTGATGGTCTTGACGAGCTTTCCGGTGCGCACGGCCACGCCGACGGCGTGCGGCTCCACGCCCTGCTCCAGCCAGGTCCCGACCCGCTCGATCAACGCTTCGAACTCACCGTCGCGGCTGCTGTGAGCGGCAAACTCGGGTACGCCACCACGGGTGATCGAGCGGTATCCCCGCAATGTGTCGTCCTGCCCGTCCAAGCCGACGGCGGCGTCGCCGTTGAGGACTTTGACCGACAGGTCCAGGATTTCGTGGGTGGTCCGGTAGTTGACGGTGAGCCTGCGGGTCCGGCCGCGCACCTCGATGCCGAGCTGGGCCAGGGACACGTGGCTGTCGTAGATGCGCTGGTATGGATCGGCGAGCAGGAACATGTCGTTGGGCCCGGGTGCGACGAGCGCGCGCAGCAGCCGCCACTGCGCCGGGTGCAGATCCTGCCCCTCGTCCACGACCACGTGCCGGTACGGGGCGCTGCTGCGGCGCAGGATCGCGGCGGCCTCGTCGGCGAGCTGGGTGTGGGTGCGCAGGCGTCGCTTCGCCAGCTCCCGCACCACCGAATCGATCGCGGTCCACACCTGCTCGCGCTGCGCGGCCCGCAGACCAGCGCCGCGGCCTCGCCGTGGGGCGTCGCGGTACGCCTCCACAGTGGTCAGCTGCTGAGCGAGCACCACCTGCTCCCACTCGTGCCGCAGGAAGGCCGCGCTGAACGTGGTGACCTGGCCGGCGCGGTTCAGGTAGGTGGGCCCGGCCTTCGCGGCGGCTTCCCACAGCTGGTCGACGATCTCGCTCTCCGCGACCAGGACTCTTCTGCTGTCCCGGGCGACGATCTCGTACGCCAGCTTGTCGATGCTGATCACATCGATGCGTGCCCGGACTGCCGGGTCGTCGGTGAGCCGGTACAGCTGTTTGGTGAGGGCGTCGGCGAGCGCACGGGTGAACGTGGTCAGGAGAACCTTCTCCCCGTCCGGCAGCCGCTCGGCGAGGAACACCGCCCGATGCAGGCCGGTTACCGTCTTGCCGGTCCCGGCGCTACCGTTCACGAGCGCGGGGCCGCTGTAGGTCTCGCGGTAGGCCACGTCGCGTTGGGTCGGGTGCAGGAAGGTACGCCACACGTCGAACGGGTGGGCGAGGATGGCCGCGAGCTCCATCGGGCCGGAGATGAACTTGATCCGCTCGGGGGTGCGATGGGCGGCGGTCAGCAGGTCGTCGGTGTCCACACCGGACACGATCCGGTCGGCCAACTCTGCGAAGACCTCCGCTACGGGCAACCCGCTGGCTAGTCCTTTCAGGACGTCGAGCTGTGCCTCTGGCAGGCGGCCGGCCAGGCTCTCCAGCTGCTGGTCGGTAGCGATGACGCGCAGCAGTGGCACCAGGTCCTCGTCCACACCGAGCCGCGCGAAGTCGGCGGCCGAGACGTGATCGAACAACGCGAGGCCCGGCCGCTCCGGCAGTTCGGTACCGGCGAATTCCTCGATGCCAGCCTGGTCACGCATCTCCAGCACACCGAGTACCTGGTTGACGGTGAAGCGGCGGCTCACCGCGAAGGCGATGGCGTCGTCGTGCGGCAGGACGTCGAGCAGTGCGTACTTCTCTTCGCCGAGGGCGAGTACCACGCCGCGATAGAACTGGTCGATGCGAATGGTGCGGATGTGGGGATCCCGCGCGCCGGCCAGCCTCTCCAGGTGCAGGCCGGCATGGGTGTGCTCGGCGAACTTGCTGATGGCGGCGTCGACCGCGCGCTGCACCCGGCGTTGCAGCCGGGCGTAGGCGGGCAGGAACCCCCGGCCGATCGCCAACTCAGCCATACCATCCCCCGTTGACGGACGCCTGGACGCGGCCAGGCATTGGGTGTCGAAACTGTCGTGCGCCGGACACGGTCAGCCGGCTCGATCGCGCAGCATGGACGACGGCACAGCCGAAGCCGGGCCGGTCGGGACACATGCTGCCACGCTGTGAACCATCTTTGCAAGCGACTTTGTGTGACCGGCGTTCACCGATCGGCTACATCCGGCCGGACGGACGTGCTCGGGTGCCGCCGATTCGGGCACTATGCTGGGGCCATGGCGCCAGGCGCGAACATCAAGGAGCGGTACGCCCTGGGCCGCTTCCCGTTGGCCCACAAGGGAATGGGTGAGGTCTGGCCCGCACAGGACACCCTGCTCGAACGCCCCGTCATCGTGAAGTTCATCAACGCCGCCATGATGGACATGGAGCTGGTGCGCCGGTTTCGCCGCGAAGCGTTACTCACCGCTCGCCTCGATCACCCCGGCGTACCCGCCATCTACGACATCGGCGAGCACTCTGGCCGACCCTACGTCGTCCTTCAGAAGATCAACGGCATCGCCCTCTCAGACCTGGTCGCGGAGCAGGGTCCGCTCCCGATCGGATGGGTAGCCGCCATCGGCGCGCAGATCAGCAGCGTTTTGATCGCCGCGCGGCGGCTCGGTCTTGTGCACCGGGACATCAAGCCAAGCAACGTCATGCTGGATACCAGCGGCGCGGTGAAGGTGCTCGACTTCGGGCTGGCCGTCACGCCCGACGACGAGCGTTTCTCGCGGATCACCCAGACCGGCCAGAGCCTTGGCACAGTGGGCTACATGGCGCCCGAACAGGTCCTCGGCGAGCGCCCCGACCACCGCACCGACCTGTACGGGCTGGGGGCCACCCTCTTCGACCTGCTCACCGGCCGCCCGCCTTTCGACGCCGTGACCACCATGACGACGCTGCGGCACCAGTTGGACACTCCCCCGCCACGCCCTGGCGAGCTGCGGCCGGAGATCCCAGAGGCGCTCGACGACCTGGTGCACGCGCTGCTGGCGCTCCACCCCGGGGATCGGCCTGCCAGCGCCGCCGACGTCTACACCGTGCTGGCCCCGCTCTCCCAGGATCTGCCGCCAATTCCTGGCGTACTCGACGACACCGCCGAAGCGGTGCAGGCGTACGCCGCGATCGTCGGGCGGGTGCCGCATCAGGCTCGCGCCAAGCCACCGATCACCGCCGTGCAGGCCGAGCCCGACCTGGAGCAGGCCATAAGGCAGGCGGAGCAGTTGCAGGCCGCCGGCGAGATCCGAGCCGCAGTGCGTGAGTGGCGGCGGCTCGCCGAGGCCCACGCCCGGCAGCACGGCGACGACGACCCTCTGGTGTTCGATCTGCTGCGGCGTGCCGCGCGTGCCCACGTGGATCTCGGCGAACCCGGCTGGGCGCTGCGGCAGCTCAACATGCTGCTACAGAGCCGGATACGGGCAGACGGACCGGAGCATGCGGCGGTGCTGGACCTGCGGCAGGAGATCGCCCGGCTCCGCCAGGAGCGGGCGACCTCACCTCCGCCTCAGCGACGCCCACCGAGCGCGGATCGCTGAACGACCGAGGCAGCAACACGGCCTTCTGCTCGGGAAACCGGTCACCTTCGTAGCGGAAGATCTGAGCACAGTTCTGCCCGCGCGTCTCAGTTGTCAGGGCGCGCACCGCCAGCGGTGAGTACATGGTGCTGTGCTTCAACCAGGCCGCCTCCTCGCCGTGCCGGTCGAAGCCGCGGCCACTCGCGGCGTGCCCGAACACGTCGTGGACCGCCCGGAACATGTCGTTCTCGCCGTCGCTGAGGTACGGATGCGGGTTACCGCTGGCCGCGCTGGCCCAGACCTTGAGGCGACGCCGCCGCACGTCGTGGACCATCGACTCGACGTCCGGATACGGATCCTCGTCGACGATTCGCACCGCCACGCCCAAGCCACCGAACTCCGGCCGGCCCACCAGCAGGTGGTACTGCTGGACAGTCTCCCGACAGAACGCGGCGTACGCGGAGTAGGCCCGCTCATCCCGGACCGGCGCCGCCACGTAGGCGTCCGCTATGGCCACACCGACGACGGGGTCAAGGCGCACTCGCGCGTACACCTGGGATGCGATGCCCGTGGGACCGGAACGGTACCGCTGCGCACCATGACATACGTACGCGACCGGCGGAAAGCACGACGAAGCGGTTGACAGAGCTGGTTCGAGCAAGAGTGTTCATGGTCCTCCTTCGATCGTTGGGATGAATCTGGTCCGGTCACCGGTGAGCCGGACTCTCCCGCCCACCCTGTGGCAGCGCCGCCTCGCCGGAGTCGGCGTGCTGCTCGCGACGCAACAACTCGCCGAGCACCCGGATCTCGGAGGCCCGACGGTCCTGACAAAGCTTTGCGATCTTTCCGACGGTGGTGCTGCGCCCACGACGCGGCATGGCGACCTCCAAGGAACGTGAACTAGAGCAAGAACCACCATAGACACTGTGAATCGCGTATACAAATCAGATGCCTGTGCTACTGTTCACGCGTGACGAGAGAGTCGGGCCTCGCCCCGAGCGAAACCACCCTGACCGCCAGCGGCATCGCACGGCTGGCCAACGTCGGCAGGGCAGCGGTCAGCAACTGGCGGCGCCGGTACGCCGACTTTCCCACCCCCGTCGGCGGCACCCCGACGAGCCCGTCGTTCGACGCACAGGAGGTGGAGCACTGGCTGCGCCGCCACGGCCGGCTACACCGGGCCGGCACCGAACAATGGGCGTGGCGACACATCGAGAGCTACCAGCCAGCAGCGCAGATCAGCGACGTGCTCGGCATCGCCGGCGCGTTCCTGCTCGTCCGCGCCGATCAGACCACGTCCGCCAACGCCGGCCTACCGACGCCGAAACAGCTCGCCACCCGCCTGCGCGCGCTCGACCCGGGCCTGGCCGCGATGGTCGCCGCCTTGCTGCCGAAACAGTGGACATCACAGCTCACCACCCTGCTGCACACGCTCGACCAACTCAGGGCGGAGCAGGGCGCGGAGCCCGCCTTCGAGTACCTGCACGGCCGGTACGTCTCCTCAGCCCAATCACTGTCCGGCCTCGCCGGCACACCGGACACCGTCGCCGAGGTGATGCTCGCCCTCGCCGGCTCCGGAGCCCGCACCTTCGACTTCACCAGCGGCACCGGATCGATCCTGCGAATGGCCGCCGACCAGGCCCTGCGAGGCGGCGCCATCACCCGCTGCTACGCACAGGAGATCAACCCGCAGTACGCCCTGATCACCCTGCTGCGGCTGTGGTTCGTGCACCTACGCGCCCGTCGTGCCGCGCCCGACGCGGAGCCGCCCGTGGTACACGTCGGCGACAGCCTCCTCGCCGACGCCCTGCCCGACCTTCGCGCCGACGTCGTCGTGGCAAACTTCCCCTTCGCCGTACACGACTGGGGGCACGACCGCCTCGCCTACGACCCCCGCTGGATCTACGGCCTGCCCCCGCGCACCGAGCCCGAACTCGCATGGGTGCAACACGCCCTGGCCCACCTCTCCCCCGGCGGCACCGCCGTCGTACTCATGCCTCCGGCCGCCGCATCCCGCCCGGCAGGCCGCCGCGTCCGCGCGGAACTGGTCCGCCGCGGAGCGCTACGCGCGGTCATCGCCCTCCCGCCTGGCCTGATGCCGCCGACCGGCATCGGACTGCACGTCTGGGTACTCACCCAGCCCGACCTCCAGCAGCCACGCGCCGGAGACCTGCTCGTGGTCGACGCCGCTGCCGCCTCCACCGGTCGCCCCCTCGCCGAGATCGTCGGCACCGCGTGGAGCGCCTACCTGTCGGACCAGTACACGGAACTGCCCGGCGTCCACCGCACCGTGCCCGCCATCGAAGTGCTCGACGACCAAGTCGACCTGACACCGCAACGCCACCTTCCCCAGGCCGGCGACCTCGCCGCCGACCCGGCCCAGGTCATCGCCAAGATCAACGAATTCGAGCGACTGCTCGACCGCATGCGACGCCTTCTGCCCGCGATACGAAAGGTTCGGGGGACACCGCTAAGCGAAGCCCCACAAGCGGACGTCGCCGACCTCGTCCGGTCCGGCAGCATCTCCGTGCAGCGCGCCCTCTCGCGTAGCCGATCCGCCACCGCCACCATCGACGCCGCCGTACTAACCGCCGCCGACATCCTGTCCGGCGGCCCGGCCACCGGCTCGACGACCCGAGCGGGCGACGAGCCGGGCCCACAAGTACAGCCAGGCGACATCCTCGTCCCCGCCATCGGCCGCAAGATCAGCGCTCGGGTCGCCACCCCGCAACAAATCGGCGCCGAACTCGGACCCGGCGCTCAACTGATACGCGTCGACACCACCCGCTTCGACCCGTGGTTCGTCGCCGGTGTCATCTCCCGCACCGAGAACATGCGGATAGCCGGTCGAGCCTCGAGCACCGCCAACGGAGTCCTACGCATCGACGTCAAGCGACTTACCATCCCAGTGGTGCCGTTACAGCAGCAGCAGATCTACGGACAGGCATTCCGCCAACTCGCCGAATTTCGCACGACCCTCGACGAAGCGGCAGCGACCGGAGCCATCCTGGCCCGTGAAATCGGCGACGGCTTGACGGCCGGAGCATTCGGCCTCCCATCCTGATCCCACGGGCGGATCCTCCTCGCCGACCCACACCACCGCATCACGCGATGATCGAGGCGACACGAACCGTAAGGCGACGAGCAAACGCGCCAATGCCGCCTACACGCGCCGTCACCGCACCGCCCGATGGTTGGGCTGCAGCATCTCCGAAGCCACTGGGCGCAACCACGATTCACAAGCGAATCGGCCACCACCTCCGGCTGCTTCGTCCCAGGGAATCCCGGCATTCCGATGGGAGCACCCGCCAAACCTCCTGCTTGGTGTAGTCATGCCCAGGACCATCCCCGCGTGCGCGGGGAGCACATCCGGGGGGCGATGGGATTCCTGCGCGTCTGGGGACCATCCCCGCGTGCGCGGGGAGCACTTCAGGCCACGCAACACCGCGTGGTTGAACCGCGGACCATCCCCGCGTGCGCGGGGAGCACCTTGTTGACCTGGGGCTTTGGAGCCCGCTGGGCTGTATTTTATTCACTTCTCCGCAGACATGCGAACGCCCCTGCCACTCCGCCCGTCCGCAGGCACGCCTGGAACCTCGCCGTCGAAAGACCGCCGCCAGCGTCAGGCGTGTCGATGTGCCGGTCGCCTCACACGCTGAGGCCGTGCGGCCTCGGTTCGGGGCCGAGCTTCGACGTTGGCGGATGGATCGAGGTTCGCCATCGGAAGCTCGGCGAGGCGCTCTGGCGCAGCGTCGGGCGTTCACCGGACACCAGCCGCCTGTGGTCCTTCGTATCGTGCGAGCCAGGCGATCACCGTGCCGGCTCAACAGCGTCTATAAAACGTCTGTCGGCGGTACTGGTGCGGCGCTCACATTTTCGCAGCGAATGGCATTTGGCGTCCGCTGCACGCGACTAACCCACGAGGTGAAGCACGTGACATCGATTCGCAAGGTTCTGAGACGAGCATTGGTCATCGCCGTGGGCATCGTCCTGGCTGTGACCGTTGCCCCCATGCCAGCCAGCGCACACGAGGTGAACGTTGCGTATCGCGGCACGAGCATGAAGGTGACCAGCAGCCATCGCACTGCCACGATCTGCACCTACGGAAACTGGCAGGTGCAAGGCGAACTGCGCCTGAGCAACGGGACGATGGTGGTGTTGATTCGCACCCAGCAAGGCTGCAACTCGAAGATCTATTCGGTGAACGTACGCGAGTTCCGAGTCTGTAGCTGGCGCTACTCCCCGGCCAGATGCAGCAGTTGGTTCACCGCATAGCTGGTGCCGAGGACGCGGCCTCCCTTCGGGATCTACAGGTTCGTGGACATGGCATGAGACTTTCCCGATGTCGGGTTTCGCGGTGCGAAACCCGGCATCGGGCTCGATCCAATGTCTTCCGGCAATGTCGTTTTGGGTGATGGCTAAGCAGGTACAGCAACCGCGACCGCACCGGCTCCGGCCGGCACGCTTAGGTTCCTGCGCGCTTAGGCTTCCGCGGCCGGTCCGTACGCGACGACGTCGATCTCGAACTTGATTCGGTCGGTGAGGCAGCCGGTGATCGTAGTCCGGGCTGGCTTGGGTGAGGAGAAGTACTCGGGGTAGATCTGGTTGTATTCGTCGATGTGTGCCGGATCGTGCACAAACGAGTTGACCTTGACCACGTCGGCGAGCGTCAGGCCCTGGGTGGCCAGTGCCCGGCGTACGTTTTCGACGGAGCGGCGCATCTCCTCGGCGAAGGTGCCGGGGATGATCGTGCCGTCCGCGTCGACCGAAGCCTGGCCGGATACGAACACGAAGTCGCCGGCGCGGACGGCGTTGCTGAACAGGGCCATGCTGGCTACCGCCAATCTTTGAGGGCGCGGTCGATACGGGTGAGGGTCTGGTCCAGTTCCTTGGGTCCGTGGGCGGCCGAGACGTACCAGACGCCTCGGCTCGCGACCCAGATGCCGTGCTGGATCAGGGCGGCGGCGAGCTTTTCGTAGCGGGCCAGGTCGAGTCGCCGGATGGTGCGGTAGTCGGTCGCGTCCTCGGTGCCGAAGGAGACGTGGAAGGCCATCGGCAGACCTTGCACGTGCAGGTCGAGCCCGTGCTTGGCGCCGAGGTCGCGGATGCCGGCCATGAGCGCGGTGCCGTGCTCGTCGATCGCTTGGTACGGCGGCTCCGAGCGCAGCAGCCCGATCGTGGCGGTGGTGGCGGCCATCGCCATGACTGAGCCGTTGAAGGTGCCGGAGTGGTTGACCTGTCCGGTGCCGAAGCGCTCCATGAGGTCGGCGCGGCCGGCCAGCGCCGAGACCGGCCACCCGCCGGCCATCGCCTTGCCGTAGGTGGCCAGGTCGGGGGTTACGCCGAACCGCTCGGCGGCGCCGCCGAGGGCGAGCCGGAAGCCGGAGATCACCTCGTCGAAGATGAGCACCACACCGTTGTCGGTGCACAGCTCCCGCACGCGCTCCAGGTACCCGGGCAATGGCTCGATGGTCCCGGCGTTGATCATCATCGGCTCCATGATGATCGCGGCGACCTCGTCGCTGTGTTGTGCCAGCGCTTCGGCGACCGCGTCCGCGTCGTTCCACGGCAGCAGGATGAAGTCGTCGAGGTGGGAGGCGACCTGGCCGTCGCTGGCCGGGCCCCAGCGACCGCCCTTGTACGCGAGCAGGACGTTGTCCAGCCAGCCGTGGTAGTGCCCCTCGAACCGGATCACCTTGGTGCGGCCGGTGGCGCCGCGGGCGAGCCGCAACGCCGCCTGGACCGACTCGGTGCCGGAGACGCCGAACCGGACCATGTCGGCCCAGCCGATCGCGGCGCAGATCGCCTCGGCGGCTTCGACCTCCAGCAGGTGCTGGCCGCCGTAGAGCAGGCCGCCCCGGCACGCCCGCTCGACGGCCTCCAGCACCGGGTCAGGTGCGTGTCCGAGGAAGTTCGGCCCCTGGCCGAGCAGGTAGTCGATGTAGTCCTTGCCGTCCACGTCCCACATCCAGGCGCCTTTGGCCCGCTCGATGTACGCGCGGGGGCCGCCGAAGCGCACGTTGGACTGCACGCCGCCGGGAGCGTGGCGCAGCGCGCGTTCGCGCAGTGCGTTCGACCGCAGGGCACGGCGGGACTGGTGGGTCATGGAGGGGTCTCCTTGCTCTTCGAGCGACAGCCCGTATGTTTCGATCAGTGAAACACTCGATTCATTTTGTAACCTCAGACTATGAGGGGGTGATGTTCGGTGTCAACGCGCGATCCGTCCTCGTCGGCCTCGAAGATGTGCACGTTCGTCGTGGTGCCGACCTGGACGCCCTGCCCGGCCTCGATCTCCGCGTCGCCCGCCATCCGGGCGGTGAGCTCGCCGTGCGCCATCGCGACGATCACGTGGGTTTCCGTGCCGAGGCGCTCGACGATGCGCACCCGGCCGTCACCGCCTTGCTCGGTCGGGGTGAGCACCAGGTCCTCGGCCCGTACGCCGAGCACCGCCGGCCCCGTTCGGACCGCCCCGGGCAGGGGCACCCGCCACCCGGAGGCGGTGAAGGCACCCTCGGCGATCTCACCTTCGACCTGGTTCATCGACGGCACACCGACGAAGGAGCCCACGAACCGGTTGGCCGGGCGCCGGTACAGCTCCAGCGGCGGGCCGGCCTGCTGGATGCGCCCGGCGTTCATGACGACGAGCAGGTCGGCCAGGCTCATCGCCTCCATCTGATCGTGGGTGACCAGGATGAACGTGCCGCCGACGTCGCGCTGCGTCTGCTTGAGGCGGACCCGGGTGTCGTTGCGCAGCTTGGCGTCCAGGTTGCTCAACGGCTCGTCGAGCAGGAAGACCTTCGGCTGGCGGACGATGGCCCGGGCGAGCGCCACCCGTTGCTGCTGGCCGCCGGAGAGCTGTCTCGGCTTGCGGCCCAGCACCTCGCTCAGCTGGAGCCGCCCGGCCGCCTCCGCGGCCAGCGCGCCGGCCCGCTTCTTGTCCATGCCCCGCATTCGCAGCGGAAAGGCGATGTTCTCCAGTACCGTCCGGTTTGGATAGAGGGCGTAGGACTGGAAGACCATCGCGATGTCCCGCTTGTCTGGGGACAGGTGCTGCACCTGCCCGCCGTCGAAGAGGATCCGGCCGCCGGTCGCCTCCTCCAGCCCAGCGATCATGTTGAGCGTGGTGGTCTTGCCACACCCGGACGGCCCGAGCAGTACGGTGAACGACCCGTCGGGCACCTCCAGGTTGATGGAGTCGACCGCGACCACCGGCCCGAACTCGCACCGCAGGTCTTCGAGAACCACTGTTGCCATTTGCGCGTCAACCCTTTCCCGCACCTGACAGCAGGCCCCGCACCAGGTACCGCTGGGTGACCACGGCGATGACCACGGTCGGCAGCGCGCTGATCAGGGAGCCGGCGGCCATGAGCCCGAAGCTCTGCTCGCGGACGTTGTACAGACCGGCGATCGCCGGCTGGAGGAGGATGCCCGACTGCTGATTGTTGAGCACGACAGCGAAGACGAAGTCGTTCCAGGCCACCATGAACGCGAACAGCCCCGCGCTGATCAGCCCGGGGGTGGCCAGCGGCAACGCCACCCGGGAGAAGACCCGCCACCGGCTGGCGCCGTCGATCCGCGCGGCCCGCTCCACCTCTGGCGGCACGCCGGCGAAGTACGCCCGCAGTAGGTACACGGTGAACGGCAGCGTGATGCTGATGTCGGCGATGATGACGCCGGTCAGGGTGTTGGTGAGGGCGAGGTTGCGCAGCACCGTGTAGAACGGGATGAGGAGCGCGAACGCCGGCACCATCTGGGAGCCGAGCAGGGCCAGCGGCAACGTGCGCGAGCCCGGGAAGCGGTACCGGGCGAACGCGTAGCCGGCCGCCGAGCCGAGTACCACGTTGGCCAGTGCCACGCACACGGCGACGATCGCGCTGTTGCGCAGGCCCGGCATGATCAGGTCGCTGGGGTTGGCGGCTGGGCCGCTGTCGAAGGCGCGGGACAGGATCGTGGTGAAGTTGCTGAAGTCCGGCTTGGGTAGCCAGACTGGCGGCGTGCGCAGCGCGTCGGCCTCGCTCTGCACCGCGACCAGCAGCAGGAAGTAGAACGGTCCGAGCACCCAGATCGCCATGAGGAGCGCGAACACGTAGCGCCAGACACGGCGGGCTGGTCGGCGGTTCACGTGGCCCTCCTGCGGCCAAGTGCGAACACGGTGATCACGGCGGTCGCCATCACCAGCAGCGTCATGATGTAGAAGATCGCGGCGCTCTGCCCCAGATTGAGGTCGCGGAACCCGGTGCGGTAGCCCCACCAGGCGAGCATCGTGGTGTCCGTGCCGGGCCCGCCGCCGGTCAGGATGTAGATGGGCGCGAAGACCAGAAAGCCGTTGAGGGCGGCCAGGACGACGACGATGAGCGCCGTCTCCCGGATGTGCGGCACCACCACGAGCAGGAACCGGCGTACGGCTCCGGCGCCGTCCACCCGGGCCGCCTTGAGCTGCTCCTGCGGTACGGTCTGCAACGCCCCGAGAAACAGCAGCGTGGCGAACGGGGTCAGGCTCCAGACGATGCCCAGCCCGACGACGGCCAGCACGGTGCCTCCGTCGGCGAACCACGATATGTACTCGTCGATCAGGCCAAGGTCGAACAGCGCCCCGTTCAGCGGCCCGAAGGTCGAGTTGAAGATCCAGCCGATGGTGAGGGCGAGGGTGGTCTGCGACAGCGACCAGGGCAGGATCATCAGCCCCCGCAGCAGGCCACGGCCCCAGAAGTCCCCGTCCAGGACCAGCGCGAAGCCGATGCCGAACGCCGTGGTCAGCACCGTCACGCCGAGGGCGAACAGCACGGTGCGCCACAGGCTCGGCCAGAACAGCGGTGCCTGCACCACCTCCACGTAGTTGCGCAGGCCCACGAACCGCGCCGGCTCCCCGCCGGAGAGCCGCAGGTCGTGCAGGCTCACCCAGAACGAGGACAGCAGCGGGTACACCAGCAGTGCCAGCGTGACCAGCAGTGCCGGCGCGGCCAGCGCCATGCCGAACCAGCGGTCTCCGCGGCGGTGGCCACGAAGCGCCCTGGCTGGTGTGGTCACAGCTTGCTCTTGACGAAGTCGGCGGCGGCGGTGAGGCCGTCCCGGGCGCTGCGCCGGGCCCGCACCACGTCCTGGAGCGCGGCGGTGGCCTGCACGAGGAACTCGCCGAACCACGCCTGCTGCCGGACCCGGCCCAGCGAGCGGGACTTGGTCAGCTGCTGGGCCATCAGGTCGACGTCGGCCCACTGGCTCCACGACTCCCGCACGGACGGGTCGCTGTTGACCGCCTCGTACGGGGTCAGCAGGCCCAGGTCGAGCGAGATCAGGTTGAGCGGCGTGTGGTACTTGCCGTCCTTGTCCTTGGCGGCCAGGTACTCCAGCAGCGTCCACGCCTGCGGCTTGTACGGACGGCTGGCGGTCATGCACCAGAAGGCACCGGACGCGACCGTCTCCCGGGTGCGGCCGGGCATCAGCGCGTTGCGCGAGACGTCGGCCACCTGACTCTGCCGCGGGTCGCGGAAACCCTTGGCCTGCGGCCCGTACCGGACAGTGAAGGCGCTCTTACCACCGGCGTAGATGTTGACGATGTCGCCATACGAGGTGGTGAAGATGTCCCGTGGCACCAGTCCTTCGGCGTACATCCGGGCCCACCGCTCCAGCGTGGCGGCGACCACCGGGTCGTCCTGGAACAAGGGCTGGAAGTCGTCGGCGAAGAACGGCCCGGCACCGTCCGAGAACGACTCGGCGACCAGCTCGTAGAAGAACATGCTGACCTCGGCCGTCCAAAATGGAGAGTACGGGGTGGCCGCGATCCGCTTGGCCTTCAGCTCCCGGCACTGCTCGACCATCTCGTCCCAGGTGGTCGGCGGCGCGGCGTTGATCCGGCCGAGCAGGTCGGCGTTGTAGACGAATATCTCGATGCCGCGGTAGTAGGGCAAGGCGATCAGCTCACCGTCCTTGCCCAGGCACTCTTCGAGCACCCCAGGAAGCCAGGTCTGGGTGAGTTCCTTCGCGCCGGGAAAGTCGTCCAGCGCGCTGATCCAGTTGTTGGTGTACCAGAGCTGGGCGTTGCCGTCGGTGAAGAGCACGTCATAGTCGACCGCGCCGCCGGCCAGCTGGGTGTTGGTGGTCCCGGGGTAGTCGGTGGTGACGTAGGCGGTGTTGAGGCTCAGCGGCTTGTATCGCGCGTTGAAGTCGTCCACGTATGGCTGAAGCAGCGGGCCGACCCCGGCGTCGTGGTGGATGGCGAGTGTGGCGTTGGGGTCGCCGGAGGAGGTGCCGCCCTGCGGGGCGCCGTCGTCGACGCTTGTCGCGCACGCGGACAGCAGGGTCGGCCCGCCGAGCAGTGCGGCTCCGCTGAGGCCGAGGGTCCGTAGCAGGTGCCGGCGGCTCAGGCCAGCCGAGTGGTGGTCCGGCGGGAAGCTCATCAAGACTCCCATTTCACTAGATGGACTCTCTATGTTGGAAACTGGGTGTTGGTGTCGTCCGTCAGCTCAGAAGGCGCTCAAGCCGCCGTCGACGAAGAGGGTGGACCCGGTCACCGGGCCGGCCCCGTCCGAGACGAGCCAGGCCACCGCCTCCGCCACCTGGTGTGGCGCGGCGGCCCGGCCCAGCGGCGTCGGTTTGCTCCACCCCGCGTCGCGCCGCTCTCGTGTGTACGCGGGATCGAGGCTCGCTTCCGTGTCGACGGCGCCTGGCGCGAGGTGCACCACGCGGATCCCGCGGGGTGCCAGGTCGTAGGCCAGCGCCCGGGTGAGCCCGGCCAGTCCGGCCTTGCTGGCGACGTAGGCCGCCGCGTCCGGCTGCGCCTGGAACGCCGCGATGGAGCCCACGTTGACGATGACGCCGCCGCGCTCGGCGAGGTGGGGCAGCGCCTCGCGGGCCAGTCGCAGTGGTGCCTTGAGGTTGGTGTCGATGATCCGGTCAATGCGCGCGTCGTCCAGGGCATCGAGCGGGGCGACCGCCGGCCGGCCGGTCACGGCCGCGTTGTTGACCAGCACGTCGAGCCCTCCGAACCGGGCCACGCACTCGGCCACGGCGGCACGCGGCCCGTCCGCACCGGCCAGGTCATGGGCGGCGACGTACGCCCTGTCGCTGGCCAGCGCCCGCCGGCCCTCGCTCGCCTCCCGCTCGGTCCGCTGCACCGCGAGGACGTGGTACCCGTCGGCCAGTAGCCGACCGGTGATCGCCGCGCCGATGCCAGTGGCTCCGCCGGTGACGAGCGCTACGCGACCTGTCATCGGACAAGTGCCTGTGCGTCGATGCTCGGCACGGCGGCCAGCAGGCGTGCGGTGTACGGATGGTCGGGTTTTGCCAGCACCCGCTGCGCCGGCCCGTCCTCCACGATGGCCCCTTGGTACATGACGGCGATCCGGTCGCACAGCGCGCGGACCACACGGATGTCATGGCTGATCATGACAAGTCCAAGGCCGCGGGCCTGGCGAATCTCGCGCAGCGCGTTGATGACCTGACCCTGTACGGACACGTCCAGGGCCGAGGTGGGTTCGTCGGCCACGATGAGCTCCGGATCGAGGGCCAGCGCGCGGGCGATCGCCACCCGCTGGAGCTGGCCGCCGGAGAGCTGGCGAGGGCGACGCCGCCTCGTCTCGGCGGGCAGGCCGACGGTGGCCAGCAGCTCGTCGACCTTCGCGCGGCGCGTACCCCTGTCGCCGATCCGGTGCACCACGAGCGGGTCGCGCACGATCGAGCCGATCGACAGGCGCGGGTTCAGCGAGTTCTTCGGGTCCTGGAAGACCGCCGCGATCCGGCGGGACCGCGGCCGCGGCGGGTCGGACGGCGCGATCTGGCAGGTACCGGAGGTGGGGTGCTGGATGCCGAGCAGCACCCGGGCCAGCGTCGACTTGCCGCTGCCCGACTCCCCCACGATCCCGATGCTCTCGCCGGCGTGCACCGCCAGCGACACGCCGTCGAGGGCGGTGACCTCCCGTCCGGCCCGGCTGTCGCCGAAGCGCACGACCACATCCGCCAGCTCGGCGAGGATCGAGCCGGTCATGATGCCCTCCCTTGCGGGTGGCGGCAGGCGTGCCACCGGTCCCCTTCGGAGACCGCCACCAGCGGCTCGACGCAGTCGGACAGTGCCGCGTCGCAGCGGCCGGCGAACCGGCATCCGGGCGTGAATCCATCCGGCGACGGCACCGCACCACCGATCACCGTCACCGGGCCACCCGCCTCCAGCGATCGTCCGGCGGCGACCAGCCCGGCGGTGTAGCGGTGCCGGGGGCGGTCCAGCAGATCCTGGGTCGGGCCGGCCTCGACGAGCTGGCCGGCGTACATCACCATCGCGCGGGACGCGGCGTGCCGGATCACCCCGAGGTCGTGGGAGACGAGCAGCAGGCTGAAGTTGACCTCCGCGGTGAGGCGCAGCAGCAGGTCGAGGATCTGCGCCTGCACGGTGACGTCCAGCGCCGTGGTGGGCTCGTCGGCGACCACCAGGTCGGGGTCGCGGGCGAGCGCCATCGCGATCAGCACACGCTGGCGCTGCCCACCGGAGAGCTGGTGCGGGTAGGAGGCGAGCAGCCGGGCGGCGTCCGGCAGCCGCACCAGGTCGAGCAGCTCCGTCGCGGGGCGGGAGCCGCCGAGCCTGGCGATCTGCGCGAACTGCCGCCGGATGGTCAGCGACGGGTTCAGCGAGGTCAGCGCGTCCTGGTACACCATGGCCACGGATCGCCCGCGCAGCGCCCGCCGCTCCCGCTCCGAGGCGGCCACCAGGTCGCGATCGCGCAACCGCACCGACCCGGTCACCGCACTCCCGCGCGGAAACAGGCCGAGCAGCGCCAGCGACACCAGCGTCTTGCCGGAGCCGGACTCGCCGACCAGGCCCACCACCTCGCCGGGCCGGATCGCGAAGCTCACCCGGTCGACGACCGGTGTGTTCCCGTAAAGGCGGGGAAACCGAACGGTCAAATCGCGAACCGTCATCAGGTCCACGCCTGCGGCGGTGCTCACGGCGGTCACGAGTCACCCTCCAGACGCCGCCCAAGGTGCGCGGCCAGCGAGTTGAAGACCAGGACGGTCAGGAACACCGCGGCGCCCCCGGACACGCTGATCCACCACTGCCCGCTGCCGATGAAGGCGCGTCCATCGCTGATCACGTTGCCCCAGGAGGGTGTCGGCGGCTGGGTGCCCACCCCGATGAACGACAGCGCGGCCTCGGCGACGACCACCTCGGCGAGCACCGTGGTCGCGAACACCGCCACCGGGACCAGCAGGTTGGCGCCGACGTGGTATCCGAGCACCCGGTGCGCCCGGCTGCCGATGATCCGAGCGAACGTCACGTACTCCTCGCTCAGCTCGCGGGTGGCCGCGGCACGTACGAACCGCGCGAACGGCGGGGTGTAGATGATCGCGAAGATGACCACGCTGGTGGTGGTGCCCGAGCCGAACGCGGCGGCCAATACGACGGCGAGCAGGATGCCCGGGAACGCCATCAGCACGTCGAGCACCCGCATGATCAGCTCGCCGACCCAGCGTCTGGCCCAAGCGGCGAGCCCGCCGAGGACGGCCCCGGCGACAAGCGCGACCGCGGTGGCGGCGATGCCGACCACGAACGAGATCCGGGAACCGGCGATCACCCGCGAGAAGACGTCCCGGCCGGACTGGTCGGTGCCCAGCCAATGGTCCGCGGACGGCCCCGTCAGCGGCGTGCCGGCGCCGGTCTGGAGCGGATCGTACGGGGTGAGCAGCGGCGCGAGGACCGTGACGAGCAACAGCGCGGCCGCGCCGAACACGGCGCCGTGTAGCCACCACCGGCGCTGCCGCCGGGCCGGCCTGGTCTGCGACGCCTTTGGGGCGCTCATGTCCGGGCCTTCGGGTTGAGCGCCAGGTACAGCAGGTCCAGTACCAGCGACACGACAAGGATGCCGATCGTGCCGAGCAGTGCGACCGCCCGGGTGACCGCGAGGTCGCCCTGCCGTACGCCTTGGATCAACAAGGTGCCCAGGCCCGGCAGGTTGAAGATCTGCTCAACCACGATCGCGCCGGACAGCAGGTAGCTGGCGCGCAGACCAAGGACGGTCAGCGGGCCGGTCGCGGCGTTGCGGAAGGCGCTGCCGAACACCCTGGCCGGTGCGATGCCGGCGCCTCGGGCCGAGCGGACGTAGTCGCGGTCCAGCTCCTGGGTCATCGCGGACCGCACCTGGTTGGCCAGGGCGGCGGCCAGCGGCAGGGCCAGCACGGTGGCCGGCATGGCCATGTGCGTGAGCCAGTCCAGCGGGCCGGCCGACCAGGGCCGGTAGCCACCACTGGGCAGCCACCCGAGCACCACCGCGAATACCTGGATGGCGACCAGGCCCACCCAGAAGTCGGGAGCGGCGAGCGTGACCGACGTCCCGAGCCGAATCACCCGGTCCGCGCCGCCGCCCTGGCGCGCGGCGGCGATGATGCCGACCGCGACACCGAGGACGGCGGCCAGCAACAGCGCGGTGGCGGTGAGCTGAATGGTCACCGGCGCGGCCTCAGCCACCAGGGCACTGGCATCGGTGGGTCGGGTCGCCGACCGGCCAAGTTGACCTTGGGACAAGTCACCGATAAAGCGGACGAAACGGACGGGCATCGGGTCGTCGAGCCCGTTCGCCTCGATGTAGGCGGCACGCTGCTGCTCGGTCGCGAACGGTCCCAGCACCGCGGTGGCCGGATCGCCGGGTGCCCGATCGATCCCCCAGAACACCACGAACGTGACGCCCACCAGCACCACGGCGGAGGCCAGTACCCGCATCAGTACCAGCCGAACCACCGGGTGGCGCCGGGCTGTCATTCGCTTCACGATGATCCTCAGGCGGTCCGCGCGCCGATGAGGTCGATGCCCATCGCCGGATCGACGTTCGGACCGTTGAGCCGGTCCGACCAGGCCGCGGTCAGGTCGCGGTGGTGCACGGTGAACGCCGGTGCCTGGTCCGCGATGATTTCCTGGATCTGGGCGTACACGTTCTTCTGGGTGGCCGCGTCGCTAGCCGCGAGCGCCTGGTCGAGTAGCTGACCCAGCCGCCGCGAGTCCGCGTTGTCCCAGCGAGCGAAGCTCTTCGGCAGCGTGCCCGTGTAGACCCAGCGAATGAGCATGTCCGCGTCGTACCCGCCGAAGATCGACGGATCGGTGAGCGTGAGCCAGGCGTCGAAGTCGCCGGCCGTGATGCGAGGCACCAGCGACTCGGTCTCGCCCTGCTCGATCTTGACAGCGAACCCGGCCTGCTGAAGCGACGACTGCAACAGCGGCACCTGCGCGCTGAGCCAGCCGAGGTTGGACACCAGCAGTGTGATCTGTGGCGCTGCCGTTCCCGCTTCGGCCAGCAGCGTCTTCGCCCGGGCCACGTCGTACCCGTAGCGGATCGTCGGCTGGTGGTACATCGGGTGGTCGGCGGGCAGGTAGGAGGTCGCCGGCCGGGCCTTGCCGAAGAAGACCGTATTCGTGATCGTCTCGCGGTCGATCGCGTACAGGAACGCCTGCCGGACCCGCTTGTCCGCGAACGGCGCTCGCCCTGTGTTGAAAAGGACGATGGACTGGTTGAAGCTGGGCACCGCGCCGGTGCTGAGCCCGCCCGAGCCGTTGACCCGGTCGACGTCCTGGTACGCGATGTCGGTCATCGCGGCGAGCTGCCCGCTTTGCAGTGCGGCGAGCCGGGCGGCGTCTTCGGCGATCACGTCGAAGCCGATCTCCGGCAGGGTCGCCTGCGCCGGCCCCTGGTAGCCGGCGAACCGGCCCAGGCGCACCTGTGTGGCGTCGGTGGAGAAGGAGCTCAGCGTGTACGGCCCGCTGCCGATCGGACGCTTGGCCAGGTCGTCTGCGCTGGCCGCGGTGGTGCGCGCCTGCGACATCACCTTGATCAGGGCGAGCCGCTGGGTGAGCAGACCGAGCGGGCCTTTGAGGGCGATCTCGACGGTAGTGTCGTCAATTGCCTTGGCTTCGGCGAACGTGCTGAAGAAGACGGCCAGTAGCGACGCCGTCTTCGGATCGAGCACCCGGTTGATGCTGTACGCGACGTCCTGCGCGGTCAGCGGTGTGCCGTCGTGGAAGGTGGCGCCGGAGCGGATCTTCACGCGGTACGCGTTCGGCCCGGCCGGCTCGGGCTCGCCGGTCGCCAACTGCGGCACGACCTTGGTGCGGTCGCCCTGTTGCAGCCCGTACAGGCCCTCGAAGACGTAGTGGCAGATCGCGATCGAGCCGATGGCGCCGGCGGTGTGCGGGTCGAGGCCCTGGATCGAGTTGGCGTTTCCGACCAGGGCGCCGGCCGCGCCGGCGGTGTCGCCGGAGTCGTCGGACTGGCAGGCGGTGAGCAGGCCCGGGGCGGCCAGGAGGCCGAGGAGCGCCGCGCCGCCGCCGGTCAGAAGCCGCCGTCGGCCGAGCAGACCCGGTTGACTCATATCGTTGCCCATCATGCACTCCTCGGGCTGTTTCACTCAGCGGTATGGGTAGTTCAATCGAGGCTATGGGTGGTGGTTGGGTTCGTCAACGGTTAACAGTCCAGTTGACAAAGCCGTAACACGCGAAACGGCGCCGTTCAGGAAGGCGGGGCGCGGTTGGCCGGGCACGCCCACGTCGGCGACGAAGACCGCGCCGGCGAGCCGGTCGCTCGCGTCCTGGCCGTGCGCGGCGGTGGTGACGTACAGGTCGGTCAGATCAGGTCCACCGAACACGCAGCTGGTCACGTTCGGTGTGGGCAGGCCGACGACCCGGTCGAGCCGCCCAGCCGGGTCGTACCGGCGGACCTGTCCCCCGCCCCACAACGCCAGCCACAGGAAGCCCTCGGCGTCGACCGAGAGGCCGTCCGGCAGCCCTTCCGAGCGCGGCACCTGGACAAACGGCTCCGGGTGGGACGGCACGCCCACCTCGGGATCCCAGCGATGACGCGTCACCAGGCCGGCGAGCGTGTCGACGTGGTAGAAGTACCGGTCGTCGGGGCTCCAGTCCAGTCCGTTGGACATACCGATGCCGCCAAACAGTGGAACCACCGCACCGTCCTGGTCCACGCGGTAGAGCGTGCCCTGGTGCGGACGGTCCGGCGAAGACGCGGCGGTGCCGGCCACGAAGCGACCCTGGGCGTCACACTTCCCGTCGTTGAACTGGGTTGGCAGATCCGGCTCCACCGCGCGCCAAAGCGCGGGCTCACCCGTCGTGCCGTCCGGCCAACGGGGTAGTACACGGATGCCGGACCGGGTGGCCAGCAGCAACGCTCCGCCCTCGACAAGCGCGACGCTGCCCAGCGGCTCGCCAATGTCCCGGCTGGTCACCTCGCCGGTGGCCAGGTCGCTGCGCCAAAGCCGGCCACGCGGGATATCCACCCAGTACAGCAGGTGCCGGGCCGCGTCGTAGAGCGGACCTTCACCCACCTCCGCGCGGCAGTCGACCAGCAAGCGGGGCAACCCTGAAGCCATTACCGTTTCGCTACCCGAGATGACCAATCCATTACGGATCAGGCTATGAGCCGTTTACCACACGTGTCAAGGTCAGGTTGACGGCCAGGACGACGGGTTGCAATCATGTTTGAAACAGAACCTTCGGTAAGCGAGACGTGAGGCGTGTGGCCAGCGACAACGGGGCAGAGCAGGGGTCCGACCGCAACGACCGTGACTACTCGGTGCGGGCGGTCGACCGCGTGTGCTCGATACTCAACCTACTCCAGGAATCCATCGACGGCGTCTCGTTGATCGATGTTGCCGAAGCCACCGACCTGCCGAAGTCCTCCGCGTTTCGCTACCTGTGGACCCTTGAGACGCACCGCTACGTCGAGCGCGACCCGGAGACCAGCACGTACCGGCTGGGCCTCGGCTTCGTCGGCATGCAGTCCCGCCAGCTTGAAGTGCTGCGTCAGCGGGCCAGCCCGTGGCTTCAGAAGCTACGCGACGAGTTCGACGAGACCATCAATCTCGGCGTGCTCGACAGCGACTCGGTGATCTACCTGGACATCACGGAAAGCCGGCGCGGGGTGCGCCTGGCGGCCCGGCGCGGCGACCGCGATCCGTTGCACAGCACGGCTCTGGGCAAGGCGGTGGCGGCCGAGATGCCTGATACGCAGGTGCGGGAGATCCTCCAGCGCAGCCAGATGCCCAGACTCACGCCGTACACCATCACCGGCATCGACGACTACATGACCGAGCTGGCACGGGTCCGGCGGGCCGGCTACGCGATCGACAACGGCGAAAACGAGGTCGATGGCCGGTGCGTGGCGGTGGCGATCCGCGGCACCCGGCTGGCCGCCGCGCTGAGCCTGAGTGCGCCCGCGAGCCGCTTCCCCATGCAGGACGTCGACAAGGTGGCCGCCGCCCTGACCGAGGCGGCCGAACACATCACCGCGCCGCCGCCGTCCTGACGGGTCAACTCCGGGAGAAGCGACTGCTCCCGGGGCGTCCGTCGGTGGCGCTACCAGACCGACCAGCCGCCGTCGACGACCAGTTCGGCGCCGGTCACGAAGCTCGCGGCCGGCGACAGCAGAAACTCCACCGCGCCGGCCACCTCCGCCGGACGACCCAGCCGGCCCATCGGCGTGGCCTGCGCGAACAGCCGGACTCGCTCTTCCTCCAGCGGCCGCTCGTCGAGCTGGATCATCCCGGGTGAGACGGTGTTGACCCGCACGCCAAGCCCGGCTCCGGCTACCGCCAGTTCGCGGGAGAGCAGCCGCAGGGCACCCTTGGACGCCGCGTACGCCACCGCCCGGACAGGCCCGTCCGGCGTGTCGAGCGGGTACTGCTCGGCGTAGTACCTGTTGTTCAGCGCGACGATGCCGTACACCGAGGCGATGTTGACGATGCCACCGCCACCGGCCGTGGACATCCGGCGTATGGCCTCGAATGACAGGAACGCCGCCGCCTCCACGTTGAGCGCGAACTCCCCCCGCCAGGCGCCCAGGTCCTGGTCGAACAGGGGTGCGGCGGTGGAGCCGCCGGCGTTGTTGACGAGGGCGCGCAGCGGCAGGCCCGCGCCATCGACGGCCGCCAGGATCGTTTCGCGGCCCTCGGGGGTGGTCACGTCGGCGACCACCGGCCGGCCGCCCGGCTCGGCGAGCAGGCTCGCGGTCTCGGCAAGTGGCTGCGGCCGGCGGCCCACCAGTAGAAGGGTGTAGCCGGCGACGGCCAGGCGCTGCGCGATGGCGCGGCCGATGCCGGTGCCGGCGCCGGTCACGACGGCCAGTCCCGGGTTCACGTGAGCCGCCTGATGACGCAGGCCGCTTCGATGGCGGCGGCGCCGCGTACCGCCCGCAACCCGTCCTCGGCAGTGACGGCGAACGCGCCGCCGTCGATGATGGCGGACACGAAGTGCTCGAACTGGCGGCGCAGTGGCCCGTCGACCTCGCCGTGGACGGTGGGCCAGCCGGCGTCGGCGAAACCGGCCGCGCCGTCCTGGCCGGATACGGTCAGGCCGTGCTGCTCGGCGGCGAGGTGCAGGTGGCCGCGCTCGCCGTGCACCTCGAGGCTCGCCCGGTACGCCTCCGGGGTGCCGTCCGGCAGCGTCCAGCCCGTGGCGAGATGGAATGCCGCGCCGGTGCTGAGCAGGCCGGTCGCGGTGAGGGTGCTCAGGCCGGCCGGCGAGTCGACCCGAACGGCGCCTTCGACGTGTGCGATCACGCCGCCGCTCACCCACTGCACCAGGTCGATGTCGTGGATCAGGAAGTGCCACAGCGGGCTGGTGGTGGCACCGACCCGGGCACCGAGTGACGTACGGCCCCATCGTGCGGCGCCGACCAGCACCGGCCGGCCGGTCTGTCCACTGTGTACAGCGGTGCTCGCCTGCACGCATCGGGGCTCGAAGCGCAGGATGTGACCGGGCATGAGCCGGACTCCGTGGCGCTCGGCGAGCGCGACGATGGCCTGAGCGTCCTCGACGCTGGTGGCGAGCGGCTTCTCCACCAGCAGGTGAACGCCGGCCAGGGCAAGGACCTCGACGGCCTCGCGGTGCACCGGGTCAGGGGTGGCCACCACGGCGGCGTACGGCCGGGTCTGCTCGACCGCGCGCCACAGGTCGGTGTACGCGGGCACCTCGAACCGCGCGGCCGCGGCCGCACCCGCGGCCGCGTCGCGGTCGACGACGCCGCAGAGGGTGGCCAGCGGCGACGCTTGTACGGTGCGGGCGTGCAGGGTGCCCATGAAACCGGCGCCCACGATCAGCACCCGGGGCGAAGCGTCCACGTCACACCCGAGCGGGGATGAAGTCGGCGGCCACCCCGGACGCGGTGGCGCGGGCCTCCTGGACTGTCGCCCGGAAGTCGTACCGGGGCTGGTAGCCCAGGCGTTCCCGGGCGGCGTCGACGGTGACCTCGAGGCGCCAGTCGAATGGCATGGCCACGCTCAGCTTCGGCACGTCGAAGAGCTCGGCGAGCACAGCGGCCCCGTGCTCCCAGGTGGTCGGCTCGGCGGCGGCGATGTTGAACACCCCGCCCAACGCGTCCGGCTCGGTGAGCGCCAGGTGGACGCCCTGCACCGCGTCGCGTACGTCGACCATGTGCAGGCTCCACGAGTGCCCGTCCGGGCCGACCAGGCCGACCGCCGCGTCCGGTGGTGCGTCGCCGGCGGCGGTGTCCAGGATCGGCAGCAGGTCCGGCCGGCCGCGGAACAGCTGCCAGATGTTGGAGTCACGGCCGAGGTCAGCGCGGCGCAGCATGGCCCGCGCGGAGTCCAGCCGGAAGTAGCCGGCTGCCTCCTCGGGGCTGACCACGGTGGCGAAGCGGACCATGCTGTACGGGATGTCGAACTGCGCCGCGTGGTTTCGCAGGATGACCTCGCCGAGCAGCTTGCTGGTGCCGTAGTAGTCGGCCGGCTCCTGCGGCGCGTCCTCGCGGAGCGGCACCGCGGGCGGATCGCCCGGCCGGTACGTCCCGTCGGTGCTGGCCAGGACGAACCGTTCGATGCCGCCGTTGGTCCGCAACGCGCCCTCCAGCAGCCGCAGCGTGCCGAACGCGTTGATGTCGTAGAACCGGTCCACCGGGGTGTCGCCGCGCACCAGCTGCGCGGCCAGGTGCACGATGTGGGTCGCGCCCGCGCAGGCGGCGTCCACCGCGGCCTGGTCACCGAGGTCCGCCTCGATGACCCGTACGCCGGTCAGCGGCGCCAGCTTGGCCGCCTGCCGGTCACCAGGCAGAACCATCGCGGTGACGGCGACATCGGCCTCGACGAGCCGGCGCACGACGTTCGCGCCGACCCGGCCGGCCGCGCCGGTGACAAGGACTCTCATGACACTCCCTCGGGATATGCGGCATCGGGCTCGAAGGGAAACAGCGGGCGGCGACGATGGTGGTAGGTGAACTGGCCGAGGTCCGCGCCGGTCACGCCGGGAGTGTCCACCTGGAGCACCTCGGCGACGTGTGGGCCGTACCCGGCCAGCGGCGAGTGGACCCCCTTGGCCACCACCGCCTGGAACGAAGCGAGGTCCAGCCCAAGCGAGGTCACCTGCACCGGCGTCAGCGGCAGGGTCACCCGGGAGGTCAGCACGACCGTCTGGCCGCTGTCGAGCCGCACCGCGGCACTCGGGCCGGCGTCGAAGTACCGCGCCCCGGAGTGGGTGGGCCCGGCGTCCTCGTACCGGCCGTCGTGCAGCGCCAGCACGGTCGCGGTCGCCTCCACCGGCGGTCCGGTGCGCGGGTCGGTCTTGGCCCCGATACGGAGCGCGGCGTGGCCGCCGACCCCGGCCGAGACGCACGCGCGTACCGCGTCCGGGTCGGCGATGATCGTCAGCAGGCTGGCGACGCCGAGCTGCCGCGCGGCGGCCAGGAGCACGACCGAGTCACCGGGAGAGCCGCCGCCGATGTTGTCGCCGACGTCGAGCAGCAGCACCGGTCCGCGCGCCGCCTCGCTCGCCCGGCGCAGCGCGTCGACCGGCGAGAGCCGCGTGGTGTCGAACAGCTCACGGCGCGCCCACACCCGGCTCGCGAGCCAGCGCGCGTGCCGGTCCGCGGCGACCGGGTCGCCGTCGGTCACCACCACGACGCTCATCCCCATCTCGGGCACGTCGGCGTACGGGTAGCCCTCGGCGACGGTGGCGGTCAGCACGCCCGGCTCCGCCAGGACCGTGCGCAGGTCGGCCAGCACGTCGGCCATCGGTGCCGTACCGGTGTTCTGGCAGAGGATGTTGATGACCGCCGGCAGCGGCTGGAACGCCGTCGTCGGTCGGACCTGTCCGCGTGCGGTGCGGATGACGATCTCGGCTATCTCCCGCGCCCGCTCCTTGGCGTCCACATGCGGGTTGGTGCGGTAGGTGTTCAGGACGTCGGACTGGCCGATCATTTCGTCGCTGATG
Source organism: Phytohabitans kaempferiae (assembly GCF_042433955.1). Taxonomy (NCBI): domain Bacteria; kingdom Bacillati; phylum Actinomycetota; class Actinomycetes; order Micromonosporales; family Micromonosporaceae; genus Phytohabitans; species Phytohabitans kaempferiae. The sequence goes on along the minus strand of NZ_JBHLUH010000042.1, from coordinate 87,767 downwards.
TTCGCGTGCAGGTCGAGCGCCACGCCGATCGGCACGCCCGGGCCGACCACTTCGCGAAACCGGCGTAGCAGGTAGCCGTCGACGTCGTGGCATCCGTCCGCGACCGCCGCGCCGTGCAGAGCCGCCAGCACGCCGTCGAAGGGACCGTGTTCGGACAGCGCCGCGGTGAGCGTGTCCGCGACGGTGCGTAGTGCCTCTGCGGTGATCCGTCCGGACGGGACCAGGGTCGTCATCACCAGCGGCACCACCTCGACATCCGGCGCCTGCCCCGCCGCCAGGTACCCCGCCATGGTGGTGCCGGCGTCGGCGTGCTCGGCCCGGATCCGCTCGCCGACCAGCAGGCCGCTCTGCTGGATCGTCGCCAGGTCGACCGGGATGGCGGAGAACGTGTTCGCCTCGTGGGAGATGCCGAGCGCTGCCAGTCGCAACAAGACGTGAGCCTCCTCAGGTCCGGGTGGTGGCGGTCGCCGCCCACGCATCGACGCGGTCGGGTACGCCGGCCAGGTCGACCATCGGCAGCCGGTCGACGTCCTCTGCGAACCGGCCCAGGTCCTTCCAGCCCGCGCCTGACATCAGCAGCACCGGATGGTCGTCCGCCGTGATCCGGCCGCGCTCGACATCGGCGAGCAGGCAGGCGACCGTCGCCGCCGAGGCCGGCTCTACGAACACTCCCTCGGTGGCGGCGAGCAGCCGCTGGGCCGACAGGATCGCCTTGTCGTCGGCGGCTGTCCCCCATCCCCGCGAGTGCAGGACGGCGTCCGCGGCGAGCTGGCCATCGGGCGGATGCGGCAGTTGCAGCGCGGAAATGTCGGTGTCGCAGCGGTCGACCGCGGGGCGCGGCACCTCGCCGTCCAGGAAGCGCACGATCGGGGCGCAGCCCTCCGGCTGGGCGACGACGACCCGCGCCGGGTGATTCCGGTGGCGCAGCCCGCGGGCGACCGCGACGAGCAGGCCGCCGCCACCGGTCGGCACGTAGACGTGCGTCGCGTCCGGAGCCTGTTCGGCCAGCTCGTAGCCGATCGTGTCGATGCCGCGCATCCCGTCCGGGTTGAAGGCGTGCGCGGTGACACCCAGGAACAGCCGGTGCCGCTCGGCCGCCGCGCACACATGGTCGAACAGGACGCTCTCGCTCGTTCCGGTTGACTGCCGCCCGACACCATCGACCGCGACAAGCCCGATCGGGTACGGCATGAGCGGCAGCCGCTTCTCCAGCGGCGCCGACGCCACCAGGCACAGGAAACCCGGCAGCCCGGCGCGGGTGCCGTAGGCGGCCATGGCCAGTCCCGCGTTGCCCGACGAGGTCGCGATCCAGCCCGTGTCACCGCGCTGCCGGGCCAACGACAGCGACATCGCCGCCACCCGGTCCTTGTAGGACCCGGTCGGGTTCAACGACTCCATCTTCGCCGACAGGTGCCGTAGCCCGAGCCGCCGGGCCAGCACGTCAAGCGGGATCAGCGGAGTGTCCCCCTCACCCAGGCTCACGAACTCGTCGACCGCCGGCAGGTCCGCCGCGAACCGGCCAAGCCCTGCGCCTCTAGCCCCCACCGGCCTCACTCCTTTTCGTCCTCGAGTCGCGCCAGCACGTACAGCACGTCGCCAGTCCGCACGCGGGACTGCCGGCGCAGGAACATCACCACACCGGGCGCCGGCGCCTGCACCACGTCGAGCAGGCCCCCCTCAAAGCCGTAGAGCCGCCCGATCTCGCTCCCCTCGGCCACTGCCTCGCCGGCGCCCGCCACGCTGACGAAAAACCCGGGACGGCCGGAGACGGCACCCGCGTCCAGGTCTCCGCCGCCGTAGACCCACCGCGGCGCGGCGGTCTCCACCTTCGTGGAGGGCTGCATCCCGAGATGGGCCATGACGCTCCGCACGCCGCGTACGTAGGCGGCCAGCTCATGGGCGCGTATGCCACCACCACCGGAACACTCCGCGTAGATGGAGGGGACGCCCAGGTCGGCGGCGGCGGACAGCGAACGCCCGGGCGCCGTTTCCCGGTGCGCCCAGATCAACGGCGCCCCGAACGCGATCGCCGCACGCCGCGACCGTTCAGCCACCGCCCCAGCACGGCTGAAACCACAAAACAGCGGCATCCGGTACGCGACGCCGGCCGAGTGCAGGTCGATCAGCAGGTCCGCACCGTCGATCACGTCCGCGGTGATCGCCGCCGCCAGTTGGGCGGTCGGGCCGCCTACCGGGTCGCCGGGGAAGCACCGCGCCAGGTTTTCGCCGTCCAGCGGGCCGGTGCGGCTGTACGCCGCCCACGCGGCCGGGTGCGCGGGAGCGACCGCCCGGACAGTGCCGGCCAGCGGCGCCCGGGACGCCTCCCGCACCACCTCGTGCACAGCCAGCACGCCCTCGTCCTCGTCGCCGTGTACACCACCCAGCAACGCCAGCGTCGGCCCCGGCCGAGCCCCTCGCACGGTGGTCAGCACGGCGCCGCCAGCCAGCGGGACGCGGGCAACTGTCGTACCATGATCCGCAGTCATCGGAGAAATGAAACCACAGTTTCAAAGCTAAGGACAAGGGACGGCAGTCCGCCGCGTGAAACCTCTCGGTCGCTGACGCTCCAGGCGCGGCTGGCGAGAAGTCGCGGGGGTTGGCGGCATCCGGCATGTGATGCGAATGGCGATGGTCGCTGCCGCGCTCGGGCTGCTACCTCTGGTGGCCGGTGCGTTCCTCCCGGAAGGCATCGACGTAGCCGTCATCCTCGACGTGCTGCGCGCCCTCGTGGCGGATGGCAAGCGCCATCGTGGCTAATCGCGATGATCGCTGGGGTCTACTCCACACATCAACGTCTCGAAGGCGCGATACGTCCGCTCCTGCGGTGATCGACGTCCTCTGCCGAGAATTACATCAGGACGGCGATGTCCAAGCGGCGTACGTTCCGCAGCGCCGTCGCCACCGCGATGACCAGTGCGTGAGCGGTGCGGTCGTGCGGCACTGCCCCGCCGCACGCGGCGACGCGGCGGCCAGCACCTGCGACACCGTGCCGCGACCACGGTGGCCACCGATCAACTCAACGCCAGGGCCAACCCCTGGCTCTGGGGACTGCTTGCGGCGACCGACGTACGGGACGTCAAGAAATGCACTAGAACCGCGCCAACTCCCGTGCCGCGCGCAGCACGTCCTCTTTGCCAGGCAGCCACTCGCCCTCCAGGGGCGGGCTGTAGGGCGCCGGGGTCGACGCCGCGCCCACGCGGGTGATCGGGGCGTCGAGGTACCAGAGGCCCTCTGCGGCCACCCGTGCCGCGATCTCGGCACCGACGCCGAAGTCGCGGGCGGCCTCGTGCACGATGAGCAGCCGGCTGGTCTTGGCGACCGAGGCGAGCACCGTGGAGACGTCAAGGGGCGCGATCGTGCGTAGGTCGATGACCTCGCAGGAGATCCCCTCCGCCGCCAACTCCTGGGCCGCCTCGACGCAAACGATCGACAGCCGCGAGTAGGACACGATCGTGACGTCGCTCCCCTCCCGCCGGATCGCCGCTCGCCCGATCGGGACGAGGTGCTCGCGCGGCACCCGGGGGCCTTTCATCCCGTACTGCAGGCGGTTCTCCACGAACACGACCGGGTTCGGGTCTCGGATGGCCGAGCGCAGCAGGCCGTAGGCGTCCTCCGGGGTGGAGGGCATGAGCACGGTGAGGCCCGGGATGTGGGCCAGGAGGGCCTCGAGGCTTTGGGAGTGCTGGGCGCCGGACGATCGTCCCGCGCCGAACTGGGTGCGCACCGTCAGAGCCATCGGCACACGGCCGCCGGTCATGTAGCGCAGCTTCGCGGCCTGGTTCATGAGCTGGTCGAGGCAGACGCCGAGGAAGTCGAAGTACATGAGCTCGACGACCGGCCGGAGCCCGGCCATGGCGGCACCGGTGCCGAGGCCCATGATCGCGGTTTCGGAGATGGGGGTGTCCCACAGCCGACCAGGGAACTGCTCCGCCAAACCGCGTGTGATCCCGAAGACGTTGCCGCCCCGACCGACGTCGATACCGGCGAGGAACACGGACGGGTCCTCATCCAGCTCGACGCGGAGCGCTTCGCCGACGGCCTGGAAGAGCTTCCACGTCTCCGCTCCGACTTGCGCGAGCGGTTCAAGCACAGCCGGGGGCGAGGGCTCCCGCACGACGATCACGCCGTCGTGCAGAGCTGAAGGGGAGGGGAGCGGCGCTGCCTCGGCGATGCGCACCGCGTCCTCGATCTCGGCGTCAACCTGAGCGCGCACTTCGTCGAGTACGTGCTCCTCGACGCCGAGGTCGCGGAGGGTGCGCTGGGCGATGCCCAGGGGGTCCGCGGCGTCGAGGAGGGCCGGGTCGTTCTCCGCGCGGTAGAGCTGCGGGTCACCCTCGTAGTGTCCGCGGTGGCGCAGTGTGACCGCCTCGACGAGGTACGGGCCGTTGCCGGCGCGCACATCGGCTACGACCTCCGTCATCGCCGTGCGCACTGCCGCGACGTCGTTGCCGTCGACTTGGCGAAACCGTAGCCCGTAGCCGGTCGCCCGCTCGGCGAGGCCGACCGGGTGCTGGTCCTCGAAGCGGGAAAACTCGGAGAAGCCGTTGTTCTCGCAGAACAGCACCAGCGGCAGCTTCCAGAGCGCGGCGAGGTTCGCCGCCTCGTGGAAGGCGCCGGTGGCGATCGCGCCGTCGCCGAGGAAGGCGACGACGATCCCGTCGGTCCCGCGGTATCGGGCGGCGAACGCGGCGCCGGCCGCGATGGGGATCCCGGCGCCCACGATGCCGTTCGCCCCGAAGATGCCGCGGGCGGGATCGGCGATGTGCATCGAACCGCCACGGCCCCGGCACACGCCGGTCTCGCGGCCCATCAGCTCGGCGAACATCTCACCGGAGGTGAGACCTCGCGCGAGGGCGTGCCCGTGTCCCCGGTGCGTCGACGTGATCGTGTCCTGCGGGCGGAGGTCGAAGCAGGCGCCCACCGCGGTGGCCTCCTGCCCGATCGCGAGATGAACGAAGCCGGGGACCTTGCCGTCGCGGTACAGCTGGCTGGCACGGGTCTCGAAACAGCGGATCCGCTCCATCCGCCGATACATCTCGACGAGGTCGCCGAGCCCTTCCGGGACGCTCATTCGCCGGGCTCCGTCGCGCCGCCTGCGGCTTCGGCGCGCAGAAGACTCTTGTTGATCTTGCCGATCGAGGTCTTCGGTAGCGACGTGACGAAAACGACCTCGGACGGCACCTTGAACGCCGAGAGCCGTTCGCGGCAGTACTCCAGCAGTTCCGCTTCCTCGAGCGGGCCGTCGGGAACGACGTAGGCCCAGACCGCCTCGTCGCGGATCGGATCGGGCACGCCGATGACCGCCGCCTCGACGACCCCGGGGTGAGCGGCAAGGGTCGTCTCGACCTCGGCGGCAGAGATGTTCTCCCCCGACCGCTTGATGACGTCCTTGCGCCGGTCGACGAAGAAAAGAAAACCGTCTTCGTCGAAGCGTCCGACGTCACCGGTGTGAAGCCAGCCGTCCCGCAGCGCCTCCGCTGTCGCCCCCTCGTTTCGGAAGTACCCCTTCATGAGGGTGCGGCCGGGCGTCCCGGCGACGACGATTTCGCCTGGCGAACCCACGGGCACCTCCGAGCCTGTTTCGTCGACCAAACGCACGTCGCGGTTGATGGTGGGCAGCCCGATCGACGGCCAGTGCGGGTCGCCGGCGAGCGGGGCCAGGCTGAGTAGCATCATCGCCTCGCTCAGCCCGTAGCCGTACGTCAGACGGATGCCGAAACGCCGTTCGAACGCCGCGCGCTCCTCCGCGGTCACCGGGAGTACAAAGAAGCAACGCCGCACCGGATGCACCGCGTCATCGAGTCGTGGCGGCTGGGCCAGCAGCGTCCTGACCTGCATCGCGACGAGGCTGACCGAGGTCGCACGATGCCCGCGGACCTGGCTCAGGAAGCGGCTCGCGCTGTACTCCTCAAGCACCACGCAGGTCCCGCCCACGGTGAGTGCGGGCAGTACCGTCGCCGCTTGGGCGTTCACGTGGAACAGCGGCAAGGTGGTCAGAAGCCGGTCCGAGGCGTCAAGGGCGAGTCCCTTGGACATCTCCTCGCCGGCGTGCAGGCAGTTGGCGTGGGTGAGCATGACCGCCTTGGGCTTGGAGGTCGTGCCGGAGGTGAAGATCAGCTCGGCGAGGTCCTCGGAGCCGACCGCGGCGGGGGCGACCGGCGTGGCGTCGAACTCGTCGAGGTGCGCGGCGCCCAGGTGCGCCGACCGGCCACGCGCGACGAGCACCCGGAGACGACCGTGGTGAGGGGCAGCAGCTCGCACGACAACGTCGCCGTGCCGTTCCGACGTGATGACGGTCCTCGCCTCGGACAGCTCGATCACGTGGTCAAGCTCGCTCGCGGTGTTCGCGGTGTTGGAGGGAACGGCGACGGCGCCCGCCCACAGGACGGCGAACCAAGTGAGCACGAACTCGGCACTGTTCTCAAGGTGAAGAACGACGGAGTCCCCGGCCCGGACACCGGCCTGGGAAAGACCTCCAGCCGTGCACCGTACACGCTCAAGGAAGTCGGCGTACGAGAACTCGACCACGCGTCCGTCCCGGTCCTCGGCGACCAGGAACGGCGCCTGCGGATACAGGCCGGCTCGATCGATCAGGACGTCGTTCACCGTCCGGGTGCCCATCAGATCCATGGCAGCATCGGTGCCACTAGCCGAAACATGCGTTTTAGAATACCCAGGTGTTGTCCGCTGATGGCAAGGGTTGGGACGTGGGAAACCGACTTCTTCGCGCCGGCTGCGTCCCCGGCCGGGAGCACGTCGTCCGTAAGAACCGGTTCGGCGCCCTCCTCGGCGCAGGTCTCGGTCGGCTCCTCACCCGCCTTCAGGTGGACACGATCGTCGTCCTCGGCGGCATCTGCGCGACCACCTGCGTCGAGTCGACCGTCGGCCCGGCCGCCAAACGCGCGGTGAGACGTACGAAGGTCCATGTGCCCACCGACACGGGTGCCATGTGCGCCGGCTTGCCGCGGCCTGGGGCTACTTGGCCTTTACCGAGGCGGTGTGGCGAACGGCGGACGCGCCGCTCGCCGCCGTAGTGGCGTTAGACTCGCCGGCCATGGGACTCCTCACCTTCAGCCTCAACCTCACCTTGGACGGTTGCGTCGACCACGAAGAAGGGATCGCTGACGACGAGACGCACGCCCTCTTCACCCGTCTCATGGACGAGAGCGGGGCAATGCTGTGGGGTCGCGTCACCTACGAGATGATGGAGAGCTACTGGCCGGCCGTCGCCCGCGGCGACGAGGAGGCGCCGCCGGCCATGCGCGAGTGGGCGGTCAAGCTGGAGGCCAAACCCAAGTACGTGGTGTCGTCGACGCGCAACAACTTCCCGTGGACCAACAGCCACCACATCGCCGGCGATCTGCGCGAGGGCGTGCAGAAGCTCAAGGACGCGACCCCGGCCGGGGTCCTCCTCGGAAGCGGCAAGCTCGCGACCGAGCTCGACCGGCTGGACCTGATCGACGAGTACAAGCTGCTCGTCCATCCCAGGATCGCCGGCCACGGCCCGACGCTGTACCAGGGCGGGCTGCCCGGCACGCGCCAGCTCGAGCTGCTCTCGGCGCAGCCGCTCCGCAACGGCGCGGTGGCCATGCACTACCGCCGCGCGCGCTGAATCACAGCAGTCCATCGCTCACCTCGTCCAGACACGTCGCGGTCGCTGCGGCCCGCAGCGTGGCGTCGTCGGCGTCGAGGTGGCCGCACGGCATGGCCAAGTGCCCGGAGGCTCTCGCCGCCGATACGGATGAGGTCCGCCGCGATCCGGTTCGACCACACGTCCTTGACCGCACACAGGTAGAGCTTGCCTTCGCCCGTGCGGTGTTCGGTGATGTCGGCCAGCCACAACCGGTTCGGGCCGTCAGCGGTGAAGTCGCGTCTGACCTCGACGCGGATCTCCCAGGAACTCGGCTACACGCCGGAGCTCTCGGTCAATTGACCGCGTCGTCGTTGTCGGCCAGACCGGCGTAACACGACGGCACAGGGCCAGGGAGCGGGCACGGGAACTGCGGTCGCGCCTGCCAGAAGCAGGTGCCACCGCAGTTCCCGTGCCGGCTTAGGTGCTTTCCGGACCGGTCGGGGCGGGCGGAACAGGCCAGGTCAACCGGCGTCCAGCGCGGTGCTCCGGGACTCGTTGAACAGCTTGTCGCCGCGGTACTGCGCGACCACCGGGGCGTCGAGCAGCGCACCGTTGACCGCCTTGCGGAAGTGGGCGACGCCGTGCCGGACCGGGGCGGACCCGAGGTAGGTGTCGCCAGCGTAAAAATCGACCTTGCCCGTCGGCGAGGCGGCGTTGGTGGTCACCGCGCCCACCGTCGCGGTCGCGGCCACCCGCACATTGCCGGACTTGCCGGCCGGCGCGGTCTCGACCTTGAGGCCGGTAGTAGTGGTGCGGAACGCCATGTTGCGCAGGTAGTAATTCAACAGCGGACGCCAGACGTGCCAGGTGTGCACGCCGTCGACGTTGTACTCGGTGATGTCGACGCCCTGCGTCTTGAGGGCGGCGACCCGCGCGATCGATAGCTGTGCGGTGTTGCCCAGGCGGTCCTGCAGGCCGGTGCCGATGTGTATACCACCGGGCACTGTCTTCATGCGCTCGACCTGGGCCGCGTTGGCGGCCGCCGCCGGCCAGCTCCAGATGGCGTGGTAACCGAATAGGTCGGTGTTGTCGTACAGGATCGTGGTGGCCCGGTTTCCGCCCATCGAGAGGCCGCCGAACGCGCGGTCCACGGAAAGGGTCGACACGTTGTAGTTCTGCTCCACGTACGGGAAGACGATGTCGCGAAGGTGGTTGGCGTAACCCTGGTTGCCGCCGGGCAGGCCGTTGAAGTCGGTGGAGACGACCACCATCTGCTGCACCACGCCCTCCCGGATCGCGTTCTCCAGGATGTAGTGGGCGACCCCCTGCATAGTCCAGGCGGTCGAGTGGTCACCGCCGCCGTGGCTGAGGTACAGGGTCGGGTACGGGGTTGCCCGGTTGGGGTCGTAGCCGTGCGGTGTGTAGACGACCATGTCGTGCACGCCGGGCGGGTTGGTCGAGCCGGGTGAGGCGTAGCGGCGAGACTCGAGGGTGCCGGTCTTGTGGGCGGCCGTCGGCTTCTGGTAATCGGTGTCGTAGGTCGGGAACTCTGCGCTGCTGGGCACCCAGATGGTGCTGCGCACCGCGCCGGGCGCGCCCGTGTACTGCGGGAAGATCTCCCACGGGTTGGCCGGGTCGTAGTGCAGGGCGCAGCCGCTCGCGGTCGGGCTGGCGCAGTTGTGGGTGAAGGCGTAGCGGAACGTGCCAGCCGGCAGCGGGACAGTGGTCTCCCACACGCCGTCGGAGCCCTGCTCCATAGCGATCGTGCGCCACGGGGTGCCCGCGATGTCGCCCGGCTGCCAGTCCCACGGCAGACGGCCGTCGCCACAGTCGTTGCAGACGACGCTGTCGGGCTTGGTGTAGGTCCAGTCGCCGTAGACGTGGACGGCGGTGACGCCCTCGGGCGCCTGGTAGCGGAACTTCACCGCGTATCCGCCCGGCGCCTGGTCGGTCTTGGTTACCTCGGGCCCCAGGGGGGCAGACGGCGCCGCTGCGGCCGCGGGAGCCATGACTGCCACGGCCGCCAGCGTTCCGGCGACCGTCAGACCCGCCAGGACCGACCGGGCCAACCGGCTACCTGACGGGGATGTACGACGGGGACGTGCCCCGGTGTCATTCATGCTGCTCATGTCGTTCCTCCATTGCACCTGCGATCGCGCCTGGTCCATGAACATTCGTAACTGGGGTACGGGGGCGGGTTGACTGGCATGTGACGTACTGGCCCTGGGGGGTGAGGATGCGCACCTTCGCCGTACGACGGCCGGGGTTGCGCAGGCGCGGACGCCGGTGCCGCGGAGCCAGAACGTCGGCCCGGTCGAGGTCCGTGTCCCGCGACGCCGCGGGGACGTTCGAGCCGCAGATCGTACGCAAGCGGCAGCGGCGCCTGACCGGTCGACGACCTGGTCCTGTCGTTTGTCGGCCAAGGGCCTGACCCGCGGTGAGATCGCCGCCCATCTGGCCGAGGTACGGCACCGAGGTGTCGAAGCATAGGATCTCCACGATCACCGACAAGGTCCTCGACGCGATGACCGAATGACAGAACCGGCCCCACGACCGCGGGTGGTTTCCAGCAGTCGTCGCGAATCATCTCGCTGTCGGTTGACGGTGCACGTATTCATCCGTTGCCTCGCCGTCGCGGTTGGTTTCACCGCGACGGCGATCCATGAATTCAGCCGGTCTCTGCCTGCTCTCGCGCGCGCCGCATCGCGGCGGTGCGGTGGCACCGTATATCCGTATATAAGGTGCCACCGCACGCGGGTAACCAGGATTGGGACGGGTCAGAAGACGTCGCTCCCGGCGCTGGCCGACGGGTTGAGCGTCTTGTCGCCCAGGTAGCGAGCGACCAGCGGGCCGTCGTCGAGCAAGCCGCGGTGGAAGGTCTTGCTGATGGTGGCGAGGCCGTTCTGGACCTTGGCGGAGCCGAGGAGGTTGTCCCCGGCGTAGAACTCGACCTTGCCGGACGGGAACGCCGTGCCGTTGGTCACGGTGCCGACCCGGGCGGTGGCGGTGAGCTTGACGTTCTGCGACTGCCCGACCGGCGCGGTCTGGAACTCCAGCGATGTCGTGGTGGTGCGGAAGGCGAGCGTACGCACGTAGTTGTTGAGCATGGGACGCCACACGTGCCACGTGTGCATGCCATCGACGTAGTACTCGTCGATGTCGACACCGGCCGTCCGCAGGGCTTCGGCCCGGGTCTGCATGCTCGTGGCGGTGCTGCCGTCCTGCCGCCCGGTGCCGAACAGGACGCCACCCGGCGCCGTCTTCAGGCTGTCGATCTGGACCTGGCTCGGCGCCGGCGCACCTGAACTCCAGGCGGCGTGGTAGCCGAACAGGTTCGTGTTGTCGTACATGATCGTGAAGGCTCGGCTCGCGCCGGCCGAGAAGCCACCGAACGCGCGGTCCTGCGAACGCTTGGAGACGTTGTAGTTCTGCTCCACGAACGGGATCACGTTGTTTCGCAGTTCGTTCGCGTAGCCCTGGTTGCCACCAGGCAGGCCGTTGAAGTCCGTGGAGACCAACACCATCGGCTGCGCCGCCTTGTCCGCGATCGCGTTCTCAAGGATGTGGTGCGCGACGCCCTGCATCGTCCAGGCCGTCGAGTGGTCGCCGCCGCCGTGGCTGATGTAAAGCGTCGGGTAGGGCGTGACTCGGTTGGGATCGTAGCCCCAGGGGGTGTAGACCACGATGTCGTGCACGCCGGCCGGGTTGGTCGACAGCGGCGAGGTGTACCGGCGCGACTCCAGCTTCCCGGCCTTGTTGGCCTTCGGCGGGGCCTGGTAGCTGTTGTCGTAGGTGGGGAAGGTGGCGCTGCCGGGCACGTAGATCGTGCTGCGGACGGCGCCGGGAGCGCCCGGGTACTGCGGCTGGATCTGCCAGCGGTTGGCCGGGTCGTCGTGGAGTGTGCAGCCGGTCGCCTCGACGTTGACGCAGTCGTGGGTGAAGGCGTACCGGAAAGTGCCGCCGGGCAACGGGACCGTGACCGCCCAGACCCCGTCGGCACCACGCCGCATGGGCATGATGCGCCACGGAGTCGCCGCCGTGTCGCCCGGCTGCCACTCTGACGGCGGGTGGTTGTCGGCGACACTGCTGGGGTTCGCGAAGAACCAGTCGCCGTAGATGTGCACCTGGTTGACGCCTTCCGGCGCCTGGTACCGGAAGGTCACCACGTAGCCGGTGGGCGGCGCGTCGGTCTTGATGACTTTCGGCCCCAGCGGGGCCAGCGGGGCCGCCGCCGCGGGCGCCGCGACCGCACCGGCCGCGAGCGTCCCGGCAGCGACCACGAGGCTGGCGAGGACTGACGCCGTCAGCCTTCTTCGCGGCGGGGTTGTGAGTGAGCGATGGGGATGTGCCACGGGCATATGCCTCTCCCTACATCGGACGAACACGACCAGACCCGACATCAAGGCCCGATCGTTCACATGGCTGCAACGATAGTGTCGCAATGCGCAACGTTGTCAAGACCCAATTGCACATCACATGAAAGCCATTGCGTATTACGCAATCTGATGGACGACGGCCGGGATCCCGAACCGGCCGTCGGCCACGATCTCGCCCTGCGTACGGGCCATGTCGGCGGCATAGCCCATCCGGGAGAGGCACTCGCGTCGCGGCATCGACGAAAGGACGGCCTCGGCGTACGCCGAGGCCGTCAACGCGACTCTGCCCGCCAGCTCAGGCGACCGGCTGCTGGGGCGGGTCCGGCGGCGTGTAACCGAGCTCCTGCGAGATCCGGGCCGCGGTCTCCAACACGAGCGGAAGGCTCTCCATCAGCTGGTCGAGGGTCGCGATGACCTCGATCGCGGTGATGGACAGGGCGGCGACGACCTGCCCCCGCGAATCTCTGACCGGAGCACCGACGCACATGACGTAGGCGTCGTGCTCACCGTTGTCGGCCGCCCAGCCCTGCTCCTTGACCTGGACGAGCGCCGCCTCAAAGGCCTCACGATCGGCCAGCGTCGTGGCGGTGTACCGCTCGAAGGCGACGTGCGCCAGCAGCCGGTCCCGCTCCTCCCGCGGCAGGTGGGCGAGGATCACCTTGCCGACCGCGCTGGCGTAGAGCGAGACGGCTCGCCCGATCCGGGAAGGCAGCTTCACCGCGTCGAACGCGGGACTGTCCACTTTGTCGATGTAGATGATCTCGTCGCCGGTGAGCTGGGCCAGGTGCACCGTGTGTCCGGTCTGGCGTTGGAGCTGGCGCAGCTCGGTCGCGGCGAACTGGCGCAGGTCCATCGAGCCGATCGCGAGGTCGGCCAGCTCGATGATCCCGCTGCCCAGCACGTACGTGCCCGCGCCGGTTTTACGCACGAACCGTGCGGCCTCGAGGGTCTGTAGGATCCTCAGCGCCGTCGATTTGTGGACTCCAAGCACCTCGGCGGCCTCGGTGAGCGAGAGCGGGTGCTCCGCCGATCGGCGGATGAGGTTGATCGCCCGTTGGATCGATTGCGCCACTGGATGCCTCCCCGAAAGGTTGCGCTATGTGCAATGTAGTGCATGCGATGCGCAATCGCTACTTGACACCGTTGCATATCTTCCTACGATCGTTGCAAGCACGTAAACGAGCGCCCCCGACCTGCGAACTCTTGCATGGGAGCAACGATGAGACAGCAACGCGTTCGCCGCGGCACGGTCATGGCAACCAGCATCATCGGCATTGCGGCACTACTTCTGAATGGCTGCTCCGGCGGCGACGACAGCGAGTCCGAGGGCGGTGTGAAGAACCTGACGTTCGCCGCCTCCACCTTTGGCGACCCGGGACGCGGCCCGCTGCTGACGCAGTGGCTCGAAACCTTCAACTCAAGCCAGAGCGAGGTGAAGGTCACCTCCGCGGCGGTGCCCTACCCGACCTTCGGCCAGACCGTCCTGACCCAGATGGGCAGCGGCCAGGGGCCCGACCTGATCCGCTTCGACATGCCGGAGTTCGAGTCCGCCTCGGACGCGGGCCTGGTCGCGCCCCTCGACGACCTCGTCGACGTCAGCAAGTACGACCTGCTCAAGCAGCCAGACCAGTTCATGGTCCACGACGGCGTGCGGCACGGCCTCATCTTCGAGGCGTCCAACTACGCCATGTTCTACAACGCTGACCTGATCAAGACCCCGCCGAAGACGTACGACGACTTCCTCAACACCGCGAAGTCGCTGACCAAGGGCGACGTCTTCGGCTTGGCCTTCCGCCAGACCGAAGCTGAGGAAGCGGGCGTGTGGCAGGACATCTTCAACTACGTCTACGGCTTCGGCGGCGCCTGGTCCGACGGCCAGACCCTGACCATCAACTCCGCCAAGAACCTTGAGGGCCTGCAAAAGTACAAGGACCTCTACGACGCCAACGTCATCCCCCGCGGCGCCGACGCGGCGACGTTCCGCCGCATGTTCGCCGAGGGCAAGGTCGGGATGGAACTCAACAACGGTGGCTACGTCTCCGCCACCCGCGGCCAGAACCCCAACCTCAACTTCAGCGTCGCGCCCATCCCGTTCCCGGTCCGCAGCCAGGGCGCCATCCTCGCGCCGATCGTGATCAATGAGAACAGCCCCAACAAGGAAGCGGCCGCGACCTTCATCAAGTGGGCGCTGGAACCCGCGAACCAGGTCAAGCTTCAGGAGATCCTCGGCGCCAGCAGCGTCGCCACCGTCACCGAGCGGAGCCCCGAGAAGCTCAAGGAGACCCCCTTCCTCACCGTCTTCGACGACCTCACCGACTCCAGCCTGCCGCAGATCGTTTTGGGCTTCGAAGCCAAGACCCCGGACATCCGCAAGGTCGTGGTGCAGAACGTGATCGCGGCCCTGCAAGGCAAGGTCGACCTCAAGACCGCGCTGGACCAGGCCCAGCAGCAGGCCACCGAACTGGTCCGCTGACCTGGCGACGTCGCCGGCGCGAGGACACCCCCGCGCCGGCGACGTCCTACCTGACGAAGGATCGACCCGATGACCGTGCTGGAACAGACCAAAGCGCCTGCGAGGCGACCCACGAACCGGCGCCGGCCCAGCCCTCTGGGAAGCAAGTGGACCCCCTACCTCTTTCTCGCACCCGCCGCCCTCTTCGTCCTCGTCTTCCAAGCGGTCCCGCTGGCGCAGGAGATCTACCTGAGCTTCACGCGGACCACACTGCTGAATCCCACGCGCAGCACGTGGGTGGGACTCGACAACTACGTACGGATCTTCAGCGATGAGAGCTTCCACCAGACGCTGTTGACCACCTTCATCTACGTCGTCGCCTGCGTCGTCGGCGCCGTGGGTTCGGGTCTCGTCGTCGCGCTCCTGCTCAACACCGCCTTCCGCGGCCGAGGCGTAGTTCGCGCGCTGATCACGGTGCCGTGGGCGGCCCCCGGAATCGCGGTCGCGTTGATCGCGACGTGGATGTTCAACTCGCAGTACGGCATCGTGAACCGGTTCCTGAACGCGATCGGCCTGGGCGTCCCGGGCGGTTCCATTCTGGACAGTCCGCGGTACGCCCTGCCCGCCATCCTGGTGACGACCATCTGGCAGCTGTTCCCCTTCACCTCGGTCGTGCTGCTGTCCGCCCTTCAGGCGGTTCCGCAGGATCTGACCGAGGCCGCGACCGTGGACGGCGCCGGCCGGTGGTGGACCTTTCGGGCCGTCACCTGGCAGGTCATCAAGCCGGCCGTCGGGCTGCTCGCCCTGCTCATGACGATCTGGTCGCTGCGGCGGTTCGAGCTGATCTGGCTGATGACCAAAGGGGGGCCGGTCGGCGCTACCGAAACCCTGGTGATCGACCTCTACAGCCAGGCCTTCGACTCCAAGGAACTCGGCTCCGCCGCGGCGATCGGCATGGTCGGCGTCATCATCTCGTTCATCGTCATCATGGGCAGCCGGCTCGTCGCCCGCGCCGCCGAGAAGGGGGACGTGTGATGCGGCGGTTCCGGATCGGCCTCACCGCGCGTGTCCTGGCCGTCCTGGTCGTGCTCGGGGTCGCTGTCTTCCCGCTGTACTGGATGATCGTCACGGCACTGACCAGCAACGCCGACCTGTTCGGCGCGGAAGCCCAGCTCCTGCCGGACTTCTCGGAGTTTGGCGTGTTCATCGACGCTCTGGCCGAGGGCAAGGCTACCGGTTGGCTGCTCAACAGCCTGTTGATCGCGCTCGGCACGACAATCCTCTCGGTCGGCCTGGGCATCCCGCTCGGCTACGCGCTGTCGCGTTTCTCGTTCCGCGGCAAGGCTGTCATGACGCTCGTGCTGCTGTTCACCCAGATGCTGCCCGAGGCGCTCATGGTCGTGCCGCTGTTCTCGCTGTTCCGGCGGTTCGAACTGCTCGACTCGCTGACCGGCCTGGTACTGGTGAACTCGGCCTTCGTCCTGCCGATCGTCGCGCTCATCCTCAAAGGCGCGATCGACGGCATCCCCCGCGAACTGGAGGAGGCCGCCCGGGTTGACGGGGCACGGCCGTTCAAGGTGCTGACCAGGGTCAACGTGCCGCTCATCGCGCCGTCGATCGCGGCCACCGCGGTCATCTCGTTCTTCCACGCCTGGAACGAGTACGTGTTCGCGGTGACGTTCATCTTCACGCCGGACAAGCAGCCCGCCTCCGTCGGCATCGCCAACTTCATCGGCGAACTTGGCACTCCGATCCAGACGATCATGGCGGTCGCGTTCATGTTCACACTGCCAGCTGTCGCCTTCTACCTGTTCGCGCAGAAATACGTCGTAGCCGGAATGACCGCCGGCGCTGTAAAGGGGTGAGTCGCGCCATGAAAATCACCTCCGTCGACACGCTCGTCGTCGACTTCTACCGCACGAACCTCGTGATCCTTCGGGTCGAAACCGACGAAGGCATCACCGGGCTCGGTGAGGCCACCTTGGAAGGCAAGGAAAGAGCCGTACAAGGGGCGATAGCGGAACTCGCCGAGGCCGTCGTGGGAGTCGACCCGACCCGCATCGCCGGCACCCTCTACGAACTGGCGCGCGACTGGTACTGGCGGGGTGGCCCGGTCATCATGACCGCGTTGAGCGCACTGGAGATGGCACTGTGGGATATCTCGGCGCGGGAACTCGGGGTACCGGTCTCCCGGCTGCTCGGCGGCGCCACGCGCGACCGGGTCCGCGCCTACGCCAACGGCTGGTTCTCCGGTGCCGTCACCCCTGAGGACTACGCGGCCGCCGCGCGCAAGACGGTCGAAAGCGGCTTCCGCGGCCTGAAGTGGGACCCCTTCGAAAACTACGACCTCGCGATCACGTCCCGCCAACTGGACCGCGTACTCGCCCAGATCGACGCCGTCCGCGGCGCCGTCGGCCGCGACGTCGAACTGTTCATCGAAGGCCACGGCCGGTTCGACGTCCGCCACGCGACCAGAATCGCGAAGGAGATCGCGCAGTTCGACCCGGTGTGGTTCGAGGAACCGTGCCCGCCGGACAATCTCGACGCCCTCGTCGACATCCGTCGTGCCTCCCCGGTGCCCATCGCCGCCGGGGAGAGATGGTTCGGGCGCCAGGGATTCGCACCTGCGCTGAACCGTGCGGCGGTCGACTTCGTGCAGCCGGACGTGACCCACGCCGGCGGCATCGCCGAACTAGCCTTCATCTCGACACTCGCGGCGACCAGCTACGTCGGCTTCGCACCGCACAACCCGAGCGGACCGCTGAGTACCGCCGCGACGCTCCAACTCGGCGCGACACTGCCCAACTTCCGCTACCTGGAGATCATGGCGACCGACGTCCCGTGGCGACCGGAGATCACGAACGAGCGGCTCGTCCTCACCGAGGACGGCGACGTCCTCGTCCCCACCGGCGTCGGCCTCGGCATCGAACTCGACCTCGAAGCGATCGCGCGGCATCCCTTCACTCCGCATCCCCTGCGGATGTTCCACGACGCCGTCTACGACATCCGCCCCCCTGACGAGCGTTCCTTCTTCAACCTGGGAGCCAGTTCATGACCCTGGCGTCGCCCGAAACGCTCGCCGGCGAGGCGGACTGGTTCGGTACGGCCGCCGAGGCGTTGCCCGACGACGCCGCGGATAGTGTCCTCATCGGACGGATCTGGGATCCCGCGGTGGACGGGCCGTCTCCGGTACTCGTCCGTGACGGAGATGTCTTCGACGTCAGCGCGCGCTTCCCCACCGTCCGTGACCTGTGCGAGCTTCCAGACCCCGCGACGACGGTCGCCGACCTGGAGGGCCGTTACGTGGGCGGCTTCGAGGAGGTGCTGGCCAATACGGGGGCGCCGGTCCGCGACCGCACCCGCCCATGGCTGCTGGCCCCGGTGGACCTCCAGGCGCTCAAGGCCGCCGGCGTGACGTTCGCCGTCTCGATGATCGAACGGGTCATCGAGGAACGGGCCCGGGGCGACCTCGCGCTGGCGGCGGAGATCCGAGGCCGGATGCTCGCCGGAGTCGGGGCGGACCTGCACGACCTGTCACCGGGCTCCGAGGAAGCCGAGCGGCTGAAGGCCCTGCTCGTCAAGGAAGGCATCTGGAGCCAGTACCTGGAGGTGGGCATCGGGCCGGACGCCGAGATCTTCACCAAGGGACAGATCCTCTCCGCCGTCGGCACCGCCGTGCCCGTCGGGGTGCTGGCCGCCTCGACCTGGAACAATCCCGAGCCCGAGGTGGCGCTCATCGTCCAGTCCAGCGGCCGGGTCGTCGGAGCCACCCTCGGCAACGACGTCAACCTCCGCGACGTCGAGGGGCGATCCGCCCTGCTCCTGCCCAAAGCCAAGGACAACAACGCCTCCTGTGCGCTCGGCCCGCTCATCCGGCTCTTCGACGGCAGGTTCGACCTTGAACGCGTACGAGGGCTGGAGGTGGGACTGGACATCGAAGGCGGCGACGGTTTCCGGCTGCACGCGGTTTCGGAGATGACCCGCATCTCGCGCGACCCGGACGCCCTTGTCCGCCAACTGATCGGAGCCCACCACAACTACCCCGACGGCGCGGTCCTGATGCTCGGCACCATGTTCGCCCCGATCCAGGACCGGGACCGGCCGGGTGAGGGTTTCACCCACAAGGTCGACGATGTCGTCCGGATCAGCTCCCCCGCGCTGGGCACGCTGGTCAACCGGGTCCGCCATGCCGAGGACTGCGAACCCTGGGACTTCGGCGTCCGAGCCCTCATGGGCAATCTCGTCAAAAGGGGACTGCTGTGAACGTGGTGACCACGGTCGATCCACGCAACGGTCGCCGGCGTGAGACCGGCCTGCTGGAAACCGACGACGAGCGGCTGGAAGCGGTCGTGGCCCGCGCCGCCAGGTCCGCGGCGTGGCTGGACGAACTCGGCCGACCCGGTCGGGCCCGCCTGCTCGACGCGATCGCCACCTCCCTGGAAGCCGACCGCGCCGATCTCATCGCGGTGGCCGAATCGGAGACCGGCCTCAGCCGCGCGCGCCTCGACATGGAGTTGACCCGAACGGCCTCGCAGTTCCGGATGTTCGGCGACGTGGTTCGCGACGGCGGATACCTGGAGGCCGCGATCGACCACGCCGCCCAGACAGCGATCGGCCCGGCTCCAGACGTACGGCGGATGCTCGTCCCCAGCGGCCCAGTGGCGGTGTTCGGCGCGAGCAACTTCCCGTTCGCCTTCTCGGTACCAGGTGGCGACACCGCCTCCGCGCTCGCCGCCGGCTGCCCCGTGATCGTCAAGGCCCATCCGTCCCACCCCCTGACGTCGCGGGCCTCGGCCATCGCGATCGCGACCGCCGTCCGTGGCGCGGGTGGACCCGACGACGTGGTGGCCCTCGTGTACGGGCAGCAGGCCGGCCTCGCTCTGGTGCGCCACCGGCTCGTACGGGCCGCCGCGCTGACCGGTTCCATCGGTGCGGCCCGCGCCATCCAGAACGCCATCGACGAGCGCGACGACCCCATCCCGTTCTACGCCGAACTCAGCAGCACCAACCCCATCGTCATCCTGCCGGCCGCTGCGGCGACGGATGATCTCGCCGACGGCCTGTTCGCGTCCTTCACCGGCTCCGGTGGGCAACTGTGCACCAAGCCCGGACTGGCGTTCGTCCCGTCCGGCCCGACCGGCGACACGCTCGTCGAGGCGCTCCGGCAACGGGTCGCCGCGGCCGGCGAGGTCGTCCTGCTCAACGAGCGCATCCGCGACGCTTTCACGGAACGGCAGGCGGCGCTCGAACGGGCCGGTGCCAGACCGCTGGCCCGGTCCGCGCCCGCCGACACCGCTGGTTTCACCGTGTCACCGACCCTTCTGGAAATCGACCTGACCGGCCTGACCAGCGACCTGGCCGAGGAGTGCTTCGGCCCGCTCATGATCATCGTCCGGTACGCGGACGCGTCCGACCTCCAAGCGGCGATCGCGACGGTCCCGCCGTCCCTGACCGGCTCCATCCACGCCACCGACCGGGACGACCGCGCGACGGTACGGCGCCTGGCCACCGCGCTGGCCGCCCGCGCGGGCCGGATCGTCTTCAACGGCTACCCCACTGGAGTACGCGTCGCGTGGGCACAGCACCACGGCGGCCCCTGGCCATCGACGAACTCACCGCACACGTCCGTCGGCGCGACCTCGATCCGCCGGTTCCTGCGCCCGCTGGCGTGGCAGGACGCCCCGGAGTGGGTCCTGCCCGAGGAGCTTCGCGACGCCTACCACGAGATCCCGAGACGGGTCGACGGGCACCTGCAGCCGAGCCGCGCCTGACCGCCCCGCCGTCGCTGTCCTCGCCGGTGCCGGCGGCGCACGACGAGAGGAACCGCATTGACAGGTGTTGCTTACCAGATCTCACAGCTGTCCTCGCGGCCTACGGCGATGACGGACGTCGCCCAGCTCGCCGGCGTGTCACACACCACCGTCTGGCGAGTGTTCAACAACCACCGGGGCGTCCGGGACGAGACCCGCGAGCGGGTGCACCACGCGATACGCCAGCTCGGCTACCGGCTCAACCCGGCGGCCCGCACGCTGGTCACCCGGCGCTCCAACACCTTGGGCGTCATCACCGCGGACCGTGTCTCGTTTAGAACCACCTCGATCCTGGGCGGCTTCGAACGGGCAGCCCGGTCGGCCGGGTACTTCGTCACGATCACCAGCGCCGACACGCCAACCCAGGGCACTCTCCGCGCGGCGGTGAACCGCCTGCGCGACCAGGGCGTCGAGGGTGTGCTGGCGCTCGTACCACTGGACCCGACCACGTTCACCTCGGAGCCCTTCCCGATCGTCACCATCGGAGCGCGTCGACGCCGAGCCCTTGGCGTCGTGGACGTCGGCAGTTCCGCGGGTGTGGCCATGGCGACCGCCCACCTGCTCGGACTCGGCCACACCACCGTGCACCACGTCTCCGGCCCTCCGAGCTGCCCCGAGGCCCGGCTGCGGCGGGCCGTTTGGCACCGCACGCTGCGGGCCGCCAGCGGCCGCCAGCCACGCTTCATGGCCGGCGACTGGACCGCCCGCTCTGGATACGAAATCGGGCTACGACTGGCTTCCGACCTCGACGTCACGGCTGTCTTCTGCGCCAACGACCACATGGCCATAGGGGTGCTTCGGGCGCTGACCGAGATGGGCCGTCAGGTGCCGGAGGAGGTGAGCGTCGTCGGGTTCGACGACATCCCCGAGGCCGCGTACACCACTCCCCCGCTGACGACAGTGGGACAGGACTTCGAGACCCTCGGAACGCATTGCATGGCGATGCTCCACGCGCTCGTCACAGACGCCGAACGAACCGTTCCATGCCGCATCCAACTCGCGACCCACCTGACGATTCGTAGCAGCACGGCCCGCTCACCGGGATCACGCAGCTCGTAGTGGTCCAGCAGAGTCAACCGACCTGGACGTCGAGGAACTACCGGTAGATCCATGCTGGCGCTTCGGGGCTTGTTGGGCCCCCACAGGACAACGGCGGCGACCAGGCCCGGCTCAATCCCGGGAAAGCTCGTCTGGGCGTCGCCGCGACGCGCGGTGAAGTGGATGTGGCCGCCGCACGAGAAGACCTCGCCGGGTGATCGGGTGTGGACACTCGATCAGACCCGACGAGGTCTTCTATGTGGACGATGGCGTCTCAGCTCACACGGCGTTCACCGGCGCGCTCTGTGAATTGTTCAGGAACTTGTCGCCTTGGTACCTGGCGACGATGGGACCGTCGTCGAGCAGGCCGCGGTGGAAGTTCTTGCTGATGGTGGCGATGCCGTTCTGCACCTTGGCGGAGCCGAGGAGGTTGTCCCCGGCGTAGAACTCGACCTTGCCGGACGGGAAGGCGACGCCGTTGGTGACGGTGCCGACCCGGGCGGTGGCGGTGAGCTTGAGGTTCTGCGAGTTGCCCGCCGGCGCGGTGGTGATTTCGAGGCTGGTGGTCGTGGTGCGGAAGGCCACGTTGCGCAGGTAGTTGTTGAGCATCTGGCGCCAGACGTCCCAGGTGTGGACGCCGTTGACGTTGAACTCCTTGATGTCGACGCCCGCCGCCTTGAGGGCGGCGACCCGCGCCAGTGAGTTCTGGGCGATGTTGCCCAGGCGGTCCTGGAGTCCTGTGCCGATGTGGATGCCGCCGGGTACGGCCTTCAGTCGGTCGATCTGGGCCTGGTTCGCGGCGGGCCCGCCCCAGCTCCATGCGGCGTGGTAGCCGAACAGGTCGGTGTTGTCGTACATGACGGTGAAGGCTCGACTGCCGCCGGCCGAGAAGCCACCGAACGCGCGGTCCTGCGAACGCTTGGAGACGTTGTAGTTCTGCTCCACGAACGGGATCACGTTGTTCCGCAGTTCGTTCGCGTAGCCCTGGTTGCCACCAGGCAGGCCGTTGAAGTCCGTGGACACGACGATCATCGGCTGCGCCGCCTTGTCCGCGATCGCGTTCTCAAGGATGTGGTGCGCGACACCCTGCATCGTCCAGGCGATCGAGTTGTCGCCTGAGCCGTGGCTCAGGTAGAGGGTTGGGTAGGGGGTGGCGCGGTTGGGGTCGTAGCCCCAGGGGGTGTAGACGACGACGTCGTGCACGCCGGCCGGGTTGGTCGACAGCGGCGAGGTGTACCGGCGCGACTCCAGCTTGCCGGTCTTGTTCGGCTTGACTGGTGCCTGGAAGGCGTTGTCGTAGGTCGGGAACGAGGGGTTGTTCGGCACGTAGATCGTGCTGCGGACCGCGCCGGGCGCGCCCGGGTACTGCGGCTGAATCTGCCACGGGTTGGCGGGGTCGTGGTGCAGCGTGCAGCCGGTCGCCAGATCGTTCGTGCAGTCGTGGGTAAAGGCGTACCGGAAGGTGCCGGCGGGCAGCGGGACGCTGGTCGCCCACACGCCGTCGGCGCCACGCTTCAAGGGCAGCAGGTGCCACGGGGTGGCAGGGATGTCACCGGGCTGCCACTGCGACGGGGGACGGCCGTCGCCGCAGTCGTTGCAGTTGACGTTCTCAGGCTGGGAGTAGAACCAGTCGCCGTAGATGTGCACGGCATTGACGCCCTCTGGCGCCTTGTACCGGAAGGTCACCAGGTTGCCGGTCGGCGGTGCGTCGGTCTGGATCACCTTCGGCCCAAGGGGCGCCGCCGGTGCCGCCGTCGCCGCCGGTGCGGCGAGCGTGCCGGCCGCCAAGGCGCTGAGGATCGATAGGGCTGACAGGACCGAGATGGTGGACCGTCTACTTGGTCGGGGCGTTGGGGTGCGTTTGGGATGTGCCACGGGCATGTGCCTCTCCCTCGATGGAACAAACCGTCCAGATCGGACTAATAGATCTGGTCGTTAACGTGCCTGCAACGATCGTAGGAAGATATGCAACGCTGTCAAGACCATGTTGCGTATTGCATTTCAGCCATTGCGTCACACGCAATGGATCATGAATGAGGATGATCGGCAATCGGCCTAACAGGCGGGCTGGTCCAAGCGAGCCGGCGCCGTTTGGTCAAAACCTGTACGTCGCACCCTCATGCCGGTGGACAGCGACCCGCCTTTGTTCGACACGGCCGCCAACGCGTACGCCGCGGCGATCGCAAAGCCGAGCGCCTGATTCGAAGGCCGCAGATTGCCCTCGGCCAGTGTTCTCGGCTCAAGGCCCCGTCTCTGCGCGAACTGTCCGCCCAAACGCTGTCCGCCCAGACGCTGTCCGCGGTCGAGCGCGGCCACGACCTCTGGCTCCGAGGTTCGACCACACGCCGTTCCGCACCTCGGAGATCATCTTCGGCGCGACCGCCGACGTGCTGCCGGAGTTCGGGCCGTTCAGCGATGGGCTGGACGTCTGCTGCGGTACCAGCGCGGGCATGCGGCTAGCCTCCGCAGCCGAGAGGACACCGGCGGCGGCAACGCGACACACGCCCGATCGCCAGAAGCAATGAGCTGACCAGCTTCACGCCAACCGAGCGGTCGTCACCGACGCCGCGGCGGTTCGGGCCGCCGCGAAGCTAGCGCGGGGCCATGCGTACCGCGCCGTCCAAGCGGATGACGGCGCCGTTGAGATAGCGGTTGTCGATGATGTGCCGGACCAACTGGGCGTACTCGTCGGGATGGCCGAGCCGGCTGGGGTGTGGCACCTGTGCGGCCAGCGACTGCTGGACCGGTTCGGGCAGGCCGCGCAGCATGGGTGTCTCGAAGATGCCGGGTGCGATGGTGACCACGCGGATGCCGGCGTCGGCGAGGTCTCGGGCGGCGCTGATGGTGAGCGCCGCGACGCCGCCTTTGGACGCGGCGTACGCGGCCTGCCCGACCTGCCCTTCGAAGGCGGCGACGGAGGCGGTGAGGACGGCGACACCACGCTCGCCGTCGACGGGTTCGTTGGCACGCATCGCCGCCGCGGACAGGCGCAGTACGTTGAACGTGCCGACCAAGTTGACTTCGACGACCGCGCGGAACGCGTCCAGCGGCAGCGGGCCCCGCCTGCCCAGCACGCGTCCCGGCGTCGCGACGCCGGCGCAGTTGACCACGACCCGCAGGGGGCCGGCCTCGGTGGCGGTGGCGACTGCCCGCGCCACGTCGTCCTCGGCGCAGACGTCGGCCGGGCAGAAGGTGGCGTGTGGGCCCAGCTTGGCAGCGGCTTCGGCTCCGGGCGAGCCGGGCAGGTCGACCAGGACCACTGACGCGCCAGCCTCGACGAGGGAGGCGGCGGTGGCGCGGCCGAGACCGGAGGCGCCGCCGGTCACCAGCGCCGCCGCGCCGCTCAGGTCGCCCGTCATGCGGTCGCTCCCATCTCACCGCTGAAGTGGCAGGCCACGCTGTGTCCCGGGGCCTTACTCTCCAGCGGCGGTTCCAGGTCGGTGCAGATCTGCCGGGCGATCGGGCATCGGGTCCGGAACCGGCATCCGGACGGCGGTGTGAGCGGGCTGGGTACGTCGCCGGCCAGGACGATGCGCTGGCGCGCCTCGCCGGGCCTGGGTTGTGGTATCGCGGACAGCAGCGCCACCGTGTACGGGTGCAGCGGCCGTTCCCGGATGGACACCGAGTCGGCGATCTCCACCACCTTGCCCAGGTACATGACCGCGACCCGGTCGGACACGTAGTCGACCACCGCGAGGTCGTGGGCGACGAACAGGTAGGTCAACGCGAACCGGCGTTTGAGGTCGACAAGGAGGTTGAGCACCTGGGACTGGATGGAGACGTCGAGCGCGGAGACCGGTTCGTCCGCGACGATGAACCGGGGCCGCAGGACGAGGGCGCGGGCGATGCCGACGCGCTGGCGCTGGCCACCGGAGAACTCGTGCGGGTACCGGCCACCGGCGTCGGGGTCCAGGCCGACGCTCTGCATGATGTCCCGCACCTGCTCGTGGCGTTCCTGGCGGCTGCGTACCCCGTGGGCCAGAAGGGCCTCACCGATGATGTTCCGGACCGTCATCCGTGGGTTGAGCGAGCCCACCGGGTCCTGGAAGATCAGTTGCATGTGGCGACGCATCGCCTTCATCCGGTCCGGTCGCAGCCGGGTGAGGTCGGTGCCGTCGAAGTGGATCTGCCCGCTGGTGGGCGGGATGAGCCGCAGGATGGTCCGCCCGAGCGTGGACTTGCCGCAGCCGGACTCGCCGACCAGGCCGAGTGTCTCGCCGCGCCTGACCTCCAGGTCGACGCCGTCCACGGCCCGGACGTGGCCGACCGTACGGCGCAAAACGCCGCCACGTACCGGGAAGTGGGTGTGCACATCGCGTAGCGAAAGCAGCGGGCCGGCGCCGCTCGCCTCGGCCTGGGTGTCTGGAGCGCTCTTGTCGACGGTGGTCATCGGTAGATCTCCTCGACGCCCACCGAGTCGCGGGCTCCGGTCTCGCACAGCCAGCAGGCGGACTGTTGACTGTCCACAGGGAACAGTGGCGGCAACTCCTGCCGGCAGCGGTCGAACGCCTCGGTGCAGCGAGGGGCGAAGCGGCAGCCGGCGGGCCAGTTCAGCGGGCTGGGCACAGTGCCCTGGATGACCCGCAGTGGTTGCTCCTTGCTCATGCCCAGTACCGGTACCGACTGAAGGAGCGCCTCCGTGTAGGGGTGCTGCGGGCGGTGGAAGATGTCCGCCACGGCGCCGGTCTCGACGACCTTGCCGGCGTACATGACGGCGACGTCGTCGGCCATCTCCGCGACGACCCCGAGGTCGTGGGTGATCATGAGGATGGCGGTGCCGAGGCGGTCGCGCAGGTCTTTCATGAGCTCGAGGATCTGTGCCTGGATGGTGACATCGAGGGCTGTGGTCGGCTCGTCGGCGATGAGCAGCTTGGGGTTGCAGCTGAGCGCCGCGGCGATCATCACGCGCTGGCGCATGCCGCCCGACATCTGGTGGGGGTAGTCGTGGATGCGCCGCTCCGGCGAGGGGATGCCGACCAGGCGCATGAGTTCGATGGTGCGTTCGGTCGCCGTCTTGCGGTCGACGTCGTTGTGGGCGCGCACCGCTTCGGCGATCTGGTAGCCGACGGTGTAGACCGGGTCGAGTGAGGTCATCGGCTCCTGGAAGATCATGGTGATGTCGCGGCCCCGGATGGAACGCATCTGCCGCTCCGGCAGCCGCAGCAGGTCGCGACCTTCGAAGAGGATCTCGCTGTCGGGCTGGATCTGCCCGGGTGCGTCGATCAGGCCCATGACGGACAGGGCGGTGACGCTCTTGCCGCTGCCGGACTCGCCGACGACGCAGAGCGTCCGTCCGGCGTGGACGGTCAGGTCGACGCCGTCCACCGCCCGGTAGACGCCGCTGGTGGTGTGGAAATGCGTCCGCAGGTTCTTGACGTCGAGCAGTGCGGTCATCGCCCAGCCTTTCGGGGCAGTCGCCGGCGCAGGCGCCGCGGCAGCCGCTTGCGCGAGCGCAGCCGCGGGTCGAGTACGTCGCGCATTCCGTCGCCGAGCAGGTTGAAGGCGAGGATCGCGGCGAGGATGCAGAGCCCGGGATAGGTCAGCATCCGCGGGTTGCTGAAGATCAGGTCTCGTGACTCGCCGAGCATCGTGCCCCACTCCGGAGTGGGCTGGCGTACGCCGAGGCCGAGGAAGCCGAGCCCGGAGGCGGTCAGGATGGCGCTGCCCAGTTCGAGGGGCGCCTGGACGATGACCGGGGTGAGGGAGTTGGGCAGCACGTGCCGCCACAGCACGCGCCGTTCGCTGACGCCCAGTGCCCGCGCGGCCTCGGTGAACGGTTGCTCGCGAACGCTGAGCACCGATGCGCGGACCAGCCGGACGAAGCGTGGGAACGAGGCCAGCGCGACCGCGATGATCAGGTTGCGCAGTCCGGGGCCGAGGACGGCGACCAGGGCGAGCGCGAGCAGGAAGTGTGGGAAGGCCAGGACGATGTCGATGAGCCGCTGGACGAGCAGGTCGACCCAGCCGCGGTAGAAGCCGGACAGCGCGCCGAGGGGTACCCCGATCAGGATGCCGACCACGACCGCGCCGATTCCGATGAGGATGGTGTAGCGGGCGCCGATGACGAGCCGGACCAGTTCGTCGCGGCCGAGCAGGTCGGTGCCGAGCCAGTGGCTGGCCGAGGGTGGCTGGAGGCTCTCGCCGAGGTTCTGGTAGTGCGGGTCGCTGGTCGGGCTCCCCGCGACCAGCAGCGGCCCGAAGACGATCACCGCGAAAAAGCCACTGAGCATGATCAGCCCGATGCGCGAGCTGCGATGCCGCAGCAGCCGGCGCAGCAGATGGTCGCGGCGGGGCGCGGCGATCGGCAGCGGGGTCAAAGGCGCGGTCGACTCAGTCATAGCGGATCCTGGGGTCGATGTAGGCGTAGAGGATGTCGGTCAGCAGGTTCACCAGGATGAGCGCGACCGCGAAGATCAGGATGGCGCCCTGCACGGTGGTGAAGTCGCGGGCGCCGATCGACTCGACCAGCAGTCGCCCGATGCCCGGCCAGGCGAAGATCGTCTCGGTGATCACGGCACCGCCGAGCAACTGTCCGAACTGGAGTCCGATCACGGTCACCACCGGCAGGGCCGCGTTGCGTACCGCGTGCCGCAGGATGACCGCCCACCGCCCGACGCCCTTGGCCCGCACCGTCCGGATGAAGTCCATCTCCAGGGTCTCGACCATCGCCGAGCGCATCTGCCGGGAGATGAAGCCGATCGTGAAGAACGACAGCGTCACCGTCGGCAGGATGTAGCCCTGCCAGGACTCGGCGCCGGCGGCCGGCAGCCAGCCGAGGTTGACCGAGAACAGGATGACCAGCAGCAGCCCGACCCAGTAGACCGGCATGGAGACGCCGAACACCGACAGCCCGGACAGGATCAGGTCGGCCAGGCCCTCGCGGCGGACCGCCGCGAGCACCCCGAGGGTGCAGCCCACCACGACGGCCAGCGCCGTCGCGAGCACCGCCAGCATGACCGTGTACGGCAACCGCGCCACGATCTCGGTGAGCACAGAGTCGCCGGTGCGCGCCGAGCGGCCCAGGTCACCGGTGGCCAGCCGGCCCATGTATTCCAGGAACTGGGTGAGCACCGGCTTGTCGAAGCCGAACTGGCGGCGGATCAGCTCGATGTCGTCCGCGGTGGCGTCGGGGCCTGCCAGCACTCGGGCGGGGTCGCCGGGGATGAGGCGCATCAGCAGGAAGCTGACGACCGCGACGCCCAGCAGCGTCGGTACGGCGATCACGAGCCGCCGCGTCATATATCCCATCATGGCGTGCCTCCGGGCGGGCGGGCCGCCTCAGCTCTCGATCGTCCACTGTGACTCGACTGGTACGCCCGCGTCGCGCAGCAGGGCGTGCATCGGACACAACCGCAGCACCTCGCCGCGGAAGTGGTCCAGCCGCTCGCCCGACTCCGAGGTGGTGATGTACACCTTCTGCTCCACCTTGAAGTAGTGCTCGGTGAGCGGCGCGATGGCCGAGTACGGCTGCTTGGTCCGGCGCATCTCGACGCTGCGCTTGTCGACCCAGCCGTCGGTCTGGAAGCGCACGGCGCCGAGGTCGAACTTCATCTCCTTGCGGACCAGGAACATGATCATCGCCGAACAGGCGTTGAGCGCGGCGAGCGTCGACTCCAGCGCGGTCGGGCCGGAGTTGACCCCGCCCATCGACTGCGGCTCGTCGATGTAGACCTCCGGGACGTCCCGGATGGAGCTGACCGACTGGTAGCGCCCCAGGTACCGGGTGCTCACACTGATCTGGTCGACGCGGTCTAGCTTGTCCGCGGGGATCTGCTCAAGAGTCATCTGCGCCATCGGTCTTTCCTTCCTCGGAAACACAAACGGGTGTCGCGGAGAGCACGGCGACCGGCGGCGCGGGACCGTCGAACCGCTCGGCCTGCACCAGGGCGCTGTGCGCCCTCGGGCCCTGGCCCAGGCGCGAGGTGCCGTGGTCCGCGGTGAGCATGTTGGGGTTGCCGTGCAGGTCGAGCGCGCCGATCACGCCGGGCTCGCGCGGGTCGTACCAGGCTCCGGTGGCGAGCTCGACCACACCGGGCCGGACGGCGTCGGTGAGCACCGCGCCGGCCAGGCACGCGCCGCGGTCGTTGAACAGCCGTACCAGGTCGCCGTCGCGGATGCCGCGGGCGGTGGCGTCGGCCGGGTTGAGCCGGCAGGGCTCGCGTCCGTTCACCTTGCTGTCCCGGCTGACCCGGCCCATGTCCAGCTGCCCGTGCAGCCGGGTGCGTGGCTGGTTCGAGATCAGGTGCAACGGATGTCGGGTCGC
Source organism: Phytohabitans kaempferiae (assembly GCF_042433955.1). NCBI lineage: Bacteria > Bacillati > Actinomycetota > Actinomycetes > Micromonosporales > Micromonosporaceae > Phytohabitans > Phytohabitans kaempferiae. The sequence continues at coordinate 58,255 of NZ_JBHLUH010000042.1, read as the reverse complement.
CTCTGCCGCGCCGAGCCACTCCGCCGGTTCCAGCCAGGTGGGGTGTGGCGGGCAGTCCTCGTAGCCGAAGCTCTCGATCGTCTCGGAGAAGATCTCGATCCGGCCCGAGGGGGTACGCAGCGGATGTGCGTCCGGGTCGGCGCGGAACGCTTCGAACAGCACGAAGCTGCGGGTACCGGGCACCTCCGCACGCCCGCGCCGCCAGAACTCGTCGAACTCGGGCAGGTCGGTGCCGTTGCGGGCGGCCGCGCGGCGGGTCCGCTCGTACAGGTGGCGCAGCCAGGCCGCCTCGTCGCGCCCCTCGGTGAACACCTCGCGAAAGCCCAACCGGTCGGCGAGCCCGGCCAGGATCTCGAAGTCGTGGCGAGCCTGGCCGACCGGGTCGACCGCCTGGTGCATCGCCACGATCACGTCGTCGCGGGAGGAGGCGCCGATGTCGTTGCGCTCCAGCGTCGTGGTGGCCGGCAGCACGATGTCGGCGTGCCGGGCGGTTGCCGTCCACCACGGCTCGTGCACCACGATGGTCTCCGGGCGGCGCCAGCCGCGCAGCAGCCGGTTGATGTCCTGGTGGTGGTGAAACGGGTTGCCGCCGGCCCAGTAGACCAACCGGATGTCCGGGTACCGGCGGCGCTCGCCGTCGAAGTCGTACGGCTCGCCGGGGTGCAGCAGCATGTCCGCGATCCGGGCGACCGGGATCGTGCTGCCGGTGGGGTTGGTGCCGGCCGGCAGGGCGGGGGCCGGAAACGGGTAGCGCCGGTTGCCGATGCCCGCGGTGTCGCCGTAGGCGAAGCCGAACCCGCCGCCGGGCAGGCCGATCTGTCCGACCATGGCGGCGAGCACCACCGTCATCCAGAACGGCTGCTCGCCGTGGTCCGCGCGCTGAAGCGACCAGGTGGAGGTGATCATCGTCCGCTCGGCGACCATGCGCCGGGCCAGCTCGCGCAGCGCGCCGGCGTCCAGACCGGCGATCTGCGCCGCCCATTCGGCCGTCTTGGGCCGGCCGTCGTCGGCGCCCTCCAGGTACCGGCGGAAGCGGTCGAACCCGACGCAGTACCGCGCGACGAAGTCCCGGTCGTAGAGTTCCTCGACCAGCAGCGTGTGCGCCAGGCCGAGCATGACGGCGGTGTCGGTGTTGGGGCGTACCGGCAGCCACTGCGCGTCGAGGAAGGCGGCGGCGTCATCGCGGATCGGGGTGACCGCCACGAACCCGGTGCCGTTGCGCCGTGCGGTCCGCAGCCAGTGTTCGGCCGAGTGGCGGGTGATGCCGCCGGACTCGACCTGCGTGTTCTTCAGCGGGGCGCCGCCGAACATCACCCACAGCCGGGTGTGCTCTGCGATCACGTCCCAGGAGGTCACCTCGCCAGCGGTGGGGCCGCCGGTGCCGACCACGTGCGGCAGGATCGCCGACGCGGCCGCGTAGCTGTAGTTGAACTTCTGGTCGGTGCAGCCGCCGAAGAGGTTGAGGAACCGGGCGAGCTGGGTCTTGGCGTGGTGGAAGCGGCCCGCGCTCGCCCATCCGTACGAGCCGCCGAAGATGGCCGGGTTGCCGTGCTCGCGCCGTACCCGGTCCAGCTCACCGGCGACCAGGTCGAGGGCGCGGTCCCAGCTCACCTCGACGAAGTCGTCGGCGCCGCGCCGCTGCGAGGTCGCGCCGGGGCCGTGCTCCAGCCAGCCGCGCCGCACCGCGGGGGCGGCGACCCGCACGTCGGAGTGCAGGGCATCCGCGATGGCCGGCAGTAGTGCGGACGGCGCCGGGTCGCCGGGCGGCGGCAGCACGCCGACCAACCGTCCATCGTGGACCTCGGCGGTGAAGGCCCCCCAGTGCGAGCTGTGTGGCCGCTGGCTCGTCATCGGCTCACCGGTCCCGCGCCGGCGGCCCGCAACAGGTGCCGTTGCACCTTCCCGCTCGCGGTCCGTGGTAGTTCGGGGCACACGTGCACCCGGCGCGGGGCCGCGTGCCAGCCGACCCGCTCCCCCACCCAGCGGCGCAGCTCGCCGAGCAGGTCGTCCGGGGCGGGTACGCCGAGCACCACGTGCGCGGCGACGACCTGGCCCTTGACCGGGTCGGCCTCACCGACGCAGGCCGCATCGACGACCGCGGGATGGGACAGCAGCGCGGTCTCCACCTCGTTCGGGCCCACGTTGTAGCCGGCGGTGACGATGACGTCGTCGGCGCGGCCCACGTACCAGAACCGGCCTTGCTCGTCGCGGCGGGCCAGGTCCTCGGTCAGAAACCAGCCGTCCACCAGGCGGTCGTCCCACTCCTGCTGCCGCCCCCAGTACCCGCGGCTGAGGAAGAAGCCGTTGTCCCGTACGGCGACCCGGCCGGTCGCCTCGCCGCTGGCCAGGTTACCGCCCTCGTCCAGCAGGGCCACCTCGAACCCGGGCAGCGCGACCCCCATCGAGCCGGGTGCCACCGACGGATGCGGCGGGTTGCGCAGGTTGCCGGTAACCATGCCCAGCTCGGAGAGGCCGTAGCTGTCGTGCACGACAACGCCGGCGTGCTCCTGGAACCAGCGGACGGTCGGCTCGTCCAGCGGCTCGCCGGCGCTGGTCGCCGCGGTGAACTCGGCCGGCACCAGCTCGGCGCCGCCGGTGGCGAGCTGCCGGAACGCCGTCGGGGCGGCGGCCACGTGCGTCGCGCTCTGTTCCCGTACGCACGCCCACCAGCCCGGCGTGCTGAACGGACCCTCGTACATCACCCGGCTCACGCCCTGCGACATCGGCGCCAGGCCGGTGGTGAACAGGCCGAACGACCAGCCCGCGTCGGCGCCGGAGAAGAGCACGTCGCCCGGGCCGACCGCCAGGCAGTGCCGCACGTACGGCAGCAGGCTCACGATCGCCGCGTGCGGGATCACACAGCCTTTGGGGCGCCCGGTCGTGCCCGAGGTGTACATGATGGTGGACGGGTCGTGCAGGCCGGTCTCCACCACAGCCGGGGCGGTGCGTGGCCGGGCCAGCATCGCGTCGAGTCCGATGTCACCTGACCCGGCGGGCCCGCCGACGACGAGGACCTCGAAGCTGGGTAAGCCGTCCTGCACCGCGCCGAGCCCGTCCCGGCTGGCCGGGTCGGTGAACACCACCTTGGGCGCGCTGTCGGCCAGCCGTACTCGCAGGCCGTCGCCGCCGAAGCCGGTGAACAGCGGCACGTAGACCGCCCCGAGCCACCACGTCGCCAGCGCCGCGCAGAACGAGGCCGGGCGCCGGCCGATCAGCCCGGCGACCCGGTCACCGCGCCCGACTCCCAGTTCCGCCAGGACGGCCGCCATCTCCCCTGCGCGGCGGCGCAGTTGCTGGGCCGAGTACGCGGTGGCGGTGCCATCCGCGCGGCGCCAGACCACCGCCCGCTCCTGCGGCAGGCGCATCGTGGCCGCGTTGAACGTGCCGTCCGCCCGCGCGCCGACCGCCCGCGCCTGCGCGTCCCAGTCCCACGGCGGGCTCACTGCGCGGTCCATCCGCCGTCGACCACCAGGCTGGCGCCGGTCACGTACGAGGATGCGTCGCCGGCGAGGAAGACCGCCGCGCCGACCAACTCGCTGGTCTCTCCGATCCGGGCCATCGGGATCCGGGACATCACCCGGGCACCGTGCCGGCTGGCCACGTACGCCTCGGTGAGCTGGGTGCGGAAGTATCCGGGCGCCAGGCTGTTGACCCGTACGCCCCGGTCGGCCCACTCCACCGACAGCGTCCGGGTCAGCAACTCCACGCCGCCCTTGCTGGCCGCGTAGGCGCACATCCGTTCCACCGCGGTGTGGCCGTGCACGGACGAGACGTTGACGATGCTGCCCGAGCCGGCAGCCAGCATGTACCGGCCGGCTTCCCGGCAGCAGTAGAAGGTACCGGTCAGGTTGATGTCGAGGATCTGCTGCCAGTCGGCGTCGGTCAGGTGCTCGCTGCGCACCACCGAGGGGCTGATCCCGGCCGAGTTGACCAGTACGTCCAGCCGTCCCAGCTCGCCGACCACACGGGCGGCGTGGTCGGCTACCACCGCCGGGTCGGAGACCGAGCCGGGCAACACGAGGGTCGGCCCGCCGGTACGGCTGTCGATCTCGTCGGCGACATCCTTGAGCTGGTCCGCGCTGCGCGCGGTGAGCGCGACCCGGGCACCGGCCGCGGCGAGTCCGACGGCGATGGCCCGGCCCAGTCCCCGGCCCGCCCCAGTGATCCACGCGACCTTCCCGGCCAGATCGGCGCCGCTGGCGGTCGCGGTGGCGGTCTCGGCGTCACGTACGGCGTTCTGATTCGTCATGTTCCGCTCGGTCACCTCTCGTGCCGGTCGACCTGCCGTTGCCACAGAGCCGGGGAGACGCCCGTCACGCTCCCCGGCCAGGGCGACGTTACACTAGACCGGACGGTCGGTACAGAGATCGGAACGCACTCTTAACATTTAAGATCCTGGATTGACTGAGTCGCCTGCCTGGGCGGCGACCCGGGCCGTTGCCCGCCGCGCCCGCGTCGCGGTGCCGTTCGCCCGGTCAGGCCAGCGCGAGTGTGCCGGCGGGGGCATCCAACCGGCGGGCCGCCTCCCGCAGCGCCGCCAGCGTCGCCGCGACCGCGCTGGTGCGGGCCAGGTCCGGCCACGTGTACGCGGAGACCCGCCGACGGCTCACCGGCTCCACCGGCACCGCCACCAGGTCCGGATGGCGCATGAACGCCAGCACCAGCGCCGGCACGAGGGCCAGGCCCAACCCGGCCGCGACCAGGCCTTGCAACGCCATGTTGTCGTCGGTGGCGCAGGCGATCGAGGGATTGAACCCGCCGCTCTGGCAGACCTTGAGGAACTGCTGGCGGCACCGTGGGCACCCGGCGATCCAGGTCGCGTCGGCGAGCTCGGCCAGCGCAACCGACTCCCGCTCGCCCAGCGGGTCACCGGCCGGGACCAGCAACACCAGCGGGTCGGCCAACAGCGGCACCTCCAGCATCCCGACGTCGGCCGGGCGGATCTTGCCGGGCTCGTAGGTGAACGCGACCACCACGTCACACCGCGCCCGCCGCAGCGTCTGGTAGGACTGCGGCGGCTCGTCCTCCAGCAACTCCAGGCGCAGGTGCGGATGCCGCTTCTTGAGAGTCGCCGCCGCCTTTGGCACCAATGTGGCGTTGGCGCTGGGGAAGGCGCACAGCCGTACCGTGCCCATCTCCGTCGCGATCGCCCGGACCTGCTGCTGCGCCACGGCCACCCCGTTGAGGATGTCGGTCGCGTACCGAGACAGGGCATGCCCCGCCTCGGTCAACTGGAGGCCGCGGCCGACCCGGGCGAACAGCGGCCCGCCCACGGCACGCTCCAGCGCCTTCATCTGCTGGCTCACCGCCGGTTGCGTGCAGCGCATGGCCCGAGCCGCCGCCGAGAACGAACCCGCCTCCACGACCTGCCGGAACATGACCAGCTGACGCATGTCGATCATCGGCGAATCATAACCAGAACTTACCGATCCGAAAGATTCTGGCGTCTTGTGGCACCAGTTGCAGGCACCGAGCATGCGAGAGGAAACGAGGAGAAGGGGGGCCACCGTGACCATCGCCGCGTCGCAGCCCGCACATCTGCGAGACGTCCCGTTCATGGGCGTGATCTTCGTCTTGGACGAGGCGACGAAGGTCGGGTTCGCACTGGGCGACCCGGACTGGATCAACCTGGGCCAGGGCCAGCCGGAGGTCGGCCCGCTACCGGACGCGCCCGAGCGGATCGCCCGTGTCGACCTCGAGCCGTCCGATCACGCATACGGTCCGGTCAGCGGCACCCGCGAACTGCGCGAGGCGGTGGCCGCCTACTACAACGACACCTTCCGGCGCGGGCGGGCCGGCCGGTACACCGCCGACCACGTCGCAATCGTCCAAGGTGGACGGTTGGCGCTCAGCCGCGCGTTGGCCGCCCTCGGCGAGACCAATGTCGGCTACATGCTGCCCGACTACTCCGCGTACGAGGACATGCTGAGCCTGCACCTGTCCCGGGTCACCCCGGTGCCGGTGCGTACCCGGCCCGAGGACGGCTTCCGGCTCGGCGCGGCCGACCTCGGCGGGCTGGTCGAGCGCTCCGGCGTCGGGGCCTTCCTGCTGTCCAACCCCTGCAACCCGACCGGCGCGGTGATCAGCGGCGAACGGCTCGACGACCTGGTGCGCTACGCCGGGGCGTCCGGCTGCGCCCTGCTCGTCGACGAGTTCTACAGCCACTACCACTACGTTCCCGGGCAGGCCGGACAGTGGCTGCCCGCCGAGGGACCGGTCAGCGCCGCGGCCCACGTGACCGACCCGGACACCGACGACGTACTGATCTTCGACGGGCTGACCAAGAACTTCCGGTACCCCGGCTGGCGGCTGGGCTGGGTGCTCGGGCCGCCCGGCACCATCGCCGTCATCGACCGGGTCGGCAGCGGCATGGACGGCGGGCCGTCGCGGCTCGTCCAGCGGGCCGCGCTGGCCGCGCTCGAGCCCGGGTACGCCCGGCAGGAGACGGCCGCGGTGCGCGCCGAGTTCGCCCGCAAGCGCAACCACGCGGTGGCCGCCCTGCGCGACATGGGCGTGGTGGTCGACGCCGAACCAGCCGGCACCTTCTACGTGTGGGGCTGCCTGGACGGGCTGCCCGCGCCGCTCAACGACGGTATGGAGTTCTTCCGGCGGGCGCTGGAGTTCAAGGTGATCACGGTTCCCGGGCAGTTGTTCGACGTCAATCCGGGGCGCCGGCGCCGTGGCGCGAGCCCGTACACGTCGTGGATGCGCTTCTCCTTCGGCCCCGGGTACGACGCCCTCACCGAAGGGCTGGACCGCCTGCGACAGATGGTCGCGAAACACGCGTGACGAGCACATCCTCCAGCGTGGCGGCGGCCCGCACGGCCGCCGCCTCGGTGCGGGCCATGAGCTGGACGGCGACCGGCAGCCCATCAACGAGCCCGCACGGCACGCTCACCGCGGGGACGCCGACGAAGTTGGCCAGGTACGTGTAGTCGGTGATGCCGGCCGGGCGCCACGTCCAGTCGTCTTCCGGCGGCGGCACGGCGACGAACGCGACCGTCGGGCTGACCAGCACGTCGTACCGGTCGAACGCGTCGGCCACCTGCTGCGCGGCCCGGAAGCGCACCGCCAGCGCCTCGGCGTACTCGGCGCCGGTGACCCGCCCGCCGGCCTCGAACCGCTGCCGTACCAGTGGCGTCAGCTGCGCCGCCGTACCGGGGTCGGCGAGCAGCTCGCGGCCCTGCGACGCGTAGCGGTCGGCGTACGTCATGCGGGTGAACGCGACCTGGCACTCCTCGTCTCCGAGGGCCAGTCCCGCGTCGTCGAAGAACACCCCCGCCTCGGCGATCTGGGCGACCGCGGCCCGCACCGCGCCGACCACCCGCTCGTTCCCGCCCGCCACGACCTGCGGCGACCACCAGCCCACCCGCAGGCCGCGCACGCCGCGCCGGCCAGGCCAGCGGAACGCGGCGTCCCGCCGGCCGGTCGGGTCACGCGGGTCGTAGCCGGCCAGGACCTGCAGTAGCAGCGCCGCGTCCCGCACCCCGCCCGCGATCGGGCCGATGCCGGTGAACTGAAGCGACCCGCCGAGACCGCCGTGCCGGGGCACGAGGCCGTTGCCGGGCAGGATCCCGGTGACACCGCAGAACGCGGCCGGCAGCCGGATCGAGCCGGCGCAGTCGCTGCCCAGCGCGAGCGGTGCCAGGCCGGCCGCCACCGCCACGGCCGAGCCGCCGCTGGAGCCGCCCGGCGAGCGGCCGGTGTCCCACGGGTTCCGGGTTTCCGGCGCGACCCGGTTGCGGGTCCGCCAGTGCAGCCCGAACTCCGGGGTGTTCGTCTTGCCGAGCACGATCCCACCGGCGGCCCGGATCCGCTCGACGCAGGCCGCGTCCTCGTCGGGCGTGTGGTCGCGGTAGAGCGCCGAGCCGCCGGTGGTGCGCAGCCCGCGGGTCAGGTACTGGTCCTTGACCGCGACGGGCAGGCCGTAGAGGGCGCCGGCGCGGTGCCGCTCCAGGGCCCGCGCGGCGGCGATGGCCCCCTCCCGGTCGACGGTGACGAAGCAGTGCAGCGCGCCGTCGAGCCGCTCGATCCGGTCGAGGAAGTGGTTGGTCACCTCGACCGGGGAGAGTTCGCCTTCGCGGAGCAGCCGGACCAGCTGCCACGCCGGCAGCAGGTGCGGGTCAGCGCTTGGCACCGAGCCCGCCCGCCGAGGCGATCACCGACCGGACGTCCTGCTCGGTGTACGGGCCGTCGCCGAGCTTGGCCAGGCTCTGGAAGGCGTACACCTTGGCGTCGGTGCGGACCGCCGGCGGCAGGCTCCACACCCACTCGGTGATCAGCCGGCTGGCCAGACCGTTGCGCTCCTGCCAGTCCCGGCGGGCGGTGCCGAGGTCGACCCACTCCCGCGCGCCGCGCTCGGCCCGCATCCGATCGCGCAGCCGAGCGGTCGCGTCCTCGTCGACCGCATCGCCGGCGAGGACCACGCCGTAGCAGTCACGGGACCGTTCCGCCGAGACGAAGCCGTTGACGTGGTCGGCGAGGACCCGGCCCGGCTCCCGGTCGAGCGGGTCGCCGTACCCGCCGCCGCCGGCGCCGAAGATGCTGATCGTCTCGCCGAGCGCGGGCCGGTGCAGATTGATCTTGCCCAGGTAGACCGGGTCGGTGTCGGTGGTGGAGAAGCAGCCGGCGTTGCTGCCCGCCTGCCCGCCGTGCACGCCCCACGGATTGAACACGTGCCGGTCCTGGCCGCGCATGACGAGCGTGGCGTTCGGCGCGGTCAGCTCGACGTCGAAGCGGATGCCGAAGCCGCCGCGGAACTGTCCCGGCCCTTCCGAGTCTGGGCGCAGGCCGAACCGCCGGACCCGTACCGGTGCCTCCGCCTCGAGTACCTCGACCGGCACGTTCTTCAGGAACGCCACCGGCCGGTCGGCGCCGGAGACCCCGTCCATTGCCGGGCCGCCACCCGAGCCGCCCTGCACGGGGTTGGCCACCACGACCCGGCCGGCTCGTCCCAGCTCCGATGTGGACACGTAGGTGATGACGACCTGCCCGGCGCCGGCCGCCGGCACCGAGTCCGGCAGTGCCTGGGCCAGGCAGCCCAGCACCGCGTCGTGCACCTTCAGCACGGTGCCGATCCGCAGCCCGCACGCGCTCGGCTCGGGAGCGTCCACAACGGACCCTGGCGGCAGTACGAGGTCGACGCAGCGCAGGATGCCGACGTTGAGCCGGATCCCAGGTGCGAACGTGCCGACGAAGTTGATGATCGCCCGGCACAGGAACGGGTGGTGCGGCTGCCCGCCGGCGGCGAGGTTGAGCGCGGAGCGCACCTTCGGGTCCGAGCCGGTGAAGTCCAGCGTCACCTGCCCGTCGCCGCTGGTTCGCAGGCACACCTCGATCTTCACGGGTACGCCGGAGACGTAGTCGTCCTCGAAGAACTCGGTGAACCGGTACTCCCCGGCGGGGATGCGCCGCAGCGCGCCGCGGGCCAGCCGCTCGGTGGTGTCGATGGTGGCGGACATGGCCCGGGTGACCGCCTCCCGGCCGTACTTGTCGACCAGCCCGCGGACCCGCTTCTCGCCGGAGTTCACCGCCGCGATCAGCGCCGAGATGTCGCCCCAGTTGTCCACCGGGATGCGGCAGTTGTCCTCGAAGATGTGCCGTACGTCCTCGTTGAGCACGCCGCGCTTGTAGAGCTTGACCGGCCGCAGTCGCAGCCCTTCCTGGTAGATCTCGTGGCTGTGGAAGGTGATGCTGCCCGGCACGGCGCCGCCCACGTCGGTGCAGTGGATGAAGCCCCAGGAGAAGCAGACCAGCTCGCCGCCGGCGAAGACCGGCTTGAACACGTACATGTCGTTGAGGTGGGTGACCATCCCCTCGGTGAAGTACGGGTCGTTGGTGATGAGGATGTCGCCCTCCTCCCACTCGTACGCCGGGTCGACGCCGGCCCGCAGCGGTACGCCCATCGCCGTCTTCGCGCCCAGCGAGCCGGGGTAGGCGACCAGGTCACCGTCCACAGTGATCAGACCGGTGCCGAAGTCCTCGGTCTCCTTGACGAAGGTGGTGTACGCGGAGCGCAGCGTCATCGCGGCCATGTCGTCCACGATGGCCTGGAAGAGGTTCGCCAGCACCTCGTCCACGACGGTCGCCTCGATGTCCGTACGCGGCTGGGCGTTCATTTGTCTCCTCACTTGACCCGGTGCAGCTGCAGCGAACCGGACGGGTCGACCTCGGCCCGCCAGCCGGACGGGACCAGCACCGTCGTGTCCATCTGCTCGACGATCGCCGGACCGGCAAGCTCCTGCCCCACCGAAAGCAGAGCCCGGTCGTAGACGGTCGCGGTGACCGTCCCGCCGGCCAGCCGGATCTCCCGCCGGCCCAGCACCGGGTCGCCGGTCCGGCCGGTCCCGGCCATGTGCACGCTCTCCGGCTTCGCCACGACGCTGACGATGTGCGCGCGCATCTCCTTGACCCAGATGTCGCTGCCGCGGCTGGCGTGCCCGAAGGTCGCCTCGTGCGCCCGGTGGAACGCCTCGCCGAGCGCGGCGGCGTCACCGTCGACGAGCCACCGCTCCTCCACCGGCACGTTGACGTCGAAGCCCTGCCCCTCGTACCGCATCTCCAGCGACCAGGAGACGACGGTCCCGGTGACCGGGAGCGATGCCTGCTCGTTCGTCAGCCACTCGGCAGCCCGGTCCTTTGTAGACTTCCAGGCTGCGGCGATGTCGCCGGGCTCGACCACCGACAGCTTGCGGTAGACCGGCGCGACGAGGTCACCCTCCAGGTCGCTGCGCGCCGCGCCGAAGGCGCTCAGCGCCCCCGGGGTCGGCGGGATCAGCACCGAGTCCACGTAGATCTCCTCGGCCAGCAGAGCACCGATCAGGGGGCCGGCACCGCCGAAGGCGACCAGCCGGAACGCCGGCGCGTCCACGCCGCGCCGGGCGAGCACCTTGCTGGCCTCGGCCGCCATCATCGCGATCGCGATCCGCACCGCGCCGTCGGCCACGTCCTCCACCGAGGCGCCCATCCGGTCCGCGACCCGGGACAGCGCGGTGCGGGCGCCGTCGACCGAGAGCCCGATCCGGCCGCCCAGCCGCTGCTCGTCGCTGAGCCAGCCAGCCAGCAGGAACGCGTCTGACAAGCCCGGCGTGTGGTCCTGCTTGCCGTAGCAGGCCGGTGCCGGGTCAGCGCCGAGGCTCTGCGGCCCCACCTTGAGCGTGCCCAGCTCGTCGACCCAGATGATCGAGCCGCCGCCGGCACCGATCGCGGAGACCGCGATGGTCGGCACCAGCACCGGCATCTGCGCGATCGTCTCCTCGGCGCTGAGCAACGGGGAACCGGCCCGTACCACACCGATGTCGGCGCTGGTCCCGCCGACGTCGATGGTGATCAGGTCGGCCCGGTCCCAGCCGGACTCGGCCGCCGCGCGGGCCGCCCCGGCGACCCCGGCGGCCGGCCCGGACAGCAGGGCCGCCACCGGCCAGGCCCGGATCGTGTGCGCCCGCTGCATCCCGCCGTTGGATCGGGCGATCGTGGCCTCGTTGACCAGCCCGTGCCCGCGCATCCCCTCGGCGATCTCGTCCAGGTACGCCTGCATGATCGGCCGGATCGAGGCGTTGATGACGGTCAGGGTCGCCCGCTCGTACTCGCGTGCCTGCGGCCACACCTCCGAGGAGACCTCCACCGGCACGTCCGGGAACTCGCGGCGCAGCACCTCCCGCGCGGCCACCTCGTGCGCACCGTTGACGTACGCGTGCAGGAAGCAGACCACGAAGCTCTCGGCGCCGCGGCCCAGCAGCCGGCGGGCCTCGGCGACGAGCCGCTCCTCGTCCAGCGGCGTGACGGTACCCCCGTCGAAGCCCATCCGCTCGGTCACCTCGGCCACCAGCGACCGGGCCACCAGCGGGACCGGCCGCTGCGAGTCGTAGCGCAGCGGGTCCGGTACGGCCAGCCGCTGAAGCTCGAACAGGTCCCGGAAGCCGTCGGTCACCAGTACCCCGATCGCCGGGCCGCGCCGCTCGATGACGGCGTTGGTGGCGATGGTGCTGCTGTGGGTGTGCTGCATCGCGGCCAGCCGCTCCCCGGACAGGCCCAGCTCGCGGACGATCTCACCGAAGCCGGTGACGGTGCTCTGCGCCGGCCGCTTCGGCGTGCTGGGCACCTTGAAGCAGTGCACGGCGCCGGCCTCGTCGACGACGATGAAGTCGGTGAACGTCCCACCGACGTCCACTCCCAGGGTCAAACCCGATGCCACTACGGCGCTTCCCTTCGCTCAGGTGGTACGGGCCGGCATACTGGCCGGCCGGATCAGACGATCGTCGCGAGGTACTCGGTGTACTTGGCCACCACGGTCAGCGGGTCCAGCACCGCGATCGGTGACTGCTCGCGCACCGGGCCGAGCAGCCCGCCCCAGAACGTGCAGGCGAAGAAGACCGCCGTGGCGCCGTCATCCTCCGCGGCGGCGAGGGTCTGCTTGAGTCCCGCGCCGGCGGCCGCCTCCGCCATCGCGGCGAGCACCTTCTCCCGCAGCAGCCCCGGATCCCGGTCGGCCAGTTCGGCCACCTCCTCCGGGCTCGGGTGGCTGGCCACCGGTACGGTCCGGAAGCTCACGTCGTCCGGCGCGATTCCGTACGAGCGCACCAGGTGGCGCATCCAGTGGCCGTTGCGCTGGGTCGGCATGGTCGCCGCGAAGGCCGGCGGCAGGGTGCGCCGCAGCACCGTGAACGGCCCGAGCGAGCGAGCCGCCGCGCACACCGCCTCGAAAGGCGCGGTGACCGGGATCGTCGAGACCGACTTGCAGGCCGACAGCGCCGGGTCGCCGCAGCAGGAGATACCGACCGCGTCGAAGCCCTCGCCGGCCGCGCCGGCGACCATCGTGATCAGCTGGTTGTGGAACTGGGCCGGGCTGGCCAGGGACGGGCTGCGCGGCACGCCGTCGAGGCTGCGGCAGACGACCTCGGTGTCCTCGCGCAGGTCCGGCCGCACCAGGTCGACGGTGAGCTGGTCGAAGATGTCCACCCCGATGGGGTTGATCAAAAGAATGCGGCGGGCCATGGTTCCTCCTGGGTCAGGACGTCGCGTTGCGGCGCCACAGCACGGTCCGCTCGCCAGGTGTGCGCCGCACGTCCCATGGCGAGAGGTCGAGTGTCGGGTCTGGACGGTCCACGATGGACTTAGCCAGCGCCTCGGCGACCGGCGGGCCGTGCATCGCGCCGTGTCCGGCGAAGGCCAGCGCCCACAGCCCCTCCTCCACCTGGCCCACGTACGGGTGCCCGTCGCCGCCCAGCGCCGGGTACGCGGTCAGCTCGTGGACGATCTTCAGGTCGGCCAGCCCGGGCGCGCGCTCGGCGGCCGCCTCGACGAAGAGCTCGACGAGATGGTTGTGGTTTCGGGCGGCGGGGTTGCGGCCAAGCATGGCCAGCATGAGCGTCTCGCCCTCGCGTTCCACCGCCATCCCGGTGTCGACGTCGATGACGGTCGGGATCCGGGTGCCGACGAAAGCCGGCTCGGTCAGCACCGCACGGTGGGTCGCCTTGTAGATGTCCAGATCCACGCCGAACGGTTGAAGCAGTTCGCGGTTGCCCCACCCGGCCACGGCGACGACCCGCTGGGCGACGATCTCGTCCGGCCCGTACGCGTGCCAGCCGTCGGCCTTGCGTTCCAGCCGGGTCACCGGCCACCGCTTCTGGATCTTGACGCCGAGTTCGCGTCCGGCGCCGATGAACGCGCTCAGCCCGTCCATCGGCATCACGTGCCCGTCCTTGGGCGTCCACGAGCCGCAGATCAGGCCCTCGGGGTCGATGAACGGCACCAGTTCGGCGATCTCGTCCGGTTCGAGCAACTGAACGTCCGGCATGCCCATGGAAATCTGTAGGTCGGCCTGCTGGCGAAGGATGCTCGCGGTGCTCTCGTCGCCGGTGAGCAGCAGGTAGCCGTCCTCGTGGAAGAGGCAGGGGTAGCCGAGCAGTTCCTCGACGTTCTTCCAGAACGCCAGGCCGCGGCGCGAGCACTCGATCTCCAGCGGATGCCCGAAGCCCTGCTGGCGAATGTTGCCCATGGATCCGCCGGTCGCGCCGGAGCCGTGATCCTCGGCCTCGACGACCAGCACGTCGGTGACGCCCTCGCGGGCCAGGTAGTAGGCCACGCCGACGCCGTTCAGGCCGCCGCCGATGACGAGCGTGTCGACGCTGCGCGGAGGTGTGCTCACGCTGGCTCCCATTCTCCGTTACAGGTGTCCCGAGGGTATCTTGGACCGGACGGTCGGTACAGTGCGGTCACCGCAAAGCCGGCACGGCCGGCAGGTCGTAGCGGCGGCGGATGCTCGTGCCGACGCGGGAGATGTCCGCGCCGTACACGTGGATGGAGACGGCGGTGCCGGTCCCCACGTTGCGTACGCGGTGGATGTCGCCGGGTGGAGCGAACCCGCAGACGCTCCCGGACGGGTTCTCGACCACGCCGTCCTCCACCAGGCACGCCCGGCCGTCCCGCTCGGTCAGCCGGTACCGCACCTCGGACTCGACGCCCTCCACCACGCCGACCACGCACCAGCAGAGGTGGTCGTGGATCGGCGTGGCCTGCCCGGGGAGCCAGACCAGCGCGACGATCGAGAAGAGCCCGTCCGGCTCGACGTGCAGGATGTGCTGCGTGTAGCTGTCCGGGTCGCCGGCCAGTTGCGCCGGCGTCAGCACGTCACGGGTCGGCAGGTACGCCCGCAGCGCCTCACCGACCAGCGACGCGGTCCGCTCCGGGGGGCAGACCCGACCGGCTGCCGCCCGCACATGCTCGACCAGCGTCGTCAACCGCTGTGCAGCCGTCATGCCCACCCTCCCGGAACTCCCGGCCCCGTCGGTACGGGACCGCAAGCCCAGTCTGGGCAGGCCGATCTGGTGCCGCCAGCCACGACTTGGTTGGCGGTGTCAAAGCTCCGCTTATGGATCGGGAGCTACTCGGCCGGGTGCAGGCCCCTGATCAGCACGTCGAGGAAGACATCGGCGGTCTGCTCGGGGCTCAGCCTGCCGTCCGGCCGGAACCACAGGTAGGCGTAGTTGAACATGCCGAGGATCCCCTTGACCAACACCGGCGAGACGTCGACGTCCGAGCCCTCCGGCACCACGTTGCGGACGGTACTCAGCCAGTACTGCTCGAACCGGTCGCGGGCCGCCACGACCTCGGACCGCCGGTCACCGGAGAGCGCCTGGAACTCCTTGAAGAACACCGACCACTCGTTGAGGTGGTCACTGATGTTGCGCAACAGGGCACGGCCGAGCAGACGCAGGGTGTCGGCCGCCGGCAACCCACGGCTGACGATCTCGGCCGCCTGGGCGTTCATGTTGTCGATCTGCACCCGGCAGATCTCGTACAGGATCGACTCCTTACCATCCATGTGGTGGTAGAGCGACCCGCGGCTCAGCTTCGTGGCCGCCGACAACTCCGCCATGCCGGTCGCGTGGTATCCGTTGCGCGCGAACAGCTCGGCGGACGTGCGCAGGATGCGCTCCCGAGCCGACAGCACCACACCCTCCGCCGCGCCACCGCCCTCCGGCGGGCCGACAGGGCCCCGTGCTGCCTCCTTCGTCGGTCGGCTCGCTGCCAACGCGTCCTCCTTGGCCCAGATGTCGTCCCCGAGCGGGGTGCCGATGGCGCGGCATCATAGCGCAGACATCGACGCACCGGATTACCTCGCACGGCGAGTCAGCCGGACAGCTCGCGGACCTGCGTGACGGCCCGGTAAAACCATCTCGCAACGCTGTACCGAACGTCCGGTCCAGTGTAACGTCCCCTCCACGCCCGCACGGGGCGTGGTCGGCGACTCGCCGCACACGCCCGGCGCCCGGCGCTCGCCCGGTGCCAATATGCGTCATTTGCGATATCCCTGGTCTGCACAAGAAGGGCAATTCATATGCGTCGACTATGGGGAGCCGCGTTGGCCGTAGCCCTGGCCACCGCCGGATGCACCACCGGCGCGGAGTCGGGCGGCTCCGGAAACACCGACACCCTCACCATCGCCGTAGGCGCCGACATCGACACGTTCGACCCGCAGGCGCAGGTCTCGGCGAGCGTCATCCAGCGCCTCCAGCAGGTCGTCGAGTCCCTCACCAAGCTCGACGTGGACGGCACGCTCACGCCGTTGCTGGCCACCGAGTGGGAGTCCGCGCCGGACGGCATGAGCTGGGAGTTCACCCTGCGAGAGGGCGTGACCTTCTCGGACGGCACACCACTGAACGCCGCCGCCGTGAAGTTCAGTCTGGACCGGGTGAACAGCCCAGACACGGTCAAGGCACGGCCGGACGCGCTGGTCGTCATCAAGAGCACCGAGGTCATCGACGACACGCACGTACGGATCAACCTGAAGTCCAAGTACCCGGCCCTGCCGCGGGCGCTGTCCCTGCCGGTCGGCGGGATCGTCTCCCCCGACGGCACGCGAAAGGCGCCGAACAGCGTCCAGCAGGTCGTCGCCCCGGTCGGCACCGGGCCGTACGTGTTCCAGGAGAACGTGAAGGGCGACCGCCTCACGCTCACCGCCAACCAGAACTACTGGGGCGACAAGCCCACCTTCGCCACACAGATCTGGAAGGTGGTGCCGGAGGCGACCAGCCGGCTCGCACTGCTGAAGTCGAACGGCGCCGACATCATCCTCGACCCGCCCGGGACCGACCTGGCCAGCCTGCGCGAGGACGACTCGGTCGAGCTGACCCTGGTAAACGCCACCAACGCCGTGCAACTGGTGATGAAGACCCAGAGCAAGCAGGCGCCCCAGCTGGCCGACCCGACGGTGCGACAGGCGCTCAGCCACGCCATCAACCGCGACCAGATCGTCAAGGTGCTCGCGTACGGCGCCGCCGAGCCGCTCAAGTCCGCGGTGGTGCCGTGGACGTTCGGGGCATGCGACGCCAACAACTACGCGTACGACCCCGCCAAGGCCAAGCAAATGCTCGCCGATGCCGGCGCCACCAACCTCAGGCTGAGGATGGGCGCACCCAACGGCCGCTACCTCAACGACTACAAGATCGGCGAAGCGGTCGCCGGTGACCTGCGCGCCGCCGGCGTCCAGGTCGACCTGGCCAACCCAACCGACTTCCCGACCTACCTGGCGACCGTCTACACGCCGCCACAGGACGCGGCCCTCGACATCTACATCATGGGCCTGGGCTCGGTGTTCCTGGACGGTGGGCACGCGCTGCGCAACTACCTGAAGGCGAACTTCCCGCCGACCGGCTACAACGGCGGCTACTACGACAGCCCAGAGTTCGACCAGATGGTCAACACCCTCAACCAGGAGGGCGACGAGACCGTCCGCGCCGGCCTGATCTGCGACGCGCAGAAGAAGCTGATGCAGGACGCTCCGGCCGCGTTCCTCTACGCCCTACAGGTGCCGGTGGCCATGTCCGCGGACCTCACCGGCCTCATCGGACACCCCGCCGGCATGATCAACCCCTCCTGGGTCAAGCCGAAGAGCTGACCGTGAGGTCAAGGCACCGGCCGGCGCCCCGCTAGGGACACCGGCCGGTGCCGTCGCCTATCCCCCGGAAACCTCGGCGCGTCCCCCGGAAACCTCGGCGCGGATCTCGTCGCTGTGCTCGCCGACTTCCGGCGGCTGGCGCCAGACCCGGCCCGGGGTCGCGGAGAGCTTCGCCGCCGCGCCTACCATCGGTGCCTCCGGGGCGAGGCGGGCGATCATCCCGCGCTCCTCGGCCAGCCGCATCGCCTCGTCGAACGTGGCGACCAGCGTGACGCAGACGTCCTCCCCTTCCAGCAGCGCGACCGCCTCCGCGCCGCCGCGCGCCGCGAACCACCCGGCGAGGTGGTCGGCGACCACCTCCGCGCGGGCCGGATCGCGATGCGCGCCGGTGAGGTCCGCCCGACCGGTCCGCCGCATCAGCTCGTCGTAGAACCACGGCTCCAGCGCACCGACGGCAACCCAGCGCCCATCGGCACACCGGTACACGTTGTACTGCGGCAACTGACCGGAAAGGAAGAAGCTGCCGGCGCGAAGGTCGGCATCCCGGGCGAAGTACAGACTGGCGGCATGGGTCAGCAGCGACAGCGTGCCGTCGACCATGGCCAGGTCGACGCGCTGCCCGACGCCGGACCGCTCCCGGTGCAACAGCGCGACCATGACGGCGTACGCGGCCATCAGCCCACCGCCGGCGAAGTCGGCCACCAGGTTGATCGGGATGACCGGCCGCCCCTCCCGATCGGCGATCAGCTCCAGCACACCGGTCTGTGCCAGGTAGTTGATGTCGTGGCCGGCCGCCTGGGCCCCCGGCCCGTCCTGCCCGGCACCGGTCAGCGAGCAGTACACCAACCGAGGGTTGAGGGCGTGGCAGGCCGGCCAGTCGACGCCGAGGCGAGCCGCGACCCCGGGCCGGAACCCTTCCAGCAGCACGTCGGCGCCGGCGATCAGCCGGTGCATCACCGCCCGGTCCTCGCCGGACTTGAGGTCCAGCATGATGCTGCGCTTGTTGCGCCGTAGGCCGGCCAGCCGGCTCACGGACGGGTCGCGCTCCAGCTCCCAGTACACGTTGGTCTCGGCGCCGCGGGTCGACCCGCCCGGCGGCTCGACCAGGATCACGTCGGCGCCGAAGTCCGCCATCAGCATCGAGCAGTACGGCCCGGGAGCCTGGCGGGACAGGTCGAGCACCCGTACGCCGGCAAGCGCACCGCCCACGGAGGCGTCGCCGGCACTCACAGCCGCTCCACGACGAGCGCGTTGGCCAGGCCACCGGCTTCGCACATGGTCTGCAGGCCGTATCGCCCGCCACCGCGCTCCAGCCCGCCGAGCAGGGTGGCCAGCAGCCGCGTGCCCGAGGCTCCCAGCGGATGGCCCAACGCGATCGCCCCGCCGGACGGGTTGAGCCGGTCGTCCGGCACGCCGAACTCCCGCTGCCACGCCAGCGGCACGCACGCGAACGCCTCGTTCACCTCGCACACGTCGATGTCGGTCGCGTCCAGCCCGGCCTTGGCCAGCACCTTGCGGGTAGCCGGCAGGACCGCGGTCAGCATCAGCAGCGGGTCGTCGCCGGCGACCGCGGTGGCGTGCACCCGGGCTCGCGGGCGCAGTCCCAGGCGCTCGGCCGCCCGTTCGCTGACCACCAGCGCCACCGACGCGCCGTCGGTCAGCGGCGAGGAGTTCCCCGCGGTGACCTGCCAGCCGATCTCCGGGAAGCGGACGCTGGCCGCGTCGTCGTGGAAGGCCGGCTTCAGCCCGGCGAGCGCCTCGGTGGTCACGCCCGCCCGGATCGTCTCGTCCCGGGCGACCGTGGCCTCCCCGGTCACGACCGGCACCAGCTCACCGTCGAACCAGCCCTCTGCCTGCGCGGTCGCCGCACGGGCCTGTGAGCGGGCCGCGTACGCGTCCATCGCCTCCCGGTCCAGCCCGAACCGCGCGGCGACCAGCTCGGCCGACACTCCCTGAAGGACCAGCCCTTCTGGGTAACGGCGCGCGACGCCCGGGCCGTACGGGTCGCGGTCGAGCCAGTTGGACCACATCGGCGCGCGGCTCATCGACTCCACACCACAGGCGATCACCACGTCCTGGGCGCCGCTGGCAACCGCGTGCGCGGCGAAGTGGACCGCCTGCTGGCTCGAGCCGCACTGCCGGTCGATCGTCGTGGCCGGCACGCTCTGCGGGAAGCCCGCGGCGAGCACCGCCTGCCGGGTGATGTTCATCGCCTGCTCCCCCGCCTGGGTGACGCAGCCGCCGATCACATCGTCCACATCGGACGGATCGAGGCCGGCCCGGGCCACCAGCGCGATGAGCGCGCCGGCGAGCAGGTCGACCGGGTGCACACCGGACAGCGCCCCGCCCGGCTTGCCCTTGCCAGAGGGCGTGCGTACCACGTCGACGATCAGCGCCTCAGCCATGCCGGCCCCCGGCGAAGGCGTCCGCCCACTCGTACCCGCCGACGAGTTCGCGGGCGGCGACCAGGTACTGGATGGTGGGCGGTCCCTCCTCCAGCCAGTTGAGCCGCGCGTCCCGGTAGAGCCGCTCGATCGGCGTGCGTCGGGTGTAGCCGATGCCGCCGTGTACGAGCAGCGCTCGGTCGGTGACCCGGCCGACCGCCTCCAGCCCGAAGAGCTTCACCAGCGACGCCTCCAACGGGATGCGCTGGCCGGCGTCCCACTTGCGGGCGGCGTCGAGCAGCATGTGCCGCAGCGCGTACACGTCGGTCGCCATCTCGGCCAGGTAGCGCTGCACCGCCTGCCGGGCGGCGATCGGCTTGCCGAACGTCACCCGCCGGCGCGCGTGTTCGAGGCTCAGATCGAGGGCCCGCTGCGCGGTACCCAACGAACTGGCCGCGATGAACACACGGCTGATCTCCAGCGCCCGCTCCAGGTGGGCCTGCCCCTCCCCCTCGGCGCCGATCAGGTTGGCGGCCGGCACCCGTACCCCGTCGAAGGTGAGCACGCCGTGCTCGCCGCCCTTGCAGCCCATCGTCTCCGGCAGCGGCTCGATGGACAGGCCCGGCCGGTCCCGCTCCACGACCAGAGCGGACACCTCGGTCGGCGAGGTTCGCGCGAACACGATGAAGTGCGACGCGATGTCCGAGTTGGTGATCAGCCACTTCTTCCCGGCCAGCACGTAGACGCCGCCGTCCCGGGTCGCGGTCGTGCCCAGGTCGGCGCCCGTCCCGTGGTCCGGCTCGGTCAGCGCGAACGCCACCGACGTCTGCCCCGTCACCGTCCCCGGCAGGATCGCCGCGCACTGCTCCGGCGAGCCGATCTCCGACAGCGCGTGGGCGAACGAGTTGTGCACGTGCACCAGCACCCGGATCCCGCCCTGGACCTTCGCGAACTCGGCGATGATCGGCAGGTACTGCTCGATGGTCAGCCCACTGCCGCCGTACCGGGCCGGCACCAGCAGACCGAGCGCGCCCATGTCGCGCAGCATCGGCATCAGCCGGTCCATCGGCATCGACTCGTTGTCTTCGATCTCGGCTTCCAGCGGGTCGAGGTCGCGCCAGATCGCGGCGAACACGTCCCGCCGGAACTTCTCGTATTCCTGTGGGTCCATCGGCCCCTCCGTCCCGTCAGCAGCATCCCGATCGGCCGCGCGAGGACGGGTGCGGCCGTGCGAGGCACACTAACAGACATTGGACCGACCGTCCGGTCTAGTCCGGACGATCGTGACGGACCCGGCGCGGCGCGGCCGCCGGGTCGATCGCCTGTAGCAACGCGGTCGCCGCGCCGGTCAGCCGCCGCCCGCGCGGCCAGACCGCACGCAGGGTGCGCGCCAGGGACAGGCCCTCCACGGGTACGGCGACGAGGTGCCGCGTGGCCAGTTCCGCCTGGACGGCGTACCGGCTGAGCACCGCCGGCGCGCTGCCCGCCACGGCCGCCCCCTTCACAGCGGCGTTCGACCCCAGGGCCAGATGGGCCGGCACCGGGTCGAAGTCGCGCAGGGCCGCCTCCAAAGTGTCCCGAGTGCCAGAACCGACCTCCCGGACCACCAGCCGCGTCGCGGCCAGCTCGCTCGCCCGCAGCGGCCGACGGCGGCGGGCCCACGGGTGACGCGGCGACACCACCACCATGAGCTCGTCGTGCCCGACCGTCCGGTGCTCGAGCCCGGCCGGCACACTCGGGCCCTCGACAAACCCGATGTCGACGCTCTCGTCGACCAGCAGCAGCCGGGCCACCTCTGCGGAGTTGACCACGGTCAGGCCCACCCGCACGTCCGGCTCGCGCAGACGCAACTGGTGCAGCCAGCCGGGCAGCAGCGTCTCGGCGACGGTCATACTCGCCGCGATGCGCAGCTGTGCCACCCGCGCCTCGCGCAACGCCGCCAGGCTCGCCTGGAACTCGTCGGCCGCTTCCAGCAACCGCACCGACCAGCCGACCATGACCCGGCCGTCGTTTGTCAGTGTCGAGCCGCGCGGCGTGCGTACCACCAGCGGCAGCCCCACTCGGCGTTCCAGTGCGCCAAGACGCTTGGTAGCCGAGGGCTGGGCCATACCCACGGCCCGGGCAGCCTGGCCGAGACTGCCGAGCTCCGCCACGCGTACCAACAACCGCAGGGACTCAAGATCCGGTAGCTGACTCATAGCCACAGGCTATGGGGTGGCCCGCGACCAGGCACTACTCCCCGGACTGTGATCCACCCAGCCTGAAGACATGCCCCTGCGCGAGCGGACCGGCCCGGCGGCCGCCACGAACCGGCTCCGGGCCGCCGCACCCGGGCTGCTCCTCGCGGCGGGCGCGGCGCTGGCCGGGTACGGCGTCAACCGCCTCGCCAGCCCGGCCAGCCCGATGATCGTGGCCATCGTCCTCGGCGTACTCCTGCGTGCCGTAGGCGGCTACCACGACCGGCTGCGCACCGGGCTCGGCATCGCGTCCCGCACCCTGCTGCGTGCCGGTGTGGTCCTCCTCGGGCTGCAACTCGCCCTCACGGACATCCGCCGGCTCGGCCTCGGCCCTACCGCCGTCGTGCTGTTCAGCGTGGCCGCCGGCTTTCTGGCAACCCGGTGGTGCGGGCGCCGCCTTGGGCTGAGCCCGGCCCGCGCCCTGCTGGTCGCCACCGGTGTGTCGATCTGCGGCGCGTCCGCGGTAGCCGCGATGAACCAGGTCGCCGACGGCGACGAGGAGGACACGGTGACCGCCGTCGCGGTGGTGACCGTGCTGGGCACGCTCTGCCTGGCGGTGGTACCTCTCCTCGGCCTGCTGCTCGGGCTGGATGAGACCACGCTCGGCCTGTGGACCGGTGCGAGCGTGCACGAGGTCGGCCAGGTCGTCGCGATCGGCGGCATGGCCGGCACGGTGGCTCTGTCCGCCGCGGTGGTCGTGAAGCTGGGCCGCGTCGCCCTGCTCGCGCCGCTGGTCACGCTCGTCGCGGTCGCCCGCCGACGCGCAGGTGGCGAGAGCGGCCCCCGCCCGCCGATCCTGCCCTGGTTCGTCGCCGGCTTCGTGGCCATGGCCGCGCTGAGGGCCACCGAACTGGTGCCGGATCCGGTCCTGCACGCCGCCGCGGCATCCTCCAGCCTCCTGCTGGCAATGGCCATGTTCGCACTCGGCACCGCGGTCGACATGCGCGCCCTCACCCGCAGCGGTGGGCGCGCCCTGATGGCCGGAGCACTCGGTACGACACTGCTGGCCGGCCTGTCACTCGCCGGACTCACACTGACCGGCTGACGCCGGTCATACCACCCGACGGTCCAGCCCGCCAGTCTCCTGGGCGAGGGCGGCCACGACCCGGTCGATGTCCTCGGCGACGGTGCCCAGACCGAAGCTGATCCGCAGCAACGCCGCCGGCCCGGCACCGCAGTCGTCAGCACCCGACGCCACGGAACCGGCAAGGCGGCGAGCCAGCGGATGCGCGCAGAACTGCCCCGCCCGCACCCCGACACCATGGTCGAGCGCGAGCCGCTGCGCGACCTCGCCGACATCATGGCCGGGCAGGGCAACCGAGACGATACCCACCCGCTCATGCTCCGCGCCGAAAAGACTCACCGGCACCGCGGCCGGCACCTCTGCCAGCCCCTCCCACAACCGGGCCAGCAGATCCCGCTCACCCCTCTCCAACGCGGCCCGGTCGGCGCCCACCAGTGCGGTACACACCGCCGCGAGCGACACCGCGCCCAGCAGGTTCGGCGTACCACCCTCGTGCCGCGCCGGCCCCGTCGCCCAGGTCACCTCGCCAACACCATCGCCCACCGCCACGCTCGCGCCACCCCCACGTAAGTACGGCTCAGCCGCGTCCAGCCAATCGGAACGACCCACCAGCACACCAGCACCGAACGGCGCATACAGCTTGTGCCCCGAAAACGCCAGATAGTCCGCGCCCAAAGCCTCCATGTCGACGACCCGGTGCGGGACCAACTGCGCCGCGTCAACCACCACCCGGGCGCCGTACGCGTGGGCGACATCGGCCAGACGACGGACCGGCCAGACCTCCCCGGTCACGTTACTGGCCCCGGTCACCGCGAACACCACCTGCCCCGCGATCCCCGCCAACGCCCGCTCCAGCGACTCGACGGCCGCGTCCGGCCCCCACGGCACGGGCAGGCGCACCACAGCGGACCACGGCAGCAGGTTGGCATGGTGCTCGCCCTCGAACACCACCACCGTCACGCCCGCCGGCAAAACCCGGGCCAGCAGGTTGAACGCGTCCGTCGTGTTACGAGTGAACACGACCGCGTCACCAGCCCGGGCACCGACAAAATCACCAACCGCCTGCCGGGCCACCTCATACTCCAAAGTGGACTTACCGGAACGCACACCAGCGCCGCGATGCACACTGCCGTACCACGGAAGCATCCCCTCCACCGCATCGGCCGCGGCCCGAACGCACGGCGCGGACGCCGCGTAGTCAAGATGCACGAAGCGCGCCTTCTCCCCCGAACGCAACCGGACCGGCAGATCAGCACCGACAACATCGAGCAACACGGAAAGCCCTCCAAGCTCACGCTTACCCGCGACGCGGCTCGGCCGCGGGCCTGGTCGTCACCCGGGGCACCCCACCGTGAACACGAGGGTTGCCGGTCAGCGAGCCGGGGCTTGACGCTGACACTCTTGACCGCCACCGAACATACCACCCGGCGGATGCAGCATGAACGGAGGCTTCGCTACCAAGATCCGTCGGTGCGGATCCCTGCTGTGAACAGGTTGGTGTTGCGCCGGGCTGTCTCGCTGTGGTCGGGCTGGCTCAGCTTGTACAGCGAGTCGGTGCGCTGCGCCCGGCACTGGCCGCCCGCGGTGTTCCCGAGGCGATCTACGTGCACAGACCACACGACTGCGCCGGCATCACCGGCTCCAGCCCGGCACACGACACCAGATTCGGATCGTCAAACGATGCGCGGACCATGCCAGTGTCATGTAGTAACCTCACCCGCGAGATGCCCTCTCAACTGGACGATCAAAGCGTGAAGAACTTCGATCTTCCCCAGCTCGGAGGGCACCATCGCGTCCGGCACGCCGATCCCGCACCACATTCATCGGTGGATCAAGGCTAAGACGTCCTGGGGCCAACCTCACCCGCCGCGGCGAGGTAGGCGAGCACCACGGGCCGCTCGTCGTCCCGGCGAGCAGCCACCGCCAGCGCGGACGGAGAGAGGCCGCGGACCGGCACGGCGATCACCTCGTCCCGGACGACCAGCGGGGCGTTGCCGGTAGCCAGCAGCACCACCCGCGCACCGTTGGCGACCGCCTCGTAGGTCTCCTCGGCGCTGCCTATGACCCCGCCGATCCTGGGCTCGCGGCCGTTTCGGGCATCCAGGGCCAGCCAGTAGTCCCGCAACGGTCCAGCCTCCGGCGGGAGGGCCAGGAAGGGCTCGTCGAGCAGGTCGGCGAAGTCCACTGCCCCGTCGCGGTCGGAAGCAGCCCGCGCCGCCAGGGAGTGTCCTTTCGGGAGGGCGACCAGCCGCCGCTCGCGGGCCACCACCGCGTACCGGTAGTGGTCGCCGTCCGGCAGAGGCATCCAGACGAAGGCGACATCGCTCGACCCGTCCGCCAACCCAGCGCTGGGATCGGCCCAGTTGACTTGGCGCAGGACAGGCCGGAAGCCCGGATACCGGGAGACCAGCCGGGCCCGCAGGGCGGGCAGCAGCCCACGGCCCGGGCTGGTGGACATGCCGATCACCAGGGCACACCTCTCGGCGGCCTTCGCGGCCGCCACCGCCGCCCGTGCGGCCTCCCAGCCGGACAGCATTGTGCGAGCGTGCGGCAGCAGGGACTCCCCCACAGCGGTCAGCCGCACCGTCCGCCGGTCCCGTTGGAACAGGACCGCACCGAGCTGCTTCTCCAGCATCCGTATCTGCTTGCTCAGTGCGGGCTGAGAGACGAACAGCCGCTCAGCGGCCCGCGTGAAGCTCAACTCCTCGGCGACCGCGGCGAAGTAGCGCAGATCGCGCCCATGGACGTCCATAACCCATGGTTATCACGGCCGATCTTGGACGTGTCGCCGCGCCCGGCGAAAGATGGGACCTGTCGACGGTGAGGCCCGGACGGCAGTTGACGAGGGAACGGCAGTTGACGAGGGAGAGGTACATGACCGCGAACGCCAAGGTCTGGCTGGTCACCGGCGCGAGCAGCGGCTTCGGCCGGGCCATCGCGGAGGCTGCGGCCGCCGCCGGCGACATTGTGATCGGCACGGCACGGCGGACCGAGGCGCTGGACGACCTGGTCGCTGCGCACCCCGACCAGGTGGAGGCGATCAGCCTGGACATCACCGACAGCCAGCGGATCGACGCGGCGGCGGCCGACATCCTGGCCCGCTACGGCAGGGTGGACGTACTGGTGAACAACGCTGGCCGTACGCAGGTCGGGGCGTTCGAGGAGACCACCGACCAGGAGCTGCGCGCCTTGTTCGAGCTGCACGTCTTCGGCCCGGCGCGGCTGACCCGGGCGCTGCTGCCGCAGATGAGGCAGCGGGGCAGCGGGTCGATCGTGAACATCAGCAGCATCGGCGGGCAGCTGTCCTTCGCCGGGTTTTCCGCCTACAGCGCGACCAAGGCCGCCCTGGAGCAGCTGTCAGAGGGCCTGGCCGACGAGGTGACGTCGTTCGGCATCAAGGTGCTGATAGTGGAGCCCGGCGCGTTCCGCACCAACCTGTTCGGCAGGGACGCGGCCTACTTCTCGAAGGAGAACCCTGCGTACGCGGCGACGGTCGGTGCGACCCGGAAGATGGTGCAGGGCAGCGACGGCAGCCAGCCCGGCGACCCGGCGAAGGCCGCGGCTGCGATCCGGCTGGCCCTGGCCGCTCCGAAGACCCCGCTCCGGCTGGCCCTCGGCGGCGATGCGGTGGACATCCTGACCGCGCACCTGGACTCAGTCCGCGCCGAACTCGCCGAGTGGGAGAAGGTCTCCCGGGGGACCGGTTTCGACACGGAGTGAGCGCCCGAGTCCGCTCGCGCCGCAGCGTCACTCGTCCCGGTCGATGGCGTTCCTGGCCGCCCGCGCCCGGTCGAAGAGCATCCGTGCGCGTTGTAGGTCGCCCATGCGCGGGCGCCATGATGAATTCGAGGTAGTCGATCATTCGCGGGTATGGCGGCCGTACCGGCTACCTGCGTCGCCGCCGCGGCCAGCGGTGGTGCGGTCAGCGACCCCTTCGACTGCGACATCGCTGTGATCAGCTCGTCCTTGATCGTCTCGGCCGGGAGAACACCAACCGGCGATACGTCTACACCTACCCGTCCCGCAAGGCCGTTACGGCCGTGATGGGCAAGGTCAAGACGTGGACCCGGCGGACGAGCACGAGCCTGTCGCTTGACGTCCTGCTCATCCAGCTCAACCGGATGCTGCGGGGCTGGTGCGCCTACTTCCGGCCCGGCGTGTCCAAGGCCACCTTCCAGTACCTGAGCTCCTACACCTGGGACCGGGTGATCAGATGGCTGCGCCGCAAACACCGCCGGATAAAACTGGAAGGACCTCCGCCGCCGCTACTGCTCCGGCGGCTGGTGGCCCACCACCGGGGACAGGGAACTGTTCAACCCGGCCACGGTGTCGATCACCCGATACCACTACCGGGGATCAGTCATCCCCAGCCCCTGGCCAGGCAGATGACGAACAACACCGTCCATACCGGACTTGCGGAGCGCCCGGTTCCGTGAAAGCGGCACGCCGGGTGCGGGAAGCGGCCCGCAGAAACGGACCGGTCGAAAGACCAGCACCGCGCTTCGGGCCGACTTTCACACCCACATCAGCTCCGCGATGCAGGACCTAGCCGCGGCGCGGCCGTGGCTCCACGTGATCCAGTTACCGGCCTACGCGCCGGAGCTCAACTCGACCGAGGGCGTCTGGTCCCACGTCAAACGCAGCCTGCGCAACCTCGCCGTGACCGGCGTGGACCACCTCGCCGCTGTGGTGAACAACCGGCTCAAACGAATTCAGTACCGGCCCGACCTGCTGAACAGCTTCCTCACTCACACCGGTCTGAGCCTCGACCCCGAACTACCGTAACCCTGACCATTCAACCTCTGTAGCGCGGCTGCTGGCCGGGCTGTTGGCACAGGCGCGTACGGTCGCTGTCGAGCCTTCCGCAGATGTGTCCCGGGCAGCGTAGGTAATCGCGCCGAAGGGGCGGAATAGAAGGTCATCGATCAGGTTTCCCGGTCACCGGTCACCACCGCCATTCGCTACACGTGAGCCACCCAGCCCGAAGCGCGGCTCCGCGCCACTCCACTAAGCAATTTCGCGTTATCCAATCGTGACATTGTCGCTTCCGTGATGGAATTCATGTCAGCTTGTCCGCCTTTCGGTGCAGATGGCCTAATCCGGATGTCACCCTGCGATCAGATTTTATGTCCAGCTATTGACAGTTATAAACAGGGCAGGAAAGCGCATTCATCATCGATTGGTTACGATGTCAATGCGGCTGGAATGGCGATCATCGGGACTGGCAGCCCAATGGTTGCCTTGGCATGCCGTCAGTCCCGTCCATTGCGAAGGAGGGAAACCGCGTGCGGACACAGACAGGCGTAGTCCATCGAGGGCTCCGGTTCGTCGGCGCAGCGGCCATCACGCTAGCGCTCGCGCTCAGCGCAAGCGCTGCACCGGCCCACGCCCAAGATGCTGCTGGGTCTACCGTCAAGAGTCTGATCATCGAAGGGCAGTACACAACGCTTTCGCTGACCTTCGACAAGGGCATCTCGAAGGCGGAGGCAGACAAACTGCAAAACGTTTTCGCGGTGTCATCGAAGCAGGTCCGGAACGCTGGCATGGTTGCCATGGCTCCATGGCCGTTGAACTGCGGGGAAGGGGCCAACTTCCAGGACAGCAACGGCACCTTCAGTGTCCAGTACAACTGTGCCAGCACTCGAACCCTGCCATGGGGATACCGAATCTCGGCAGCAGTGCAGGCCATCGTGGTGGGTAACGTCAACGAAACTGGCCTACGCTGGTGGCTCAACGGAGCCGCAAAGCCGCAGAACGCCCCGCACAACGTTCCCCCTTCCTACACCATCCATGGCACGATGACTCCGGTAATTTCGTACAGCTACGTTGATTACCAGGACTACATGACCTTCCGACACAACGTCGGATCGGGTGGCACTGGTACACTGACTTTCGCAGGAAGCCTGGCACTCACCCAGTAGCGAGGAAAAAAATCAACGCATTGGTTGATCGCGTGCGCGTCGTGGCTCAGGCGATTCTCGATCGCCTGGGCCACGACGGTCCCGCTTGGCGTATTCACGGGATAGAGCCCCAGGGTGCTGCAAGAATTGCGCCAGAAGACGGATTGACGCTAACGTTCGAGTCAATATATCCGCCGGGCGCGCCGGTTCCACCACAATACCCAGAGCCGTCGAATCTTTCCGTTGTTCTTGATATTGACGGAGAATCCGAAACGGAAACGGTGACGGTCTACTACTCCTTGGATGTACCTGAAGCGGAAGCCATTGCGGCGATGGCATCGCAGATCCAAGATCATGCAGTAGAAGCTGCGTGGGGACAGCCGTTGCCCCGGTGTCCTGGACACGCACATATGCTCACCGCAACTGTCGTTGATGACATCGCGGTCTGGCAATGCCCGATCACGCCAGGGCACCACCGCGAGCCCATCGTATAGAAACACATTCCGATCTTGACGGACCTGCGTGCTGCCCACCGAAGCCAGACGACGACGGTCGGCCCGCCCGCGCATGCCCGCCTGCCCTGACGCGGCGGCTCGGGTCTGCGGATCGTCCTGGTGAGCGCAAGGCGCCGGATGTGGTCCCGGCCCGCACCATCGATCCCGGCACCGACTGCCGGGCTGGTACGGGCCAGGCGGGTGCCCGGAACGCACGGGCGCCTAGTCGTTTGGCAGCGATCGGGCGCCCGCCCGATGTGGCACTTCGGCGTCCCAGCACTCATGCCGATTATCCGGGCTGCGCCCCTATCCGGGGCGTTTTCGGCTGGTTCGGCGTTCGCCTCTGGTCGCGTTCGTGATCGAGACGGTGTAGGCCGGTTCGGTATGGTCGGCCGGGGTGCAGGTCTCTTCAACAGTGAGAGCACAACAACAGCGACAACGGTGAGAACGCGGTCGGGATGGTGTGCCGGTGGGGCCGTCCGTGGCGGTGCTGCTGGCCGCGACGGCGGACGTGATCATCGGGCAGCGGTTGCCGGAGCCGGTACGGGTGGACGTATCCGCCGGTACCCGTGGGTCCGCTCTGGACGTGGAGGTAGCCACGCACGTGCAGTTGTCGGCCTGGTCGCGGGTGTTGGGTCTGATCCGGCGGCCGTGGTCCAGCCAGCCCTACGTCAGTAACGGCAGCCTCTGTCAACTTACGAACGTGTACGGGCGGTGGAGGGACGCGCGGGTACGACTGCACTGCCTTGAACCGGTTGACGCGATAGCCGTACTGCGGGACGAGGAACCACCGTGGTGAACGGACCGGTCCCCGGGCCGGAGCGGTCCGGGCGTGGCTGGGCCTACGCCGGTGTGGCGTTGGGGGCGGTGGTGTCGGTGACCGCGAACGTGGCCGCCTCCTTCATCCCCCACCCAACGCTCCCCCCGGGTGGCGTCCGCTTCCGGGCAGTGTGGTCTCTGCGGTCTGCTGGCTGCTGCCCAGCATCAGGGGGCGAGGTCAACACAGCGTACCGACGCCGAACTCATCGAAGCGGTGAAACGCATGAGAAAGAACCCGGATGGGACCGTACCGGTACGCCGCGCCGCTAAAGCGCTCGGTACCGGCCCCGACCGGGCACGGCGGCTGCTGCGCCAGGCTGGTCTACTGCGGCTGTCCGCACCGGTACCCGACCCCCCACCGCCGCCTGGGTCACCCAGGCGGCCCGCAACCTGCTCATAGACTTCGACGAACACGCCAGGCGGTTCCGGTTCCTCATCCGCGACCGCGACAACAGGTTCACGGCCGCGTTCGACGCGATGTTCGCCCCGGCCGGTATCCAGGCGCTCAAGACACCGCCGCTGGCGCCGAAACGAACGCGTTCGCGGAACGCTGGGTCCGCTCCGTGCGGACCGAGTGTCTGGACTGGGTAAGTCCGACTCGTGCCCCAACCGCCCGATACCGATGCTCAAAGCCTCTGAACGCGCCGCACCCACTGAGCCTGGTCAGGCTGTCCACATCGGAGCAGCATCCAGCGCGGGCGCATCGTCGTGCGCCCTGGCGGCCAGGTGTGGTTTCGGACGGTAGTCAATGACCGAAAAAAGCCAGATATTTCGATCTGCCGCCGATTCTGCCGAAAACCGTTGTGCCGTAAGGCATCCAGCCTGGTGCCATCCCGACCTGTGTACCGCTGACCCGGCCGCGACGACCCGCGACGGGTACCGCGCAGGCGCCGCTGGCGAGCACCAGTCAGCTCCGATACCACTCCGCCTCCGGGCGGCATCCTGGCTGCCCGCACGCGACGGTACCGCCTGGCTTACCGAGGCATGCGCGCCGTGGGAGTGTGCGCCGTACCTGCGGGTGCAGGTGGGTGACCTGCACCTGTTCATGCCCGCCGATGAGGCTCAGCGAGTCCTTGAGGACCTGTCGACGCTGCTCGCGTCGGCCACGACCGCAGAGGAGGTGACACGATGAAGCTCAATACCGACAAGCTGTTGTTGATCCTGACCGCCCTGTTCGTTGGCGGCCTCGCCTTCGTCGCGGGCGCCGTCAGCTTCGCACACATGCGGGAGCTGGCCCTCCATCACGGTCAGCTCGGCTGGAAGTCGTATGCGTTCCCGATCAGCGTTGACGGGCTGGAGATCGTCGCCAGCCTCTACCTGGTGGCGCAGCGCCGCGCGGGGCGCCCAACCGGCTGGATCCCGTGGATCGCGCTCATCGTCGGCACCCTGGCCAGCCTCGCCGCGAACGTCGCGGTGGGCGGCGCCGACCCGATCGGCAAGGCCCTCGCGGGGTGGCCGGCGGTGTCCATGTTGGTCTCGGTGAAGCTGCTGTTCTCCATGATCGACCACACCCGAGTCGATCAGCGAATGACCGTCCGGGACGATCAGCGGACGTCCCCCACCGTCCCGGACGTCCCCGGGACCGTCCAGCAGACCAGACGAGACGACCCGACGCCGTCCGGGACCGTCCGCGCCGAGCGGACAGAGGCCACCAACCTGTCCGCGACCAGCCTGACCGACGCACCCGCACAGGCGACGCTGGACACCCCGGGCGACGCCGGCCGGGGCGCGGCGGGGCGTGCCGGCGACTCGGGCCGGGTGGCGCCGGTTGACATCCGGTCAGTGGCCCACCTAGTGCCCGCGGCGCGGGCGGCCCTCGCGGTGCTGCACCGCGAGGGCCGATCCCTTTCCCGGGACGCGCTGGCCAACGCGATGCGCGAGGACGGGAACGGTGTGTCCAACGAGCGAGCGTCGCTACTCTTGAAGATCCTCAGAGCTGAGCACGATGTGACCTCGATTGTCCCGACACCCACCCAAAGCGATCCAGAATCGCTACCCGTTGCAGCAGCATGAGACGGCGTCCCGCCAACCCAGCTTGGGGCGCCGCCGGGCCGGTCGTGGCAGAGTGGCTCGTTGTCGGTGCCGACTCAACAGGTGCCGACTCGCCACCTGATCACCAAGCTGTCACACCGCCGCCACGGCGGCACCGGCCCCTCACCTACCCAACCAGCGGCTGATCGCCAGCCCTCCATGCCGGCATGCATCCCACCCCATAGCGATCTCCACCCGAGTGCGCCGCAGCGGCATCAACACCCGCGCGATGCGCTAGGCCGCACGCCTCCGACTCGCCGCCGAGATCCCACCCGCGCTGCTGGCCGAATCCTCGACATCCACCCCCACCACCGCCGTGAAATGGCTGGCAAGTCATTCGGCCGTCAAGTCGTCGTTGGCGGACCCCCGCCACCATCCGGCTCAGGTGGAGGGGAATTTGCATGGTCGACTCAGAACGCGAATTTTGATTCCGGTTGCCCGAGTGCGAGATGATGGCAAGCATGTCGGGACGCACGCGGTGGATCATGATTTCCGTAGGTGGAGCGGGCATCATTGCCCTGTTCGGATTGACCTTGTTTCTGTCGAAGCAAGGTCTAGGTCGAGGTGCAAGCTGGGCTGAAATTATGTCCGTTTACGTCTCAATTATTACGGTCTTCGGGTCATTGGCAGGTCTCGCATACCGCCACGGCAGACGCTCGACGCAGGAAGAGACCAACATCATCGAGCCCCACGACCCGAGATCGCGACCGAAGCCTGCTCATCAGACCCGACAATGGAGTGTCGCCGGACGTGACGGCTACAACATCTCGAACAGCACCATTAGGGTCAACAACCGGGACGCATAGGACTCGACTAGATGGCCGACCAGCACAACCAGCCCGGGCGCGATGGCTACAACATCACAGACTCAACGGTCTACATCCAAAACAACCCCCCGAAGTCATCGGATACATCTCCGCCGCAAGATGAGGTGGCTCGACCGCCTCAAGCTTCTGGATCTCTTCCCATCCCGGTCGTTGCTCTTGGCGCGTTGATTCTATTTTTAGCCATTGTCTGCACATTCAATGCGTGCAATCCACACCAGTCGCCGTATCCCACGAAGAGCGACAAATTCCCGGAAGGCGCAGAATCGGGAGCAATTCTTGACGAGACTGTCGCAAAGCTTGAACAGTGTGCCAGAGAAGTGGTGCTTAGTCCGAGCTACTGTCCCCAGGGGATCGACCTCTCAGGGAAAGACCGAGCAACGAAGGTGCACTGGTATATTCATGGCAATCCACGTGACGGGGCACAGATTCACTACAGCGAGGAAGACCGATACTTCCACGTTCTCGGACTGGTAGTCATGACGGTCTCCTACGAGCTTGATGGCAAAGCGGAGTATACGGAGGACATCGTTCCCTTCTGGGGCAAGGTTCAGTTGACCGAAGGGAAGACCGTATGGGTTCGATTTGAACGCATCCCTCCGGGCGACGAACCCAAGATACGTAAGCAGGATCCAGGACTCACCGCTGCAGGTGCCTCTGATTCTATACGGGCCGGGTTTCAGCAATGTGCGAACACCCGGAGGTCGCCAATGCCGGATAATTGCCCCGTCCAGGACTACAAGGTCAATTCAGATGAGGTAACTTGGACCGTAGATGGCGACCCGTCGCTTAACGTAGAGCGCACATTTGACCAGAATACCGGCATAGTCCACATTCTCGGCAACTATGCGATGACTCGCAAGTACGCCATCTCGACTTTCCTCAGCAAGAAAGACGTGGTCGACCCCATCAGCGGAAAGTATGACGCGTCCTTTACGTTCGATGGCGGTAAGCCGAAGCTGCTGAGCATCAAACCTCGGAAGTAGTACGACACTCCGGCGTTGTTATCCAGATCGATGGCGCCCTGTTGATACAGGGTGATCAGCTCGCCGGCCAACCGTCGGACAGCCCCGCCGCGAGGTCATCTTCTCATCGACTGGGGTGTTGTGACGCTTGAGCTCGACGGCTCACACCATGTGCTGGCGGTCGCGAGCCGAGCCATCGTTTCCTATGTCCGGCTCAGGGCGGGAACCGCGAGGTCCGTCTCGGTTACGCCCGCCGTCCGTAGGAGGTCGAAGAGAGGAGCAACTTGTGCGCGGGTGCCTCGCTGCGAGCAGTGGGTGATCACGATGCGTTGCTTGGCTCGGGATACCGCTACGAAGAATGTGGCCAGCCCTTCAGGGTTGTCGGGGGTGTAGCTCCACCACGTCTTGTCGTCGAGGCCGATCATTACCATGGTGTCGAACTCAAGGCCCTTGCTCTTGTGGACCGTCATGAGGGGGACGCAATGGGTCCCCTCGAACGCGTCGAGCGCTTCGGCCCACGCCTGACACGAATTCGCAGACTTTGCCAGGTGGAGCCGCATCGCCTCTCGTGCGATCGCCAGCGCGTCACCGCTGCGGTACATCGGAAACGCTCTGGCGACAGACCGGAGGTCGACGAACTCATCTATCTTCGTTAGCAAGATCTCGCAAGCCCTCGCGCCGACCGGCGTGCTGGACAGGTGCGTGCGCAGATCCCTTACGAACGCAGCCACCTGCCTGCCAAGGGCCGGGCTCGGGGTGTCCGCGTCGGGGTAGTCACCCCGTAGGTGCCGCATGGTCTCGGCGACGGCGACCCACGTGTCGCGATCGCGCTTCCGGGTTGCCAGCCGAAGCAGGCCGAGATAGAGCCCCACCAGTGGTTCGACGACGAGGTCCTGTAGGGTCGTGCGTCCGATGCGTTGGGCCTCGTTGCGGACCCGAAGACCCACTTTGGCGAACTCGTTCGCAAGCAACGGCTCGAAGTCCTCGGCCCTCTGCCGGACAAGCAGTCCGTAGTCCCTGGGGCGTAGTGTCCGTCGGATCATGTCCTCGCTCACGTGTTCGGCAATGTACTGGGCCTCGTTCTGCATCGAGTCGATGTACCAGATACGGGCCGCGTCTCGAACGTCGATGGCGGCGATCTGGTGGGATTGAACGGCCTCGACCGAGGAGTCGAGCGCTTGAGCCAGCACGTGCTGGATCCGAACGAGTTCGGGGCTCGATCTGTAGTTGCACAAAAGCTGGGTGCGCCCGGCGCCGAAGTCCTTCCCCAGCATCGCGAAGACGTCGGGCACGGCCCCGGCCCACCCCATGATCCGCTGCTTGTCGTCGCCGACGGCCGTGACACAGACACCGTCGGTGCCGAAGACGGAAAGCAGGAAGTCATACTGAGCGAAGCTCGTGTCCTGGCATTCGTCGATGAAGACGTAGGGGTAGGTGTGCCTGAGCGCTCGAAGGAGGAGCGGGTTGTGGCGCAGGATCAGCTCGGCGAGTCGGTTGAGCATGGTGAAGGACAGGTTGGCCGGCTCCGGGGCGCGGTTGCGGAGTTGATCAAACCACCACCAATCGGCGGCGAACTCATCGACGCTCTGGCTGATGGACTTCTCAACCGGCAGGCGCCATTGGCCGAGCACCGTGCTCTCGAAGGTCGCCGGGTCTATCGTGGCGATTGCTCGGCCCCATTTTGCCGAGTTGGTGTGACGGCTGAGGAACCCTTTGACGTCCGCCTTGGTGATGACGGCGATATCGCCGTATCCGTTCGGTAGCCGCCACCGTGCAGGCAGCGTGGGCGCGAACCGGTCGACGATGCTCTTGGTGAATGCGTCGAAGGTGACGGAGGTGAACCTGCGGCTCAGGTGCGGCGGGCATCGCTTCTCGACCCGAGCTTGTAGGTTCTCGGCGGCGTCGCGTTTGAAGGAGATCGCCAGGATTCTGGAGGGGGAAGGGCACTGGCCGGTCTCAAGCAAGAAGGTGGCCCGTTGCGCAAGCAGTTCGGTCTTGCCGGCGCCCGGACCGGCGATGACGCACGCGCTATGGCTGGCACGCACGGCGGCCCAGGCCGCCTGCTCGAGTTCGTCCACTCCCGACGGGAGCCACTCGTGCATTGGGGTTCTTCGCATCAGGCACCCGCGTCTGCGCCCGTGGACTCGGCGGTTCCAGCCTTCGCTGATTTTGGTGCTGGTGGAAGTACCCGCTCGGCGACGTGGCGGACAAGAGATTGCAGGACCTCGGGCGCGTTCGTGGCGAGCTGGCCATCGGTCGCGCGGGCCAGCGCGTGGACATGTGTGTTCGGCTTGCCCCGGCCGAGGAAAAGGTACCGGTACCAGGTGAAGTCGGCGGCCCACTCGGCGTCGGGGTACGAGCTGGCGTCGCCTTCGCTGCCGAGGACTGCCGCGGCGGCGTCCCCGCGGTTCTGCGGGCCGATCCTCCCGGATGGGAGGTGGGTGTAGTGCTCCCGCAGGGCTCGCAGCATGGCCATGTCGAGGTCGAGTGGTTCGCAGAAGTAGACCCCATGCCGGCGGAGTCGGTCGAGCCACTCGCGTAGGTGGCTCTCGGCGTCGGCTGGGTCCACGCCCAGGCCCGCCACGAGGGCCTGGGCGTCGTGCCCGAGGGCGTCGTCTCCGAATAGGTCCTTGGCTGTGGTTCCGGTCGCAAGCAGTTGGCGGCAGGCGTTTCGGATGCGACCCCATCCTCCGCCGTCACGGCCCCTGTCGAGGTCCAGAAGGGTGGCGTGTGGGATGCCCAGCCCGGTCAGGAGGCGCCAGAGGTGGTTGACGTGTCGACCTCCGAGCGGGACGACCGCCAAGAACGACCGGTCGATCTCGACTCCCATGGCCTCCGCGATCCGGGGGATGACGACCTCCTCGGAGCTTCCTTCGCCGAGGATCACGAAGCTGGCGAAGTAGAGCTCGGGGTAGGTCCGCACCGCTTCGCGCACATACTTGGCGGCGTCGTCGGGGTCTGCCGGCAGCTCTATGTTTCGAACCTGGGCCTCGCGGCCGCCGTCTACGCGGAAGTGCCGGACCTGGCTCGGGTCGATCCTGGCGAGAATGCTCGGCGAGTGGCTGGAGATGATAGCCTGGACGCCGTTCCGGCCCGCGATGTCCTGAAGCTGGCGGATGATTCGCGACAGGTAGAACGGGGAGAGATTGTTCTCCGGCTCCTCGACCGCCACCACCGTCAGCACAGGCCTCATCAGCTTGTCGGTGTCCCAGGTTTCGTCCAAGTCGGTGATGCCCGATTCGACGTCCAGTGCAGCTGCGGTCATGGAGATGTGGAATAGCGATCGCTGCCCGTCGCTCAGCTCGCTAAGAGGCCGGTCGCCGCCGGACTCGTCGGGGCGGAACTTCATCTGCACTCCGCGGACGAATTCGCCGATACGGACGTCTACCGGAGCGAGCACCGGCGTGCTGTCGGTGCCGCCGCCGTACAGGCCGCTCCATCGCTCGGCGGTCCGGGCCGAGACGCGGGCCACGCCCGGTTCGGCCAGGAAGACGTCGTTCAGCTTTGCGCCGGTTGTTTTCAGGGTCTCGCGGAGGTTGTCGCTCCACCTCATCGCCCGCCAGAGCCGGCCGCGCAGAAAGTCCGTCATGTGTGAGGTACCGTCCCGCACCGCGGGTACGTAGACCATGCGCAGATGGGCACGGTCCTCGGCGCCGAACCGCAGCAGCTTCTCGGCCTCGCCGGACCCGGGATCTGGCGGTAGCACCACATAGTGCTGCTGATCGATCACTCCCTCATCGGTACCATCGTTCACCCAGGTCGCCTCAAGCCGCAGCCGGCAGACCGGTGCGCCGTCGTCATCGACCGTCATCTGGTTGAAGAACTCAGGCACGGCTGTGAGGTCGGTGCCCTCCTCCGTCAACTCGGGGAACACCAACCTCAACTCGATGCTTAGGGTGCGCTTGCTCGGCGCGTCCACTTCGTTCGGGGACACGTGGAAGTCCTGTCGGACGATGGACTGTCGCCCGGGTCCAAGAACCCGCAGTAGGGCCAGCATCAGGGCTGTCTTGCCTGAACCGTTGTCCCCGATGAAGACCGTCAGTCCGCCGTCAAGCCCAACCGTCGTGGTGGTCGGCCCGAAGCACCGGAACCCTTGGAGGGTAACCTCGTTGATAATCATTGGACTCCGCTCCGTGACGGCCGTGGCCGTCCGTGCGATGCGCGTGGTCATGTGAGGGGCACAGCAGCGTGTCGGCCGCGCGACATCGGCCGCCACCGTACTTGGTCTTGGACTCTGCCGATGCAGACCATGCCTGCCCTGCGGACGGGGCTGCGAGGGCGACCTCGCGAATCCAAGCGAGCGGCTTCGGAGAGCGACGGCAGAACTATGAGCCTCTCACGATCCAGGGGCCGCATGCCGACACGACACGCCGGCGAGGCGGTTGTTAAGACCACCGTGGGTGTGTCACAGCCGCTGTGGCGGTTGCGGCTCTGGTCGTGTCCGTGCGGTCCACGCGGCCATCCCGGCGGGCCGCCTGACGTAGGCGATACAACAGCGGCGGCAACGGTGGACGCGGTCCGTGCCGCGGAATTGTCCCCCCAGGCAGCTAGGGACTTGACGTTCGGCTGACGTTTCCGCGTCGGCCGGCTGCCACGCCAGCGGAAGCGCCCTATCGTGTAGATCCATAGACGTAGGTCACGAGGTGGATCATGACTGTGCGGGTGGATCGTGTGCCGACGGTGTTGGAGGCGGAGTTGCGTCGGCGGCGGTGGAGTCGGGAGGACGCCGCCCGCGAGCTGACTCGCGCCGCTCGCGACCTCGGCATCGTGGGCGGCTGGAGCCTCTCACTGCGGCAACTCGACCGCTGGCTGTCGGGCGAGGTCCGCATCCCACGGGGCGTTGCCTGCCGCGTCGCGGAGCATGTCTTTGGCCGTCCGATCGAGGTGCTGCTCGGCCCTGTCCGTCCCGTGTCGGCCGATCCGGAGTCGGAAGCGCCAGTCGCGCCGGCGACGGTCGGCGAGTTCGTCGTCCGAAGTGGAGAGGCGTCCCGCGACCACGCGGCGATGGCGGCGGCCGGGGCGGTCGCGCCTGCGACGCTGGAGCAGTTGCACGCCGAGGTGCGGCGGTTGGCGCACGCCTATGCTTCGACTCCGCCGCTGGGGTTGCTGTCTCAGCTGATGCGCACGCGGGACCTGGCGTACGAGTTGCTCAGCCACACCCGTCGCCCAAGCCAGCTCTCTGAGCTGTATCTGGTGGCTGGGCAAGTGTGTGGCCTGGCGGCTACGACCGCGTTCGACCTGGGGCACCGGGACGCTGCCGAGGATCATGGGCGGGCGGCATGGACGTACGGTGATCTGATCGATCACCCAGCCTTGCGGGCCTATGCCCGCGGTGTGCAGGCCACAATCGCGTTCTGGTCTGGCCGTCCGGGCGAAGGGCTGCGGTACGTCAACTCCGGCCTGACGTTCGCCCACGGGCCTGCCGCCGTGCGGCTGCACGCGATTGGTGCGAGGGCGTACGCGATGCTCGGTGCCGCGGGGGACGCTCGGCAGGCGCTTCGGTTGGCGATGGAGACGGCGGACCGGGGTGAGCGTGGCGACGAGATGACTGATGAGGTTGGTGGGGAGTTCGCGTTCGGTCGGCCGCGGTTCGCGTTGTGCGCCGGCGCGGTCAATATCACCCTTGGCGATGGCCGGAGCGCCGCGCATGCTGCGGGAGAGGCGTTGCGGTTGTACGGGCAGACTTCGGCTGAGCAGAAGCGTTGGGCTGTCCACTATGGGGCGTGGATGGATCTGGCCACGGCGCATGCCCTTCAGGACAATCTTGACGGTGCCGCAGAGGCGTTGGCGCCGGCGCTGCGGCTGGATAAGGAGCGGCGTACTGCCCGGCTGGCCCAGCGGTTGGTGATGTTGCGCGCGACGGTGGACCGGTCGCGGTATCGCGGGTCTGCGGTTGCTCATGAGGTCAGCTCGGCGATCGATGACTTCAACGCGTGTTCGCTGGCCTGGTCGGTTCGTCAGGCGTTGCCGGCCGGTTCGTGACCCGCCAGGTCCCAGGCAGTCAGCAACGCCGCCTCGCGGTCGGGTGCGATGCCGTGGGTGGCTTGGCGCTCATGCTCCACCGGTATGTCGCCGGAGTGCATCCAGGCCCACGTGTCCCGCACGGTCGCCCGGATCGGTCGGCAGATCAAGCCCTCGGCCTCGGCTCTGGTCGTGTCTATCGCCCACGTCCCGGTCGCGGTGCGCCACAGCGGAAGCTCGGTCCACTGCTTGACGCCGTTCGCCGTCAGCCAGTCGTCGTCGACCCAGACCGCTGCGCCGGTGGCGCCGGTCGCGGCGAGGCAGGCGTCGAGCATGGCGCCGAAGGTGTCCCGGCCGGCGGGGCCCGCGACGTTGAACGCGCCGGAGACACCGCTGACGATCAGATGCAGGGTGAAGGCGGCCAGGTCCCGCGCGTCGATGGGCCGGATGAAGCGGTCGGGTTCGCCGGGTGCGAGGATGCGGCCGCCACGGGCGGCCCTGGTTAGCCACCATGTCAGCCGCCCGCTGTACTCGTAGGGGCCGAGGATCACGCCGGGCCGGAGGATCGTGGTGCGCTCATCACCGAGCTCGCGGTGGACGGCGATCTCGGCGCCGGCCTTCAGCGGACCGTAGACGCCTGTGCCCCACTTCCAGGCGGGCGGCCGGGTGTCCGGATCGCCTTGATGCAGCGGTGATTCCTCTGCTACCGCTTCGCGTGGCCAGTCTCGATAGACGCTGACGGTCGAGACGAACACATAGCGGCCGGTGACCGGCGCAAGGACCTTCGCCGCGTCCCGGACGGCAGCTGGGACGACGCCCGCGACGTCGATGACGGCATCCCATGGCCCGAGGTTGGCCAGTCGCCGCAGATCCTCGACGCTTTCCCGGTCACCATGGACGGCCTCGGCCTCGTCGGGGAGGCGTGCGGCGGTACGGCCACGGTTGAACAAGGTGACCCGGTGACCTGCGTCGGTGATGGCTTCCACGAGCGTCCGACCGACGAACCACGTGCCGCCGAGTACCAGAATCCGCATGCCGCGAATCTTGCCAGACAGACCGTGAATAGCCGTTTCTGCGTCGAGACAACGGCGAGGAACGGGCGAGCAATCGTCCTGGCAGGGGCAACCGCATCGCCGGCACGCTGATCCCTGTGGTTGCCGTAGGCAGCCAACCGGATGGCGGTCGGAGGAGGAGTGCGGTGCGAGCCAGAACCGAAACGTCCGCCCCATCGTTGCGGTCGCGGTGGCTCGGTGGCCGGTTGCGTGAGCTGCGGGAGGATCGTGGGCTGACGCTGAAGTATGTCGCCAACGTCCTCGGTGTGGGGTTCGCCGAGCTCGCCAGTCATGAGCATGGGCGGCAGGTGTTCGCGTTCGACAAGGTGGCCGCGCTACTTGACGTGTACGGGGTCTACGACCGGGTTGAGCGTGATCACCTGCTGGGGTTGGCACGTCAGGTGTTCCGGCTGCCGCGGTGGCAGGACGACTTCGCCGGCCCGGACCTCGATGTGTCCATGTTGGACTTTCTGTGGCTGGAATCGACGGCGAAGCAGATCCGGTGCTACGGACCTACGGTCGTGCCGCCTCTACTTCGGACGTCGGCGTACGCGGAGGCGGTTGTCCGCCGCGAACGCGCGCCGATCTCCGATGAGCAGGTGGGCTGGTGGATACGCGTCTATCGGGACCGGCAGCAGGCCCTGGACAACGGCCGAGTGACCAGCGTCCGCGCGGTACTCGCCGAGTCGGTGCTCCACCGGCCGGTCGGCGGCCCTACCAGCACGCTCCCGGGGCAGCTTGAACACTTGGCCAAGCTGGAATGTAGCAGTCGCATCCAGGTTCGAGTGCTGCCGGCCGAGGCGGGCTATGTGCCCTGGACCGACGGTTGGTTCGCCGTGTTTGAGCTGCCCAAGCCGTATCCGCCGCAGGTGGCCTGCACCGGGCAGTTTCGCGGGGTGGCCATCCACGAAGGTCTGGCGGCCGAGGCGTACGCGGGCATGTTCGACCAGCTCTGGGAAGCCGCCACCACGCGGAGCGAGTCGGCGGCGTTGACCGGCCGTCTTGCCAACGACCTATCCATCGATTCGAAGAGTTGACAAAGGGAGGGGCACGATCGTGCCGGCCAAACGGGAACAGTTCATCCAGACCATCCGCGCCCAGTACCTGGGCGAGCAGATGCGTCGCCTGCGGGAGGATCGTGGGCTGACGCTGAAGTACATCGCCGCCCACCTGGGCGTCGAGTTCTCCACGCTGGCGAGGTATGAGCGGGCGGAGTGGCCGTTCCGCCGCGACCACGTCATCGCCCTGCTCGACGTGTACGGCGTCTACGACGAACTCAAGCGGTCGCAGCTGATCGAGCTGTCCCACTCGGCGTGGCAGATCAATCATTGGCAGCCGACCGCCAGCCGCTACGACAGCCTCCTGCCCACGAACGGGAAGGGGTTGCTGCCGATCGATCCATGGTGGCTGCAGGCCAAGGCCGAGGAACTGTGCATCTACGCCCCACTCCTCATCCCGGACGTGGTGCAGACCCGCGACTACGCCGAGGCCATCGTCCGCCACACCGTGGCGGATGGCCGGCGGGCCGACCAGATCGTCGCCCGGCTGATCGGCCGGCAGCAGCAGCTGGACGACCAGCCCCGCACCCGGTTGACCATCCTGCTGGAGGAGCAGGTGCTGCACCGGTCGGTTGGTGGTCGGGCCGTGTTGCAGCAGCAGCTGGAGTTCCTGACCCGCACCGTGGAACGGCCGCACGTGGACATCCGGGTCCTGCCCGACCGCACCGGCTGGCACCCCGGCCTCGACGGACCATTCACCATCTGCAAGCCGCCACGGCCGTACCCGCCGGTCGCCCTGGTCGACCACCTCACCGGCCGCCTGGCAGTAGAGGCCACCGACGCCGACCGTTACGTGGAAATCTTCGACAAGCTCAAGGAAACCGCCCTGGAGCCGGTCCGGTCCGTCGAGCTCATGCAGGAGGCGGCCGACGACCTGTCCGGCGGCAGCCGGACCGTCGGCACGGCGAGGCAGGAGGCGACCGCGTGATGCTCCCGATCAACTCCGACGCCGCCAAGGCGGTCGTCACCGTGGCGGCGCAGCGGATCGCCGCCTACGCCGACCGGAACCAAATCCCAATCGACCAGATGCGGTGCGAGGAACTCGCCGACGATCTGGTCCACGTGTATCAGGCCTTCTTCGCCGGCCTGACCCACCGCAGCCCGTCACCTGGCCCCCAGCCGACCGGCTGACGCACGAAGCCGGTCTGCCGCCGCCCGTGCCCGCACTCCCTGGCAGGAGCCACCCCACGGGCGGCGGCGGACCTTCGATCATCCGCAGATTCCTCGGTCGCACGCGATGAGGGCTCCGTGCCGCCGGGTGATCCGGCGGGCGCGTCGCAGGCGGTGCCGACCCGGCTTTCACTCACCCGACCTGCGCCGCGCCCGCCTGGCTCCACAGGCACGTGGGTCGCCGTGACATGCCTGACGAGCGTGCACCGCATCGCCAGGTCGAGCCCGACGTGCTGCGGGGCGACCGGCAGGCACGGCCAGCCTCCCGCCCTTTCGGCCGATGGCACAGGAGGGCGACGTCTCGGTGGTCAAAGCGGCGCCGAGGAGCGCTACCGGAACAGTCCAAATAGCGACACCGCGTAGGGCGGTGGCCGGACACCATGGGGGCAGCCGTCGTGTGAGTCGCAGGAATTTGGCCAGCGAGCCATGCCGTCAGGACCGGGCTCACAAGGCACCAGGGAGATCACCATGAAGCGGTCACTCATCATCGACACCCACGCCAGCTCCTGCTACTTCCGCACATCGGTCGGCGGCGACGGTCGCAAGGCACTGATCCAGATCACCGAGCGGTGCAACCTGCACTGCGCCCACTGCTTTGTATCATCCGGCGACTGGGGCGAGCACATGCGCCTCGACGACATTGTGGAGCGCGTCCTGCCCCGGCTTCGTCGAGCCCGGGTGGAGCGGCTGACGCTGACGGGCGGTGAGCCGTTCGTACATCCAGCGATCATGGAGATCTGCACGGTGATCGCCGGCATGGGCATGCCTCTGGGCATCTGCACGAACGCTACCCAGACCACCGACGAGCAGATCGCCCAGCTCAAGCAGCTCGGCGACGTCCACATCAACGTCAGCTTCGATGGCTTCCGTCCGGAAAGCCACGGCAGGTTCCGGGGTAGCCAGTCCTCGTTCGCCACGACCGTCGCCACGACCCGCAAGTTCGCGGACGCTGGCCTGCTGCAAGGGCTGCTGTCCACGCCGAACACGCTCACGCGGGTCGAGGAGTTCGGAGCGCTATGCGAGTTCGCCGTCGAGGTCGGTGCCGAGTACGTGCTGATGAATCCGCTCAGTGCGTTCGGACGCGGCGTGAAGAGTCAAGGGCGGCTCGCGGCAGACAACGAGAAGATGCGTGCCGTCCACGCCGTCACCGAGCGGTTCCGCGAGCGCGGCCTGGATCTGGTACATATCCGTTTCCCGAACGACGACAAGCCCCTGGCGGGCTGCGATATCGGAAAGCTCATCTACGTCTTCGCAGACGGCGCGTTGGCGGTCTGCCCGTACATCGTGTTCGCATCCCGCACGCCGCAGTCGCAGTACAACGATGCGGAGTTCCTCGTGGGCAACATCTTGGAAGACGAGGTGGGGCCAGCGCTGGACGCCTACGACTTCCATGGCCGCTACACCGTTGGCGCGAACACCAAATGCAGTGGGTGTGGCATGAACAGCCAGTGCGGCAAGGGCTGTCCGGCCGCGGTCATCTCACGCGGTGGACGCATCGGGGAGGTGGACGACGAGCAGTGTCCGGTGCCCGGCGAGCTGCCACTTCTTCAGATCGGTCAGCGGATGGCATGAGTGGCACAT
Source organism: Phytohabitans kaempferiae (assembly GCF_042433955.1). NCBI lineage: Bacteria > Bacillati > Actinomycetota > Actinomycetes > Micromonosporales > Micromonosporaceae > Phytohabitans > Phytohabitans kaempferiae. Next base: position 13,357 of record NZ_JBHLUH010000042.1, on the reverse strand, counting down.
TCGTGGCGATCGAGGGGCCGAACGGGGTCGGCAAGACCACCGCCACGACACTCCTGGCCGCCCGGCTCCGGGAACGGCACGACACGCCGGTGCACCAGACCACGGAGCCGTCCGACACCCCGCTGGGTCGGCTGCTGCGCTCGTCCGAAGCGGTGCTGACCGGTCGCGCCTTGGCCTTGGCCATCGCCGCTGACCGCTATGCCCACATCGAAAACGAGATCAAGCCGCGACTTGACGCGGGATGTCACGTCATCAGCGACCGGTACGTGCAGTCCTCCCTCGTGCTGCAACGGATCGACGGGCTGGCGCTCGATGAGATTTGGGGCTACAACGCCTATGTGCTGGCACCCACCATCACGTTCTACCTCGAAGACGATCCGCGGGTGATTCGCGGCCGTCTTGAGACACGGCGGAAGCTGTCACGCCTGGAACGGGCCGGGTCACCCGAGCGCGAATTGATGCTCTACGGCGAGGCACGTGACTTCCTACGCGGTCGCGGTTGGACACAGGAGGTCATCGACTGCACGGGAATGACCCCGGAACAGGTCGTGGCCGCTATCCTCGATCGCCTTGACACAGACGCAACGTAGATCGCTTGGGAAGGCGCGCATGTTATCGATCTTGACGGTGAACATCGGGGCCGCCGCACGCGAGCGCGCTGGGGAACTCCTGGGCTGGCTTTCAACCCGGAACGAGGACGTCTTCGTTCTGACCGAAACCAGCGCCGGCGCAGGCACCGCCTATCTCCTTGACCGTTTCAGGCAGGCCGGGTTCGTCGTGGTGCACACGCCGGACGGCAACGGCGACCGCGGCACTGCCCTGGTGAGCCGTGTGCCGCTCGTGGCGGACCTGTCGGCGTTCGCGGGCGTCTCGATCCCGGGCCGCGTGGCGGCAGCCGTGCTCGACACCACGCCGGCCATCGCGATGCTCGGTGTCTACGTGCCCTCCCGCGATCGCAGCACGGACAAGACCGAAAAGAAGCAGGCGTTCGTCCAGTCGCTGCTCAGCGCATTGGGCGAGCTACCTGTCGAACTGCGCGACCGTCTCGTGGTCGGCGGGGACTACAACGTCATCGCCCGCACACACCAGCCACTACATCCGGGCTTCCTGCCGTTCGAGTTCGGGCTACTGGAAGCGTTCGAACGGCACGGGTTGGTCGACGCGTACGAAAGATGCTCGCCCGGCGAGCAGGCGTACAGCTGGATCGGCCGGACCGGCGACGGCTACCGCTACGACTACTTCCACGTCGGCGCGGCCCTGGCCGGGCGGATCAACGGCTGCGCCTACCTGCACGAGACACGCGAGCAACGCCTGACCGACCACGCCGCGGTGACGCTCGGGCTCGGCCTCGACGCTGTCAAGCGACTGCCGACCTGCGACTTGGCCGACGACGTTCTGACGCTGTTCTAAGCCGTGCTGAGTGCCGCCCGCACCAACGAGTCGTAGGTGTCGGTCGTCCGCTCCAACTCGACGCCGAGCGAGCCCGCGAAGGTGTGCAGGTCGGCTTGGACCGCACGGCCCGGCTGCCCTGGCCCGATGACCTTCTCGACCTCGAAGAACGTGCCGGCGTGTTCCACCTCATCGACGCACAGCGCCAGATCTCCGAGGTGAGCGGTGCGGCGCGTCTTCACGATCCGGACGGTCGGGTAAAACCCCATCTGCTGGATCGCCTCGTGCATCTGCTCCCGGTCGGCTACCTCGGTCTCGAACTCCAGGCACGCCATCTCGTTGTCGACCGGCCGCTTAAGCGTGAACAGATGACGGCTGTCCTGGGTGCGCAGTCGCGCGAAGGCCACACCAAGTTTGCTCATGCCGTACCGCCAGCCCTGTTGGGCGTACGCCTGATCATCCTGATGCACCGGTCGTGACAGCACCGCTCCGCGCACGCGCAGCGCGGCCTCCAACGCCGCCAAGTCAAAGACGCGGTACTTGACCTCGATCTCCCTGGGCTGACCCGCCACGCGTGTACTCCCGATCAGACGGACGACCGGCTGACCGTAGCGCGCGGCTGGTACCTCGACAGTGAGGCGCGCCGGCGAAGAGGGCGGCGTGCACCTGAGTCCCGGCGAGCCCGCGTTTGGTCGCCACCGTGCACAATCGCAACATAGCCGGGCTCGCCCGCGTCGGGCTGGTCTTCACCGTCGCGTACGAGCCGACCCGGCATGGTGAGCCGGTCGACGCCGAACCACACAGGTGTGCCAAGATCGCCTGGACGCCCGTCAATCTACTGCCGTCGAACACCTACCGGTACACGGTCGCGTGCGTGCGGGCGTTCTGCGACGCCCAGCCGTTCGCGTTGAGCGGCTGGGGGTAACCGCTGACCAATCGACGGCTGGCTCTTGCCTCCTCATCGCCGCAAAACCGATTCCTTCCTCCACGCCGCTTGACCTTGGCACTGTCACTGTTGCGCAACAGGCCTGGAAGCGGGCAATGGGCAAGCGCCCGCTGGCCAAGATCACAGAATCGCGTGACGGATGCGGTAGCGCTCGTTGCCTAACTGACGTTGAGCCTGGGCCGTTTGGTCAACGATCGAAGTAGGACCAGTCGTCGTCGCAATCAATCGAGTCCATGACACTGTCCCGGTAGGAGGCTTGTGGTTACCCGATGGCGTAGTAGTGTGCGGCATCGGACTACCGGAGGCAGCTACTTTACCCGGCCGCTATGCGAGGCGCGGTGGGTCTGGCGATGAGCGCAAGGGAGATCCAATGGAGTACACGAGGGGTGCCGAGTGGCGTAAATGGGATCTCCATGTTCATACGCCGGAATCGGTACACCAGAACTATACCGGCAGCGATCCCTGGGATCGATTCCTGAGCGAGCTGCGGTCGCTGCCGCCAGAGATCGCCGTGATCGGAATAAACGACTACTGGTTTCTGGACGGCTATCAGAAGGTTCGGCACGAGTTCGAACGCGGCTCGTTTCCAAATCTTCTCGAAATATTCCCTGTGATTGAGGTACGCACCGAGAACTTTGGTGGTACGGACGGCAAGCTTCGACGCATCAACTTGCACTTTATCTGTGATCCCCTACTAAAGCCGGAAGTAATCGATCGTCAACTGCTGTCCACGCTGAGGCCACGCTATCAACTACTCAGCGACGATCCCTACAAAAGCTGGGCGCAGGTAATAAGCCGTGAATCGCTGACCGCGCTCGGCGCAGAGATCAAGGCTCAAGTCCCAAAGGACCAACAGCATCGCTACGGCTCCGACCTCCGCGAGGGGTTCAACAACGCCTGTGTCCCGTACGACGAAGCGCGAAAGGCTGTCTACGAGAACAGCATACTGCGGGATCACGTGTTACTAGCGGTTGGCAAGACTGAGTGGGCTGCACTTAAATGGAACGACCAGTCGATCGCCACTAAGAAGTCACTGCTGAACTCGGCTCACATGGTATTCACCGCAGCCTTGGACCGAGAAGACTTTGAGAAATCGCGAAAGGCTCTGGTTGATGCTGGGGTCAATCCGAGGTTGTTGGATTGCAGCGACGCACATACGTGGATGGAGTCACAGGAGAAAGACAGGCTTGGAAATGTCCTCACGTGGATAAATGCAGATCCAACCTTTCGCGGACTTCAGCATGCCATTCAGGAGTACGACTACCGTGTTAGCACGGAAGTGCGGCCTCGCGTGCTCGTCCGCAGAGCCACGCAGCCTTCGGCAATCATCGATCGCGTCGAGATTCACCCAGTGTCAACAGCGAAGCTTTCGGAGCCACTGTTCTCCTGCTCTGTTGACATTAATCCGGGATATGTCGTGATCCTTGGAAACAAGGGACAGGGGAAATCTGCTCTGCTTGACATAATCGGAGCGACGGCGAACAGCGACAGATATGACGACTATTCCTTCCTGACCGTCGATCGATTCCGCAGGAAGAACGGCGAAGCCGGGAGCTATGAGGCCCGGCTTGTATGGGCCGACAAATCCGAGAGGACGGTCGTCCTCGATGCACCCTTCGATATCGAGCTTCCGATTCGCGTGGACTATCTGCCCCAGTCTCTAATAGAGCGGGTATGCCTAGCGGATCCGCAAAGCAAGAAGAAGGAGGAATTCGAGACTGAGATCGAACGAGTGGTGTTTGGACACGTTCCACTCGGCGAGCGCGCCAACTCGACGTCCCTTCGCCAGATGGTCGAAGCCCGCTCACGGGGAGTAAACCAGCGACTCCAGGAAGCCAGGACCCAGATTGGTGATGCAGCACGGCGCATCACGCATCTAGAGGACCGGCAGGTTGAACTCGGGAGGTTGGCGCTCGACGGCCGATTGAAGGACCTTGAGCGGGAGCGCGGCCAGCTGACAGGACAAGTCGATCAACAGCGCCAGGAACTAGAGGCTCGTGAGCGCGATGACGGGACTGGCACGCAAGCGAAGCTTAGGGAAGCCGAACAGCGGCTCGCCGACCTGAAAACGGAGCGTCGACAGAAGTACGAGTCAATCAAGCAACTGACTGAGGCTGCTGGGCGAGTTAACCGAGCCGATACCGACGTCCAGTCCGCAATATCGAAGGCTGAAGCCGCAGGAAAGAGCCTAGCCTCGCTGCTTGGAGTTAGCTCCCCGATTCTGAAGATCGAACTTGCACAGTCCGCGTTGACGGACTGGCGTACACAAAACACGACTGACTTATTGCTCCTTCGTGAATCGTTAGAGAATCCTGAGCATGGGATCATTCACCGGATTGCGCAAGCCGAGGAAGTGGTGGAGGAGCTCAAGGCCACGTTGGCTGTTGAGCTTCAAGGCGCGGAGGCGATCCTTCGCCAAATCCAAGATCTAGAGGCCCAGCTGGAGCACCTGGATGGCGACCCAGCGAACCCGGCGACAATCCAAGGGGTAAAGGCCCTGCTGCGCGAGCGCGATGCTATCCCGACCGAGCAGAGTCAGGCGGAGAACGACCTGCACCAAGGCTTTCTTAGCGCTCACACCGCAGCTATGGAAATTCTCGACATCAAGAGGAGCGCCTACGCAAGTGCAACGGACTTCGTAGCCTCAAGCGAGTTGACTAGGAGGGTCGATCTTGAATTTGACGTCGAACTGAACGCCCGACCATTTGCCTCCACTTGGCGTAATCTGGTGAACCGGAGAAAACTGACTGATCTGTCCGAGGTGTTGGACGACAGTAAGGGGGACGTCCTTCTTGCTGACGTGCCCCTTGATTCGGCCAGTGACCTGTTCGACGCCCTTCAGCATGTGCGAAACCGACTTGCCCGGGAGCGAGGAAGCGAAAAAGGTGATCCGCGGCAACTGTCCACGGTGCTTAAAGGCGGGCACTCAGCGTCCCAACTCCTGTTGGCCATCTTTGGACTCAGCTGGCTGGAAAGTACGTACGTAATTCGGTCGGCAGGGAAGGAACTCTCGGAATTGTCACCGGGCCAGCGGGGCCTCGTTCTCCTCATGTTCTATCTGTTAGTGGACAAAAGCGATCGACCACTCCTGCTCGATCAACCGGAGGAGAATCTTGACAATCAGACTGTTCGCGAGCTGCTCATACCTGCCCTCCGCGATGCGATAGGTCGGCGTCAGGTCATCGTCGTCACTCACAACCCAAATCTTGCTGTCGTTGGAGATGCGGACCAGCTCATCCTGGCGGCCTTCGACGGCCGGCGATTCGGCTATGACTCGGGCTCGCTTGAGCGCCAAATCATCGGGTCTCATTCAATTGATGTCCTTGAGGGTACGAGAGCGGCGTTCGCAAACCGCGAACTCAAATACGAGCGTGTCGTAGGCGATGCGTCCTAATCTCGGTGGGTGCTAGCGATGACGGGCGAACGGTCGGCTGCGGGGCGTTCCTAGCTTTGCCCTGAACCAGAACAGAGCCAGGCGGTCGCGTCGTTTCCGTCCTTCAGGGCGCAGCGGCACCTCGGGCACGCGGCAGGTCGCGCAGCTCGCTCGCGACGTTCCCGCACCTCGCCGCTCGGCGACCCCCGACACCGGGAGCCGCATTGCTCGGGGTGGGTCGCGTCTTCGGGGTGTTTGGTGCCACGCTGTGGGGGTGGCGCGTGAGCAGGACTGGAGGCATCCGGACGAGCGGCGGCGGGTGGCGTTGGCTGAGCGTCTGGCGCGGGAGCTCGCGCACAACCCGCTGGGCCGGCATGGTGCCGGCAATGACTTCGTGGCCAGTGTGGCGGTTCAGGTGCGGTTGTCGTCGGCGGTGGAGGCGTTCGAGGCGCAGCAGGCTGTGCAGGATATCCGGACCCATGTGATGCTCAGCCCGCCGTCGTTTTTGGGGCAGGTGACCGGCCGGGGCGGGATGGTCATGTGGGTGCACGCGGACATTTACAGCGTGGTGTTCCCGTTCGAGCCGTTCACCGGTCTGATCTTGGTGTGCCCGGACGACATGCACGATCACTGTATGGAGATCTACGACGACGGCCCGGAAACCCGGCAGGCGATCGAGGGCTTCTACGACGCCGCGGTGCTCGGGTTGCGCATGCGCCGGCATTGGCAGGGCAGGAACATGGTGGCGCTGGACCCGGAGCCGCTGCGGATACCGGGCGAGATCGCCGACGCTGACCCATCCGTGCCCGGCTCACGAACCTGAGTCCGGGTCGAGGTCGGCCGGGGTCTGCTCGGTGGCGGCGGTGATGAGGTCTTCCCGGTGCAGTAGACGGGCGATGAGGATTTCGGCGCGGCGGCGGTGTTTGGACGCGTTGGACTCGTTCATGTCCAGGTGCTCAGCGACATCGCGTAGCTTCTCGTGGCGTAGGTAGGTGCGGTCGATCAGCGTCGCGTGCAGGTCGGTGAGCCGGTGCCCGTCGCGAGCGGCGCGGGTCTGCTCGACCAGCCGGTCCAGCACGCTGACGGGATCCTTCTGGCGGCGGCGGTCTGCGTCCTGCCAGTCCTTTTCGGACAGCGTGGCGACATCGACTATGTCCGGCTCTGGTTCGGGCTGGCGTTTGCGGCCGGTGGCGTGGTCGTAGGCGGCGCCGATGAACCGGCGGACCACGTTGGGGTGGTCGAGCTTGAGCCGGTGCATGGCGGCGATGAACTCGATCGCGAAGGTGTAGTGGAACTGTTCGGTCTGCTTGAACGTCAGGCCCTCGGTCCATTTCCACGCGCGGCGCCGCATGCCGGGGTAGGCCATGCCGAGCGCGAACAGGTTCCAGTCTTTCTTGTGCTCGCGGGCCAGTGCGCCGATGTGTCGCCACACCCGGTCCTTGGTTTCCCGGTCGACGTTGCCGCGTAGCAGGCGGGCGCGCAGGTCGATCATCGGTAGCGCGACGGCCGGTGTACTCGGGTCTACGAGGGTGCTGGGCACGGTCAGCGTGAGCTGGGCCATCGCCGCCCGGTTGATGATGCCCAGCGGCGTTTTGTCGCGTGGGTGTTTGTCCTTGCTGGACCACGTGTCCGGCAAGCCTGAGGGTTTGGGCGTGTTGGGCACGGGGGTCGTGTCCTTCCCAGCGGCACACCTGGTGGGCTGTTGCGGGACACGCCGGACCGCCGGAGTGGGCGGTGGACGAAGGTCGGGTCGACGCTGACCCGGGGTTCGGTTCCGGCATGCTGCGGACTACGCCGGAACCGAACAAGCGTACGAGATACGCGGCTTCGGGGCTACCGGGTTTCCGGCGGGCGCCCCAGCCGCGAGCCCTGAACATCGCTCGCCACCCATGCCGGCGGCCCGCACAACTCCCTGCGCCGGCCGACCTGGTCACCGAGACTACGCCGAACAGCGCCAAGCCTGCCGCCCGCACCCGGCTGACCAGCCTCGATGAACCGGCCCAAGATTTTCTCGATCAAACTTGTTGATCTTGGAAAGTTTCCGGGGGGAGGGTTCCCCTTCTAGTAATTAGAGGCACCTGTTCGCCCGGTAGCGGTGCGGCGGTGCCGTTTTGCTGTCCGTCCACGTTCACTCGGAGGTTTTCCCTGCTCAGCTCGACTGCGTCCATACGCGACCGCGTGCGGCCCGCCCACCGTGGGCGGGCCGCGTCTGTTCCTGGAGGTCTATGAACATCCCCATCTCGTTTCCGATCGTGCCGGCAGGATGGCTGCCGGTCCTGCAAGACCCCGGCTGCCCGCAGCAGCCGGGCGACACGGAGCCGTCCCCGGCTGCCCGCGCAGTGTGCGGGGTCGGCGACGTCGGCTCCTGGGCCACCGGGCTGCCGGCCCGGCTGTGGCATCAGGCGGTGACCGGCTGGCCGTGGCTGCTCGCGGCTGCCGTCCTGGTCTTGGCGCTCGCGCTCGCCATGCGGGTGGCGCACCGGGCGGCGTGGCGGCGCGCCGTCGCGGGTGGCTACTGGGTGCGGGTCCTCCCGCCCCGGCTGGTCGACCCGGGGCACGCCGAGGACGGCTGGCGGCTGCTGGCCGGGCTGGCCAGGTTGACCCGCAAAGGGTGGTGGCGTCCGGCCAAGCCACCCCTGGCGTTCGAGGTCTACCAGCACGAGGGCCGGTTGACGGCCGGGTTGTGGCTGCCCGCCTGGGTGCCGCTCGCGGCGGTCACGGACGAGGTGGTGCGGGTGTGGCCCGGCGCGGTCCTGGACCGCACCGACCCGCCCACCCTCACCACACCCAACCACGACAACCGCGACGGTGACGGCGGCTGGCCGGTGGCCGGGGTAAGGCTGCACGCCGACCGCTCGGACACCGGGTATCTGGTGGACGAGGTCAGGTTGACCGGCACGTCGGCCCGGGGTGCGTTCGGCGGTGACCGGCTCCAGGCGGTGTTTGACGCGCTCGGCAAGCCGGACGGCCCGGCGCTGCTGCAAGTCCTGGTCCGCCCCGCGCCAGGCGCGCGGATGACCGCGCTGGACCGCGCCTCCCGCTACCCGGCCAAGCGGCGCACGAGGCCCACCGTGGTCGTCCTGGACGGGGTGACGGCCGTCCTGCTCGGTGCGGTGCGGCTGCTGCTCGACATGATCACTGAACTGGTCAGCACCGGCCGCCCGTCCCGCACCCACAGCCGTGCCAACGGCTTGCGCCACGGCGGCGACCAGTCGCGGCGGGCGGACCCGGTGGAGTCCAAGGCGATGCGGGAGGCGGCCGAGAAGCTGGCGAACGGCCCGCACGTGATCGCCACGGTTCGGGTCGGCGCGGCCCGCCCCGGTGGCGGGTTCGCCCGCGCGGCGGCCCGCTCCATCGGGTACGGGTTCCGCACGGCGGCCCGTCACCTGTTCTCGGTCCGCATGCCGTTCGCCGCAACGCTGCTCGACCAGCGGCGCGCCCATCAGGGCGAGTGGCTGCTGTTGAGCACGGCCGAGTTGGCGGTGTTCGCGCATCTGCCCGCCGACCCGGCCCGGTACGGGTTCGAGGTCACCGCGTTGCACCGGCCGTGGCCGGGTGGCGTCAGCCGGGCCGACCCGGAACCACCGACCCGGCGCGGGACAGGTTGGACCCGCACCGGCTGGACCACGCCAGCCGACCCGGCCGCCGTCGGCGACGACGGCAACCGAGAGCGCGACGACGACCGAGACGACGACCAAGACGAAGACGACGAACCGCCACTGGAGGCAGCATGACCAATCGACAACCGAGCAAAAGGACGAAGAAATCGGGGGGCGTTGCGGCGCCCCCCGAGTCGTTGCGGCGCCAGTCGGCTAGATTGCGGCTGGTGCCGCCCGGCTCGCCACGCCGGCAGGCGGTCAAGGCGCTCGGTGTAGCGCCCCTGGGTGAGCCGGTACTGATCGGACTGTCCCCCGAAGACGCCCGCCACCACCTGCATGTGCCGGGGCCGACCGGCACCGGCAAGTCCACCCTGCTGATCAACCTCGCCATCGCCGACGTGCGGGCCGGGCGCGGGGTGGCAGTGTTCGACCCGAAAGGCGACCTGACCCGCGACCTCCTCGACCGGCTTCCCGCCTCGGTGGGTAGCCGGCTCGTCCTGATCGACCCGGACGAGAAGGCGGCGCCGGCCGCGCTGGACCTATTTGACCTCGGCACCGATCCGGAGTCCGTGGCCGATCAGCTCGTCGGGGTGATGGCTAAGGTGTGGGCGCAGTACTGGGGGCCACGCACCGACGATCTGGCCCGCCACGCCGTACTCACCCTCGCCCACCAGCCCGGGGCAACCCTCGCGGATCTGCCCACCCTGCTCGCGGACGCCGGCCACCGGCGGCGGCTGGTCGGTACCATCCGGCGCACGCTCGGCCCGGTCGCCTCGGCCGGGCTGGTCGCGTTCTGGGCCTGGTACGACACGCTCACGCCGGCGCAAGCGTCCGTGCAGATCGGCCCGCTGCTGTCCAAGCTGCGGGCCGTGCTATCGCGGCGGTTCGCCGCGCAGCTGTTCGGCACCGGCGTGTCCACCTTCCGGCTCTCCGACATCCTCGACGGTGGGGTACTGCTCGTCCGCCTGCCGCCGACGCTCGGGGACGACACGGTCCGGCTGACCGGCTCGATGCTGCTGGCGGCATTGCTGCACGCCGCGTCCGGGCGGGCCGACCAGCACCCGGCGGACCGCCTCGACGCCAGCCTGATCCTGGACGAAGCCCAAACGTTCCTGCACCTGCCCGTCGGCGTCGATGACGCCCTGGCGCAAGCGCGGGCACTACGGCTGTCGCTCGTCCTCGCGCATCAGCACCTCGGGCAGCTCAGTCCGAAGATGGCGGCGGCGATCGACGCCAACGCCCGCAACAAGGTGTTCTTCTCCCTCTCCCCGCGCGACGCGCGGGACCTGGCCCACCACGTGGCGCCGTACTTCGAGCCGGAAGACCTGACCCGCCGCGACGCGTACGGCATCGTCTGCCGCCTCGTCATCAACGGACGCGACGGCGAACCGTTCAGCCTCAACACCCGCCCCGCCCCACCACCGTGGCCCGGCCGCGCCGAACAACTGCGCGCGGCGGCCCGCGACCGGGGCCTACCCGCCGACGAGCGCCACGCCATAGCGCAGGCCCGGCAGGTCGGCCCGAACGCCCCACACCACACGGCCGGCCAACCCGCCCGGCCAACCCACCCAACCAGCAACCCGAGGAGCGACCGAACGGAGGCCAGCAATGAGCACGTCAACCCAACCGGCCACCCAACGGACCCAACCGAGCACCCCACTGGACCAACTGATGACCCAACGGAGAAAGCCATGCAGAACCCAACTGGCGGCCAGGACATCCCCGCCGCGTCACCGGCGACGCCGGTACCGGTGCCACCGGCACCAACCCACCGCAACCCCGCATCCCGTAAAGGAATTTAGCCATGCTTCGCCTATCGCACTTCATCGTCGCGCCGGAAGTCGTCGACCTGTTCGGCGGCGAAGGCGGCACCGTTAGCCTGCTGGCCGAGAAGTACGGCCGCCAGTACCGCTGTGCCGTGTGCCGCCAGAGCGGCCAACTCGACACCGACACCCCGGCCACCGTGCTGGTCGCCATCTACGACCAAGGCATGGGACCGGTGGTGCCGCGCCTGGCCCACCCCGGCTGCTCCGCGTCCGGGATGGTGCTCGTGCTCACCACGCCCACACCGATTGGTCAGCTCATCGTTCCGGCGATGGCCTGGCTGCGGGAAGGCGACCCACCATCGGTGGTGGTCGTCGCCCCCCGCGTGTCCGCCCGCAACGTCGCGGGTGGCGGAGAGGATCTGACCGACGTGATCCTGTCCGGGCTGCTCGGCTCGGGGTTCACCCCGCTGACCGAACCGGACACCCCGCTGCCGGTGGTGCCCGGCAGGCTGCACGTCACCTTCGCCACCGGGCAACGCATCACCGTCGCCACCTCCGACGGCACCATCCTCTACGACGGCGCCCTTCCACTGCCGGACGGCTGGAGCGAACTGATCCAGTACACCGGACTCCTCGGCGTCGTCGTGGTCCGCGGCCTGGACCTGCTCGACCCCGACCGGCACCACCTGGACGACCTACACGCCGCCATCGCCCGCGGCGCAGCGGTCGGCATCGCCGTCCACGTCGACCCCCGCCCACCCACCGAACCGACCCGAACCGAGATCCCACCACCAACCCTGCCGGCCATACCGCCGGTCAATCCAATACGGAGACGATCATGACTGCTCTGAACCTCACCGGCCCGGCAGACCCAACCGGCCTGCCCCTGACGGACCTGACACACCGGTCAGGTCTGTCAGGCCCCGGCTGGGCCAACCTGTCAGCCCTGACAGACCTCGGCGCGGCCGACCTGTCCCACCCAACCAACCTGTCCGATGTGGACAAACACGAGTCGGATCGACCCGGAGGCTCCCTCGGAGGGTTACCCGGAGCCTCCCCCGTGCGGGAAACGCCGAGTGAACCTCCATGCGCCGGCCACCCAACAGCGCACGTCAACGCCCATGTGCGGCCGACCCGGGACAGGGGGGACTGATCCTATGGGACCAACACCACAGGCGGCACAGCCGCGTATCTCGGCGCTACCACGCCAACCCCGGGGCGGCATCGACGTAGCCACCGAGCTGCGCCGACTCATGCCCCGCGACCGGTGGCTCCTGGAACTACTCAACGAGCATCAGGTGTTCACCACCGAACAGGTCGCAGCCCTCGGCTTCGACCACGTGCACACCGCACGCAACCGGCTCGTCCTGCTCAACAGGCGCGGCATCCTGGCCCGCTTCCGCGACGGCGTCCGGCCCGGCTCCCAACAGTGGCGCTGGACCCTCGACCTGATCGGCGCGGCCTGGATCGCCGCCCGCGCAGGCGAACCGGAACCGAAACCGGCGGTGATCCGCAGACGGATCAACCGCCTTGCCTCCTGGCCCGACCTCGCCCACCGGCTCGGCACCAACGGATTCTTCGTGGACCTCGCCGCGCACGCCCGCCACAGCGCGGGCGCACGGCTCGGCGTGTGGTGGTCCGAGCGCACCTGCCGCACCGTCACCGGCGAACTCGTCCGGCCCGATGGGCACGGCGTATGGACCGAGGACGGGCACACGTGCTCGTTCTGGCTGGAATACGACCGCTCCACCGAGAAGGCACACCAGGTGGCGGCCAAGCTCGACGGGTACGCCGCGCTGCACCGGGCCACCGGCCTGAACCACACGGTCCTGTTCTGGCTCGACACACCCGGGCGTGAGGCATCGCTGCGGGCGCGGCTAGCCGCGCACCCGGCGGTCACCTCCGGCGCACTCGCCGTCGCCACAGCCGGCGGCGATATCCAACATCCCGCCGGACCGGTTTGGGCGCCCCTCGGGGCGTCCGGCAGCGTCCGGCTCGCCCACCTCCAACCGCCCGGCACCTGAACCACGCCGGGCAACCACCCCAAACCGAAATCCCGCCCGCTCGGCGGCAGTCCGCACCCCTCGGTGCACGGGCTACCGCTGAGAGTGTCGACCCCAGAAGGGAGGCGAACCGCCATGCCCAGAAACAGCGGGAGACCCGCGTCTATCCACAGTGGAGGAACATGGCCACAAGCCAGCCACCAGAGCACCCGCGCCGTCGCCGGCTAGTAGTGCTTGGTCATGATCCGCGTCATGGTTTGAGGTGATCGTCGTCTCGGGGT
>NZ_JBHLUH010000041.1:0-189177 GCF_042433955.1 Phytohabitans kaempferiae | reverse complement strand
ACAGGAGGCTGGCTATGAGGGTGTTCCGACTGGTCGCGGTCGCGGTGTCCGCGACTCTTGTCGGCGGGTTCCTGGGGATGGGTCAGGCACGAGCCTCCGGAGGCGGCGTGCACAACGCTGGATTCGAGGACGGGCTGGCCGGCTGGGCGACCACCGGCACCGCCTCGGCCGACGAGGGCGGGCACGCGGGCGCCTCCCGCCTCACGCTGTCCGCGACCGCGTCGGCCACGCAGAAGGTCTCGGGGCTGGCCCGCGGCGCGTACACACTGAGACTCTGGGTCCGCGGTGGTGGCGCCGCGGCCGCGAGCCTGGACTGCGGCGGGCCCGACCGCCGGGTCGACGTGCCGCGCACCGGCGCCGACCTGTGGGTGCAGGTGGCGGTCGACGCGCGGGTCACCTCCGGCCGCTGCGTGATCCGCCTCGCCACCACCTCCGGCTGGGCACACGTCGACGACGTCACCCTCACACGCGGCGCGCTCGACCCGGTGCGCGTCAAGGGCGCCGACATCTCCCACCTCGCCAAGAACGAGGCCCACGGCGCCGTCTACCGCGACCACCGCGGCAAGCGCGGCGACGCGGTGCGCCTCCTCCGCGACAACGGAGTGAACTGGACCCGCCTCAAGGTCTGGGTCGACCCGGTCGACGGCTCCAACAGCAAGGCGCAGGTGCTCGCGATGGCGAAGCGGGCCAGGGCGCAGGGCATGCGGCTGCTGATCGACTTCCACTACTCCGACGCGTGGGCCGACCCGGGCAAGCAGAACAAGCCGGCGGCCTGGGCCGACCTGCCCTTCGACGGGCTGCGCCAGGCGCTGTACGACCACACGTACGACGTGATCTCGGCACTGCGCCGGCAGGGCACGCCGGCCGACATCGCGCAGGTCGGCAACGAGATCAACGGCGGTCTCCTGTGGCCGGACGGCCGCTGGGACAACTGGGACGGCCTCGCCGCGCTCCTCACCGCCGGCAGCCACGCGGTCAAGGCCGCCTCACCGTCCACAAAGGTCATGCTGCACCTCGCCGAGGGCGGCAACAACGGCGGGCACGTGTGGTGGTTCGACAACGCCATCTCCCGCGGCGTGCCGTTCGACGTCATCGGCGTGTCGCACTACGTCTACTGGCACGGCCCGCTCGGCGCGCTCCAGGCCAACCTCTTCGACCTCTCCGCCCGGTACGGCAAGCCGATCGCGGTGGTCGAGACGGCCTACGGCTTCACCCTCGAACAGCACGACCACGAGACGAACATCTTCAACGCCTCGCTGGAGCAGGCGGGCGGCTACCCGGCGACGCCGCGGGGGCAGGCCGACGCGCTGCGCGACATCTTCAACGTGGTGGCCGCCGTACCCGGCACGCTCGGCGTCGTGTACTGGGAGCCCACCTGGACCGCGGTGGACGGCGCCGGCTGGGACCCGGCCGACCCCACCTCCGGCGACGGTTGGGAAAACCAGGCGGTCTTCGACTACTCGGGCCGCGCACTGCCGGCCCTTCGGGTCTTCGGGAGGTTCTGATGCGCTTGCGGCTCGTCCTCGCCGCCGTCGCGGCCCTGGTGTTGCTTCCGACCGCGCCAGCCGTCGCCGCGTCCACATTGACCAACACCGGCTTTGAGTCGGGACTCAGCGGATGGAGCGGCAACGGCTACACCGAGTCGGGGGGACGATCCGGCCTCCGGCTCACCCACTGGGCCTCCGGCGCGTACCGGTGGGAGACCTACCAGACGCTGACCGGGCTGGCCAACGGCTCGTACACGGCCCGCGTGTGGGTACGCTCCGGCGGCGGGCAGAGATCCGCCTACCTCGCCCTCAAGAACTGCGGCGGCGCCGAGCAGCGGACCACGGTGCCCGCCACCGACGCGTGGGCGCAGATCTCCGTGACCACCACAGTCTCAAATGGACAGTGCACAGTGAGCCTCTTCTCCGACGCGAACGCGGGCAACTGGGCCAGCTTCGACGACGTCACCTTCGCCGCCGGCTCGACCGGTGGTGGCGGCACTCTCCAGATCCGCGGCGTCGACGTCTCCACTCTGAAGAAGAGCGAGGACCGCGGCGGCGTGTACCGGGACAGCGGCGGCACGCAGCGCGACGCGCTGACCATCCTGCGTTCGAGCGGCGCGAACTACGGGCGGCTCAAGGTGTGGGTCAACCCGGCCGACGGCTACAACAACAAGGCCCGCGTGCTCACCATGGCCAGCCGCATCAAGGGGCAGGGCATGAAGCTGCTGGTCGACTTCCACTACTCCGACTCGTGGGCCGACCCCGGCAAGCAGAACAAGCCCGCGGCGTGGGCCAACCTGTCCTTCTCGGCGCTGCGGCAGGCGGTGTACGACCACACGTACGACGTGCTCAACGCGCTGAACGCACAGGGCACCACGGCCGACATGGTGCAGGTGGGCAACGAGATCAACGACGGCATGCTGTGGCCGGACGGGCGCTCGAACAACTGGGCCAACCTCGCCTCGCTGCTCACCGCCGGCGGCAACGCGGTCAAGGCGGTCAACTCGTCGACCCAGGTGATGCTCCACCTCGCCGAGGGCGGCAACAACAGCCAGCACCGGTGGTGGTTCGACCAGGCGGTGAGCCGCGGCGTGCCGTTCGACGTGATCGGGGTGTCGCACTACATCTACTGGCACGGCTCGACGTCCAGCCTCCAGGCCAACATCAACGACCTCGCCTCCCGCTACGGCAAGCCGATCGTGGTGGCCGAGACCGCGTACGGCTTCACGCTCGCCGCCGACGACAGCGAGCCGAACATCTTCAACTCCTCGCTCCAGCAGGCGGGCGGCTACCCCGCGACCCCGCAGGGCCAGGCCGACGCACTGCGCGCCGTGATCAACGTGGTCAAGGCCGTACCCAATGGTCGGGGTCTTGGGGTCTTCTACTGGGAGCCGACCTGGACCGCGGTGAACGGCAACGGCTGGGACCCGACCAACCCCTCGTCCGGCAACGGCTGGGAGAACCAGGCGCTCTTCGACTACAGCGACCGGGCGCTGCCCGGCCTGGCGGTGCTCGGCACCGCCTGAACCTCCCACACTCTCCGCCCGGCCGGTCCCCCATCGGACCGGCCGGGCCCTTTTTGGCCCGCATCACATGTCGGTGGTACCCCTTGTCGCCGATACGTTACCGATATATCGTCGAGCTATCAACGACAGAACGAAGAGCACCATCACAGGGGGAAGCACCATGGGATTCCGCAGAGGTTTCGAAGAGCTGCACGAGGCCCGCATGCGCGGGTTCGGATTCGGCGGCGGCTGGGGCGGTGGCTGGGGCCACGAGCACGGCCACCGGCATGGACGGGGCCGTGGCGGCCGCCGGCAAAACGTGCGAGCCGCCGTGCTCGCCCTGCTCGCCGAGCGCCCGATGCACGGCTACGAGATGATCCGCGAGCTGGAGAGCCGCACCGGCGGCATCTGGCGCCCGAGCCCCGGCTCGGTCTACCCGACGCTCCAGCTACTCGAGGACGAGGGGCTGATCGTCGCCGAGACCGGCGAGGGCCGCAAGCGCTTCGCACTCACCGAGGCCGGCCGCGAAGAGGCTGCCCGCGCGGCTGAGGCGCCGCCGTGGCAGGAGTTCGCCGACGACACTGTCTCGCAGGCACAGGACTTCCGCGACGCCGCCTTCGGCATCATGAACGCGCTGCGCCAGGTCGGTTTCAACGGCACGCCCGAGCAGCGCCAGCGCGCGCTTGAGGTGCTCGACGAGACCAAGCGCAAGCTGTACGCCATCCTGGCCGAGTCCAACTGACCCGCACCGCGGCGGGACGTAGCAGCAAAATCCCCGGTTTTGCTGCTATCCCGCGCGGAGGTAGCAGCAAAATCAGGGATTTTGTCAGAGGTCTTCGAGGCGTGCGACTGGGCCGGCAGGGCTCTTTCGGGGGCGGGCGGAGGGCCACGAAGGTGGCCTTCCGCCCGGTTGTGTCTTCGGGCCTTGCGTCGGGCGCCGCAGGCCCAGCCCGGCGTAACCGCCCACGGATCCGGCCTTACGCCCCGCACCGTCCGCTGAACAGTGGCCCACCCATGCCCGGAGGCCGAGAAAGGCACCGGAGGGCGCCTCGAGGACCAGCGTCACTCCTCAGTGGACAGTGACCGTCGGGCCCACGACGTTGCGCAGCTCCTCGGGCAGCTCGGCGCCCATCGAGTCGGCCAGCCGGAGCGCCTCTTCGATCAGCGTCTCCACGATCTGCGACTCCGGCACGGTCTTGATGACCTGGCCCTTGACGAAGATCTGACCCTTGCCGTTGCCCGAAGCGACGCCCAGGTCGGCCTCGCGCGCCTCGCCGGGGCCGTTGACCACACAGCCCATCACGGCGACCCGCAGCGGCACCGGCAGGCCCTCCAGTCCGGCGGTGACCTGCTCGGCGAGCGTGTACACGTCGACCTGAGCGCGGCCGCACGACGGGCAGGAGACGATCTCCAAGCCACGCTCGCGGAGCCCCAACGCCTCGAGGATCGCGTTGCCGACCTTGATCTCCTCGACCGGCGGCGCGGAGAGCGATACCCGGATGGTGTCGCCGATGCCCTCGGCCAGCAGCGCGCCGAACGCGACCGCCGACTTCACCGTGCCCTGGAACGCCGGGCCGGCCTCGGTCACGCCCAGGTGCAGCGGGTAGTCGCACTGCTCGGCGAGCTGGCGGTAGGCCCGCACCATCACGACCGGGTCGTTGTGCTTGACCGAGATCTTGATGTCGCGGAAGCCATGCTCCTCGAAGAGCGAGCACTCCCACAGCGCCGACTCGACCAGCGCCTCGGCGGTCGCCTTGCCGTACTTGGCGAGCAGCCGCTTGTCGAGCGAGCCGGCGTTGACGCCGATCCGGATCGGTACGTTGGCGTCGGCGGCCGCGCGCGCGATCTCGGCGACCTTGTCGTCGAATGCCTTGATGTTGCCGGGGTTGACCCGCACCGCGGCGCAGCCGGCGTCGATCGCGGCGAAGACGTACTTCGGCTGGAAGTGGATATCGGCGATGACCGGGATGCCGGACTTCTTCGCGATGGCCGGCAGAGCCTCCACGTCGTCGGCGGAGGGCACCGCGACCCGCACGATCTGGCAGCCCGCGGCGGTGAGCTCGGCGATCTGCTGGAGGGTCGCGTTGACGTCCGCGGTGAGCGTGGTGGTCATCGACTGCACCGACACCGGCGCACCCCCGCCCACCGGCACCGAGCCCACCATGACCTGCCGCGACTTACGGCGTTCCGCCAGGGGCGGCGGCGGCACCGCCGGCATGCCCAAAGAAACGGCGCTCACAGCACCCACCTTTCGTTTGCGACTACGAGGCTCGCGGGCATACCTCCACGCACCGCACCGAGCCGCCGAAGCTCACTCCTCGCGCTCACCGTGCCACCTTTCGTGACCGGGCTCGCGGACAGACCTCCGCGCTCCACACTCACTGCTCGCGCTCACAGGAAGATCACCTTCAGAAGGGCAGCTGGATCGGGTTGACGATATCGGCGGCAACCGTCAGCAGGGTGAAGCCGCCGAAGATCAGAATCACCACGTAGGTGACCGGCATGAGCTTGAAGTAGTCGACGCGGCCCGGGTCGGGGCGGCCGAGCCGGGCGTACAGCCACGAGCGGACCTTCTCGAACCAGGCGATCGCGATGTGTCCGCCGTCGAGCGGGAGCAGCGGCAGCAGGTTGAAGATGCCGATGAAGAAGTTGAGCGCGGCCAGCAGCAGGATGAACGTGGGCCACTCGCCCCGGTCGAAGAGCTCGCCGCCGATCCGGCTGGCGCCCACCACGCTGATCGGCGTCTCCGGGTCGCGCTCGTCACCGGTCAGCGCGGCCCACAGCGCCGGCACCTTCTCCGGGAAGCGCTTGAGCGCGCTGAACGTGCCCTCGAACATCACGCCCGTCTGCTCGACCGCCCGGCCGACACCGTCGATCGGGCCGGCGGTGGTGCGGGGGATGACCGGCGTGATGCCGAGCATGCCCACCTTTTCCAGGTCAGCGGGGGTGATGTCGGTGGCCGAACGGTCGGGGTCGTCGCGGATGACCTGCTGCTTGACCCGCTCGGCGACCGGCAGCGTGATGGACTGCGTCTGGGTCGCGCCCTCCCGGTCGTACGTGATGCTGACCTGCTGGCCCCCGGAGGCGCGGATCATGGCGGTGAGCGCGTCCCAGCCGCGGACCTCCTGCCCGTTGAGGGCGGTGATGGTGTCGCCGGGCTGGAGGCCGAGCCGGACCGCGGCGCTGTCGGGGTCGACGCCCGGCTCGCACGCGCGCTCACGCTGCGTGGCCGGGTCGACGCTCCACCGCTCCTCGACACACGGCGAGACGCTGCTGATCGTCACCGGCTGGCTCTGGAGCTTGGACTGGTCGTTGAGCGGCACGAACGAGAAGAGCCCCCACAGGATCAGCACGCCCAACGCGAAGTGCGTGATCGATCCGGCGCTCATCACGACCGTGCGCTTCCACACCGGGTAGCGCCACATCGCGCGCGGCTGGTCCTCTGGCGCCACGTCGTCGTCCTGCGGCGTCATCCCGACGATCTTCACGAAGGCGCCGGCCGGGATCGCCTTCAGCCCGTACTCGGTCTCTTTGCGGCGGAACGCGAACAGCGTCGGTCCGAAACCCACGAAGAAGCGCGTGACCTTCATGCCGAACATCCGTGCCGTACCCATATGTCCGGCTTCGTGGAGGGCGACGGAGATGAAGATACCCAGCGCGAACAGGAGGATCCCGAAGATCTCCATCAAGCTCCTTCACCGATGATCCGCAAAGCGTGTGCGCGCGCCCATGCCTCCGCCGCAAGCACGTCCTCGACGGTACCTGGTTCGGCGAAGTCAGGAGCCTCGTCCAGTACACGTTCGAGCGTTTCAACCATCCCGAGGAATGGCAGCCGGCCGGCGACGAAGGCGGCCACGCACTCCTCGTTAGCCGCGTTGTAGACGGCCGGGCGGCAGCACCCCGCCGCGCCCGCCTCCTTGGCCAGCCGCACCGCCGGGAAGGCCGCGTCGTCGAGCGGCGCGAACTCCCACGTGTGCGCCCTGGTCCAGTCGACCGCGGGCGCGGCGTCGGCCACGCGGTCGGGCCAGCCGAGCGCGAGCGCGATCGGCAGGCGCATGTCGGGCGGGCTGGCCTGGGCGATCGTCGAGCCGTCCACGAACTCCACCATCGAGTGGATCACGGACTGCGGGTGCACCATGACCTCGATCGCGTCGTACCCGATCCCGAAGAGCTCGTGCGCCTCGATCACTTCGAGGCCCTTGTTGACAAGCGTGGCCGTGTTGATGGTGACGACCGGCCCCATGTTCCACGTCGGATGGGCCAGCGCCTGCTCGGGCGTCACGTCGGTCAGCTCCTCGCGCCGCCGCCCCCGAAACGCCCCACCGCTCGCCGTCAGCACCAGCCGCCGCACCTCGCCGGCCGAGCCGCCGCGCAGGCACTGCGCCAGCGCCGAATGCTCGGAATCCACCGGCACGATCTGCCCCGGCCGCGTCACCGCGGCCCTGACCAGCGGGCCGCCGGCCACCAGCGACTCCTTGTTTGCCAACGCGAGGGTACGACCCGCGTGCAGAGCGGCGAGCGTAGGAGCCAGCCCCAGGGAGCCGACCACGCCGTTGAGCACCACGTCGCACGGCCACTCGGCCAGCTCGGTCATCGCGGCGGGGCCGGCCAGGATCTTGGGGATGCGGAAGTCGCCGGTGGCGTATCCGCGGCGGGACGCCTCGGCGTAGAACGCGAGCTGCAGGTCCTGCGCGGCCGACGCCTTGGCCACGCCCACCGCCTCGACGCCCAGCTCCAGCGCCTGCGCGGCGAGCTGCTCCACATTGCCACCGCCGGCACCGACGGCCACGACCCGAAACCGGTCGGGGTTGCGCCGCACGATGTCGATGGCCTGCGTGCCGATCGAGCCGGTCGACCCGAGCAGGACGATGTCGCGGGAAGAACTCACCGGGCCATTCTCTCCCAGTGCCCACCGGGGGCAGGCGGCCGGAGGCGGCTGGGTACCGCTTCGGTGGCCGCCACCTCCTCCGTTCGTGGCGATGGCGCGGTGGACGCCCGGGCGACGGCGAACTCGATACGCACGGGGCGGCACGGTAGCAGCCCGCGCCCCGCCCCGCCGCCCCCCGGTGCTACTACTCCGCTTCGACCAGCTCGGCGTAGCACCACAGGCCCGCTCGCCGCGCCGCGCGATGCAATGGATAGGCGAGCTCCCGCTCGATCGCCTGGTGATCAAACCCGGCGTGCGGCGTCACGACGACGCTCCCACGAAACACTTCGATCTTCGGACCGTTGTTTCCGGGCAGGAGCTCCATGGCGAGTTGTGCGGTCCACGGCCGGTTGTTGACCTTTGCCAGCCAGTCGAACGACGCGGGTTGTGCCATTTACTCCACCCCCTCCGGAGCATCGCATCGTGCAGCGTCAAGCGTAGTGGTGTAAGGACCCCATCAGAGGTGGACGGCGGGTTCCCGTTCCCGGGCGGGCTCGGCGGGGTCGCTCTCGCGCAGGCCGTACCTGCTGTAGACGCGGCCGAGCGGGCCGGGCGCCCACCAGTTCCAGCGGCCGAGCAGGCGCATGGTGGCGGGCACCAGCAGCGCGCGGACCAGCGTCGCGTCCACCACGATCGCCACGATCATGCCGATCCCGATCAGCTTGATGAACATGATGCCGCCGGTCGCGAAGCCCGCCACCACGACGATGAGCAGCATCGCGGCGGCGGTGATGATGCGGCCGGTACGCGCCAGCCCGTGCGCCACCGACGCCGTGTTGTCGCCGGTGCGGTCCCACTCCTCGCGTACGCGGGACAGGAGGAACACCTCGTAGTCGGTGGCGAGTCCGAAGAGGACGGCGAGCATGAGGATCGGATTGCTCGGCTCGATGAAGCCGGTCGGCGTGAAGCCCAGCAGGTCGGCGAGGTGACCGTCCTGGAAGATCCAGACCACCACGCCGAACGAGGCGCCGATCGAGACGAGGTTCATCAGCACCGCCTTGATCGGCAGTAACACCGAGCCGAACGCCAGGAAGAGCAGCACCAGCGTGGCGGACGCCATGATCAGGGCCATCCACGGCAGCCGCGAGGCGAGGCTGGACATCAGGTCGAGGTCGGTGGCGGTACGCCCGCCGACCAGCACCTCGCCGCCGTCCGGCGCGGGCAGGTCGCGGATCGCGCGCACCGCGTCCTGGGCGACGTCGCCGGTGGGCTCGCCGCGGTACGTCGCGGACAGCAGCGTGGACTCGTCCTGGTTGGCGGTGACCAGCACCTCGGTCACGCCGGCCAGCTCACCGACCCGCTGGGCGAACTGCTGCGCCTCGGCTGCCGGTACGCCGGTGACCAGCACCTCGATCGGCCCCACCGAGCTGTCCGGGAAGTCTGCCGCGATCCGGTCGGCGACCACGCGCGGCTCGCTGCCGGCCGGCAGTACCCGCTCGTCGAAGCCGCCGAACTCCATCCGCGCGGCGGGGATCGCGAAGACGGCGAGGATCGCGACCACGCCGACCGCGTACAGCCAGGGGCGGCGCATCACGCTGCGGGCCACGCGGGCCCAGCCGGCCCCCTCCGCGCCCGTGCTGCGGCGGCGCCACGGACGGGGTACGCGCAGCGCGTTGACCCGCGGGCCGAGCACGGCGAGCAGCGCGGGCAGCACGGTCAGCGCACCGAGCATCGCCACGAGTACGGCCGCCACGCCGCCGAATCCGATCGAGCGGAGGAACACCTGTGGATAGATCAGCAGGCTGGCCAGCGCGAGCGCGATCGTGAGGCCGGAGACCATGACGGTGCGCCCCGCGGTGGTCATCGTGCGCTGGATCGCGGCTGTCGTGTCGTGCCCGGCGGCCAACTCCTCGCGGAAGCGGCTCACCACGAACAGCGCGTAGTCGATCGCCATGCCGAGGCCGAGCAGCGTGATCACGTTGATCGCGAATACCGAGACGTCGGTGGCGAGCGTGAGCAGCCGGATCGCCACGAACGCCCCGAGGATCGCCAGCCCGCCGATCAGCAGTGGCATGCCCGCCGCGACAAGCCCACCGAAGATCACGATGAGCAGCACCAGGAGTACCGGCAGCGAAAGCGTCTCGGCGCGGATCAGGTCCCGCTCGGTCTGGTGGTTGGCCTCGTAGAAGAGCGGCACCATGCCGCCCGCCTCCGTGGTCAGGCCGGGCGCGTCCAGAGCCGGCTCGAGATCCTCGAACGCGGCGGTCTTCTCGTCCGGCTCGATGGCCCGCAGTCGCACCGCCGCGTACGTCGCGTGGCGGTCGGCCGAGACGAGGTTGGGCGCCTGCGTGTCGTACCAACTGGTCACGCTCGCCACCTCGGGCCGCGCGCGGAGCGCGGCGAGCGTGGTGGTGACCGGGTCGCGGAAGGCCGGCTGGTCGACCGTGGCGGTGTCGCTGGAATACAGGACGAGGATATCGACGTCCTGACTGCCGAGTTCGGCGATGATCCGTTCGCGGGCCTTGGTCGACTCGCTGGCGGGGTCTTCGAAGCCCCCGCCGGTCACCTTGCCGAAGACCCCCGCGCCCCAGGTCGCGCCCACCACGACCAGCACCGCCGCGGCCGCCAGCACGCCCCAGCGCAGCCGGACGACGGCCCTCCCCCACCACGCGAACATGTGCCATACCCCCATTGCCACAACCGTTAGGCTGTAATAGCCAATCAGTCAGGTAAACGATGTTTACTATCGCAATCGCTGTTTTTAAGCGTCAAGGGGGTTCGCGGTTATGACGGCTACGTCACCGTCCCGTCGCGAACGCCTGCGCTCGGCCACCGTCTCAGAAATCAAGGAGGGGGCGCGCAAACTGCTCGTCGCCGGCGGGCCGCAGGCCATCTCACTGCGCGCGATCGCCCGCGACATGGGCATGACCGCACCGGCCATCTACCGCTACTTCCCCAGCCTCGAGGCGCTGGTCGTCGCGCTCGCCGAGGATCTTATGCGCGAGGTCGCCGACGTGGTGGCGGCGGCCAGCGCGGCGGCCGGCGACGACCCGGGCCGCCAGCTCGTCGCGATGGCCCGCGCCTACCGGGCCTGGGCGGTCGCCAAACCGGTGGAGTTCGGCCTGGTCTTCGGCGCACCGGTCCCCGGCGTCGGCGAACTCGGCCTGGAGTGCCTGCCGGACGACCCGGGCGCCGACCTCGGCCAGCCCTACCTGGACGCGTTTCTCAAGCTGTGGCAGCGCAAGCCGTGGCCCACGCCGCCGCGCGAGTACATGCTCGAACGTCTCGGCCCCCACCTCGGGCCGCTCCAGGCCGCCCACGGCGACCTGCCGATCGAGGTGGCGTACACCTTCCTGTCCGGCTGGGCCCGGCTCTACGGCCTGGTCGCGATGGAGGTCTTCCACCAGTTGCGGTGGGCGCTGACCGATCCCGAGGCGCTCTTCGAAGCGGAGATCGTCCAATTCCTGAGCCAGGTTGGCGCGCTGCCCGACTAACCTTGCCAGGCATGGGCGGGAGCGCGCCGAGCGACGGAGCGAGGTAGGGATAAGCGGGAGTCGCGAGGCTACGGACCCAGAGCACGACGGTGGATGAGCGCCGAGCGACGGAGCGAGGTAGGGATAAGCGGGAGTCGCGAGGCTACGGACCCAGAGCACGACGGTGGATGAGCGCCGAGCGACGGAGCGAGGTAGGGATGTTGCCTGAACGTGCGGACGTGGTGATTGTCGGAGCCGGACACAACGGGCTCGTCTCGGCGGTGCTGCTGGCCCGGGCCGGCCTCGACGTGGTCGTGCTGGAGGCGGCCGACGTGCTGGGCGGCGCGGCCCGCACCGAGCGTCCGTTTCCGAAGGTGCCCGGGCTCGGCCACTCCACCGGGTCGTACCTGCTCGGGCTCATGCCCCCCGAGCTGCTCAAGGCGCTCGACGTGGAGATCCCCGTGCTGCGCCGCGACCCGCACTACTTCCTGCCCACGCGCGGCGACGCCTACCTGCTCTTCGGCACCGACCGCGCGGCGACCCGCGCGCAGATGGCGCGGTTCTTCTCGCCCGAGGACGTGGCGGCCGACGACGCGATGCAGGCGGAGATCGGCGCGCTCCGCGACGACCTGGGGCCGGCGTGGCTGGCGGAGCCACTGCCCGTCGAGGAGACCGCCGACCGCTACATCCGGCCCGCGCTCCGCCAGGTCTTCATCGACCTGGTACGCGGCTCGGTCGCCGACTACCTGGCCCGCTTCGACTTCCGGTCGGAGCTGCTCGTCTCGATGTACGCGGTCACCGACGGCCTCTCCGGGCTCAACGCCGGCCCCGACGACCCCGGCACCGGCCACAACTTCCTGGCACACAACATGTGCCGGCTCCCCGGCTCGGACGGCACCTGGATGATCGCCAAGGGAGGGATGGGCACGGTCTCGCGGACCTTCGCCGACGCCGCGCGTGCCGCCGGGGCCAAGCTCCTCACCGGTACCCGCGTGAAGGAGATCGCCCTCGACGGCGGCGCGGCTTCCGGTGTGGTGCTGGAAGACGGGCGGGCGGTGCGCGCGAAGGTGGTGCTCGGCGCGTGTGACCCGTACCGGCTGATCGAGCTGCTGCCCGACGGCGCGCTGCCGGCGGAGCTGACCGCGCGGATGGCGGAGGTCCGCCGCCCCGGCACCACGCTCAAGGTAAACATGGCGCTCTCCGGGCTGCCCCGCTTCCCCTGCCTGCCGCGCGAGGCGCCGAGCCCGTTCGGCGCGACGATCCACCTGCTGCCCTACCACGACTCGCCGATGGCCTCGCTCCGTGCGATGTGGACAGAGGTGGTGGCGGGCCGGCTGCCCGCCGAGCCGACCATCGAGTGGTACGTGCACACGACCGTCGACCCGTCCCTGCGCGACGAGGGCGGCCACCACTCGTCGGCGCTGTTCGTGCAGTCGGTGCCGGCCACCGTCACGGACGCCGAGCTGTCCTCCTATGTGGAGCATCTACTGTCCATCTGCGACTCGTACGCGCCCGGCACCTCCACGCTCGTGGCCGACTCGTTCCCGCTCACGCCGGCCGGGATCGAGCGGCACTTCGGCATCACCGGCGGGCACATCCACCACGTCGACAACACGGTCTCGTTCACCGACCGCATGCCGTACGCGACCGGCGTCGACGGCGTGTACGCGGGCAGCGCCGGCTGCTTCCCGGCCGGCAGCGTGATCGGCGCGGCCGGCCACAACGCGGCCCAGCGCATCCTCCGCGACCTCGCCGTGGCCTGACTCGCGGCAGCGCCGCGTCACTCTGCCGGCGAGGTCGGCGACGCGCTCCCCGACGGCGACAGAGACGGGGATGGAGACGGGGAGTCCGACGGCGACGGAGACGGGTCCGGCGTGGCCGGCGGGCAGGTGGGGACGGCGATGTAGACGTCGTCGCCGGCCAAGGGGGCGGGCGCCGGCGCGGGTGATGCCTCCGCGCCCGGTGCGGGTCTCGCTGGTGTCGCGGGCGCCGACAGCGGCACCACGACCGTCATCAACACGGCGACAAGACCGAGCACGGCCCTCACCTGCCCTCCCGAGGCGGGACTAAATGTCCCTTTTGCACCTCAGGGCAGTCAAGATCGGGAGACCGTTACTCCGATCGGTCGGCGGTCGCCGGCGCCTTGCTGGCCCGGATCTGGTGCCCCACGCTGGTCAGGCAACGCCCGCTGGCCAGGTCGAACTTCCAGCCGTGCAGCTGGCAGGTGAGCTGGTTGCCCTCCACGACTCCGAAGCGGGTCAGGTCGGCCTTCAGGTGCGGACACCGCCGCTGCACGACCCACTCGCCCAGGCGGACGTCCTCCTTGTCGGCGTTCTGGAAGTGCTCGTCGTACCAGCCCTCGGCGTACTGCAACCGCTCCTCGGACAGGCACTTGAAAAACGCGTAGACGAACTCGTTGTACTGGCCGATGCGGGCCGCCGAGAAGCGGCAGGAGAGGAAGAGCGAGTTGACCCAGTCGACCTCGCCGATGTGGAGCAGGTGCTCGATCAGGGCCCGGTCGGTGCGGAAGCGGTAGCGGACCTTCTCGTCGCCGTACGGGCGGACCTGCTTGCCGGGGAAGTCCACCACGATCGACTCGACCGACTCGCCGTCGTAGCCGACCAGGTCGAAGCGCACCGGCCCGCCCACGCCCTTGGCCAGGTAGATCGACTCGTCGAGCAGCGGCTCGACGACCCGCTTCATCTCCTTGAGCACGTCGATCTCGGGATGCCGCCACGACGCCTTGGCCGCCTCGATGACCGGGCGCTTGCGCTCCCGCATCTCCTCCAGGTGGGACTTCTTGTTGGCGAAGAACTGGTCGACGTCGGTCGGATGCGTCGTGGTGCACGACTCGG
Source organism: Phytohabitans kaempferiae (assembly GCF_042433955.1). Taxonomy (NCBI): domain Bacteria; kingdom Bacillati; phylum Actinomycetota; class Actinomycetes; order Micromonosporales; family Micromonosporaceae; genus Phytohabitans; species Phytohabitans kaempferiae. The sequence continues at coordinate 174,990 of NZ_JBHLUH010000041.1, read as the reverse complement.
CGGTGACCTCGGAAACCGAGCCCGGCAGCAGCACGATGGCGTTGTCTCCGCCGACCTTGGCGTACTCCCGCATGAAGACCGACTGGTCGGGGAAGATGTTGCCCTCGTCGCCGAAGATGTCGTTGAACTGCCACAGCTCGTCGTCGAGGAAGCACGGCGGCCCGGCGATCGGAAAGACGTGCGATGCCTTGAGGTCGTCGATGTAGCGGAACGTCCGGTCAAACTGCCGGTCGCGCTTCTGCTTGCCGAACGCGGTCTTCGCCGCCTGCGGCAGCTCGTACACCATCGGATACCAGATCGCGCCGGAAAACTGGAGCATGTGCGCGTGCACGTGCCCCAGCTCGGCGAACGTCGACAGGTCGGTGGGACGGGCGTCGTTCTGGTTGAGCAGCCGCACCCCGTCGTACTCGACCCAGAGCGACGAGTCGCCGATCGGCCCGTCCGTCGGCGACGTCAGCGCCTGGATCATCACCTTGAGGCCGCCGTCGAGCTCCAGCACCTCGTTGGTCTTCGTCTCGATGAAGCTGGTGAAGCCCAGCTCGCGCAGCTCGTCTTCCAGCTCGCTCGTCGGGTACTCCGGCAGCAGCACCGTCGCCTTCTTCGAGATGAAGCGCTTGAGGTGATCGGCGTCGAAGTGGTCCCGGTGCAGGTGGGAGACGTACAGGTAGTCGGTCTGCCCGAGGCTCTCCCAGTCGAGCTGGGAGTTGTCGGGGAAGGGGAACCACGAGGCGAAGTACGCCGGGTTGACCCACGGGTCGCACAGGATGCTGCCCGCGGCCGTGTCGATCCGCATGCTCGCGTGCCCCGTACCCGTAACTCGCACGGCACTGCCTCCAGTCCAGCCACTCGAGGATTACGTACCGACGCTACCGGCACCGCTCCTCCGACGCGCGCAAGACCCCCGGTCCCACCGAGAGCGCTCGCACGGCTCCGGACGAGGGCGCTCGCGGCGCCGTGATCCGGACGTGCCAGACTAGGGCCGGATCTGATCGAGGGAAGGACCAACGATGGCGGGAAGCGAGCCGGTGACCTCACCCGACCAGCGCAAGCCGGGCGGGCGCAAGGCGTCCCGCATCGGGGCGGTGGCCACGATCCTGGTGCTGCTCTCCATGCTGATCGGCAACCACACGGGCCGCATCGAAGACATCTTCCTGATCCTCTTCGCCGCGGGCATCGCCCTCGCCCTGATCGGCGACGTGGTGCTGCGCCGCAACGGGCTCCGCTCCTAGCGCTTTCCTCCCCCCGACCCGGTGAGGCCCGGCGTCGGACTCGTGACCGACCTGCGCCGCCACGGGATCCAGGAAGTCCGCCGGCTCGCGTCAGGGCCAGACGATCATTCATTTGAGCTGCCGCGACGTGCGTCGTGGTCCGGGCCGCCGCTCCCGCAGCCGCACCCTCCGCGGCTCACAACCCGCCAGCCTGACGGGGATGGTTTGCCCAGTCACCGGTCACGGTGTGCTGCCCGCTTCCAGTCCCGCCGTCGTGTCCGGCTCACGCCTCGGAGCGGCTACTACCGCAAGGATCTCCATGAGCCAGGTCGGCCGAATGGGGTGGCAGGTGGTGGCCCTGTGCGCGGCCGTTCTGCTGTGCTTCCCGACAGGAAGCGGTCCGCGTCCGGATAGCGGACGTCCAAGCGAAGCAAGGCCCGCGGACCGCAGGGGCACGGGGTCTTGTGGACGCGGAGTGCGAGGCCGCGGGAGCGGCGGTCTGGAGCGCGGCGGGCATCGCGGTAGCCCAAATAGATCTTCGTCTAGATCTTGAACCTTGTACGGCTCACGCCAATGCGGCGCCAAGTCGAGCCGAGACAGAGGGCTCACTGCCCGCGCAGGATGTCCTTGACCTCCTTGAGCGCGGCGTCCACCTCGGCCTCGAAGTAGCCGCCCGGCACCAGGCCGAACTGCGCCCGGTCGATCTCGTTGGGGCTCATCGGCATCGGGCCGCGGCCGGTCGCACCGTTGAGGATGCCCTCGAAGAGGCGGTCGACCTGCACCGGGTCGTAGCCGCTGCCGAAGCGCCGGACCTGGAAGCCCCGCCGCAGCTGGTCGATGCGCTGAAGCTCAGGCGGCAGCCCCGGCATGGTGGGCGGGGGGCCGCCCATCGGGGGGCCGCCCAGCCGGATCTCGGCGGTCATGTCGGCCTTGCCGTGGCGGCCGGGCTCGGCGAAGCCGTCGAAGCGGTCTTCGCCGCCGAACCGGTCGTCGGGCGGGCCACCGAAGCGGTCCTGGCCGCCGAAGCCACCGGGAGGTGCGGGGAAGCCACCGGTCGGCGGGCCGTCGAAACCCTCACGCCGCGGCGGCGGACCGTCGAAACCACCCCGCGCGGGCGGGCCGTCGAAACCGTCGCGCCGTGGCGGCGGACCGTCGAAGCCACCGCGGCCGGGCGGGCCGTCGAAGCCACCGCCGTAGCCGCCACCGCCCTGCTCGTATCCGCCCTGCTCGTAGCCCTGCTCCTCGTAGCGCCCGTATGGGTCGCGGCCCGGACCCGCCTGCGCCGGCATCGGGCGCTGGGGCATGGGCGGGCCGGAGGGGGGCATGCGGTCGTCGCGCAGCGGCGGGCCGATCCGCTCGGTCATCGGGCCAGGGCCGCCGCCCATGCGGTCGGGCGGACCCATGCGATCCGGCGGACCTATGCGATCCGGCGGACCTATGCGATCCGGCGGACCCAGCCGGTCGGGCGGACCGATGCGATCGGCGGCGGCGAGACGGTCGGGCGGGCCCACGCGGTCACCGGGACCTCGCCCGTATCCACCCCGCTCCTCCAGCTCGGCGAGCTGCCGCTCGACGCGGTCGAGGTGGAGGTCGACCTGCCACTCGTCGTAGCCGCCGAAGCGGACGCGGAAGACGACGTCGTGGACCTCCTGCGAGGCGACTGGTGCTCCCACTGGGTCGCCCGCCAGGGTCGCCTCCACACGGTCGAGGAAGGTGTCGACCTCGTCGACCTTGTAACCGCGACGCAGCGCCCGGCGCCGGAACCGCTGACCCTGACTAGCCACCTATGTCACCTTCCGTCCGCGCTGGCGGTCTCGCTGGCGGCCAGCTGACCGCACGCGCCGTCGATCTCCCGACCCCGCGTGTCACGCACTGTGGTCGAAACGCCGGCCTCGCGCAACCGCCGGACGAACTCCCGCTCGACCGGCTTGGGACTCGCGTCCCACCGGCTGCCTGGTGTGGGGTTGAGCGGGATGAGATTCACGTGGGCCAGCCGGCCGGCGAGCAACCGTCCCAGCAGGTCGGCTCGCCACGGCTGGTCGTTCACATCCCTGATCATCGCGTATTCGACAGACACGCGGCGACCCGTGCGGGAGGCGTAGTCCCACGCGGCGTCCAGCACCTCAGCGACCTTCCAGCGTTGGTTGACGGGCACGAGTTCGTCGCGCAGCTCATCATCGGGCGCGTGCAACGACAGCGCAAGGGTTACGGAGAGTCCCTCTCCCGCCAGCCTACGCATCGCCGGCACCAACCCGACCGTGGAGACCGTCACATGACGCTGGGAGAGGCCGAGCCCTTCCGGCGCCGGCGCGCACAGCCGTCGCACCGCGTCGACGACCCGAGAGTAGTTGGCCAAGGGCTCGCCCATGCCCATGAACACCACGTGCGACAACCGCGGCGGCGAGCCGGCCACCGCGCCGGAGGCGGCCACGCCCGCCAGGTAGACAGCCTGGTCGACGATCTCGGCGGTCGAGAGGTTGCGCGTGAGGCCGGCCTGCCCGGTGGCACAGAACGGGCAGGCCATGCCGCAGCCGGCCTGGCTGGAGATGCACACGGTGACCCGGTCGGGGTAGCCCATCAGCACGCTCTCCACCAGCGAGCCGTCGTGCAGCCGCCACAGCGCCTTTCGAGTGGCGCCGTCGTCGCAGGCCATCTCGCGCACCGGCGTGAGCAGCTGCGGCATCAGCGCATCGGCCAGCCGCTCGCGGCTCGCCGCGGGCAGGTCGGTCATCCGCTCCGGGTCGCGCACCAGGCGGCCGAAGTAGTGCGTGGAGAGCTGCTTGGCCCGGAACGCCGGCTCGCCCAACTCCGCCACCAGCGCCTGCCGGCCGGCGAGGTCGAGGTCTGCGAGGTGCCGTGGGGGCAGCGCCGGGCGGCGCCCCGCGGCGGCGGGACTGAGCGGGACTACGGGCAGGCTCGTCATAGCTCGTCCAGTCTCCCATGCGCCCGCATCAGACGCGGACTCGTGTCAGGCGAAGACGGCCAGCAGCAGGTATGCGGTCGGCAGTGCGAAGAGTACGGAGTCCAACCGGTCCATCAGGCCGCCGTGGCCAGGCAGGAGGTTGCTCATGTCCTTGACGCCGAGGTCGCGCTTGAGCATCGACTCGGCCAGATCGCCCAGCACCGATGCCACGGAGAGCGCCAGGCCGAACACGGCGCCCCACCACGGCTCCACGTCCAGCAGCAGGTAGAGAAGGATCGCGCTTCCCACGGCCGTCGCCACCAGCGAGCCGGCCAGCCCTTCCCACGACTTCTTGGGGCTGATGGTGGGCGCCATCGCGTGCTTGCCGAAGAAGACGCCGGCCGCGTACCCCCCGGTGTCGGAGAGCACCACGGCGGCGAGTGTGACGATCACGCGCCGCGCGCCGTCGTCGGGCGCCGCGAGCAGAGCGGCGAAGCCGCCCAGGAATGGCACGTAAACCGCGATGAGCGTGGCCGCCGCCGCGTCCCGGCCGTAGCCGGCGAGACCGTCGGCGAGCCGCCACACGAGCGCCGCCAGCAAGGTGACCAGGAAGCCGAGGAAGAGCGCGTCCTCACCGGCGTACCAGGTCATGCCGACCGTGACCAGGCTCCCGGCGGCGAGTGGCAGCGCCGGCGGATGCGCGCCCACGGCGCGCACCGCGCGGCTCATCTCCCAGACCGCGACGGCGACCGCGACGGCGATCACACCGAGAAACGCCTCGCGCCACACGAACAGTGACGCGACCACCACCGCGCCCAGCGTGACGCCCACGCCGATGGCCGCGGGCAGGTTGCGGCCCGCCCGGCCGGACGACTTGCCCGCCCGCCGCTTTCCCGGACCCGGCCGTCGTGGCCGCACCGGCTCAGCCTCCGGCTCCGCCGCCGCTTGCGGTCGCGGCTGCACCTGCGGGTACGCCGCGGTCTCGGCCTCGCCCTCGCGGTACGACAGGTCGCCCGACCCCGTGTACGGCTCATCGACATGCCCGTTGCGCGGCGGCCAGTCGTCGCCCGGCTCGCGTCCGGGCTGGTCCAGCCAGGGATCCGGCGCCCAGGTATCGGGCGCCCGATGGGGTGTCTGGTTGCCGTAGGGGTCGAGTTGCGACATCAGACCTCGAGAAGCTCTGTTTCCTTGTGCTTCACGAGCTCGTCGATATGGGTCACGTACCGGTGGGTGGTGTCGTCGAGATCCTTCTCGGCACGGCGACCCTCGTCTTCGCCGGCCTCGCCGTCTTTGACGATGCGGTCCAGCTCTTCCTTGGCCTTGCGGCGCACGTTGCGGATCGCGACCTTGGCCTCCTCGCCCTTGTGGCGGGCGACCTTGATCATGTCGCGGCGACGCTCCTCGGTCATCTGCGGGAGCAGGATGCGCAGCTGCGTGCCCTCGTTGTTGGGGTTGACGCCCAGGTCGGAGTCGCGGATCGCCTTTTCCATCGCGCCGAGCTGCGACGCGTCGTACGGCTTGATGATCGCCATCCGTGGCTCGGGGGTGCCCACCGAGGCCATCTGGGTCAGCGGCGTGGGGCTGCCGTAGTAGTCAATGATGATCTTGGAGAACATCGCCGCGTTGGCCCGCCCGGTGCGGATCGCCGCGAACTCCTCCTTGGCGTGCTCGACCGCGCGCTCCATCTTTTCCTCGGCCTCGAGGAGGGTGTCGTCGATCACCTGCCCCGTCGCCTCCCTTCTAGCTAGTTAGCAGTGATCAGGGTGCCGATGCGCTCGCCGCCGACGGCCTTGACGATCGTGTCGTCACCCTCCGCGCCGAAGACCAGCATCGGCAGCCCGTTGTCGCGGCACAGGCTGAACGCGGCGGCGTCGGCGACCCGCAGGCCCCGGCGCAGCGTCTCGTCGAAGGTGATCGCGTCGAGCTTCACAGCGGTGGGGTCGGTGCGGGGGTCGGCGGTGTAGACGCCATCCACGCCGTTCTTGCTCATCAGCACCACGTCGGCGCGGATCTCGAGGGCCCGCTGGGCGGCGACGGTGTCGGTGGAGAAGTACGGCATGCCGGCGCCGGCGCCGAAGATCACGACCCGCCCCTTCTCCAGGTGGCGGATGGCGCGCAGCGGGATGTACGGCTCGGCGACCTGGGCCATGGTGATCGCCGTCTGCACCCGCGTCTCGATGCCCTCCTTCTCCAGGAAGTCCTGGAGGGCGAGGCAGTTCATCACCGTGCCGAGCATGCCCATGTAGTCGGCGCGCGCGCGATCCATGCCACGCTTCTGCAGCTCGGCGCCGCGGAAGAAGTTTCCGCCACCGACCACCACCGAGACCTGCACGCCCCGGCGTACGACCGTGGCGATCTGCCGGGCCACCGCCTGCACCACGTCAGGGTCGACGCCGACGGCGCCGCCGCCGAAGACCTCACCGGAAAGTTTGAGCACCACCCGGCGTGAACGCCCGGGGGGCGGCGCTGTCGGATCGTCGATCGCCGCGGTCTCGCCCGCCACCGTCTGCGTCATCCGATCCGCCCTCCGCCGTCGTTGGCTGTGTCGCGCGTGGTGCTGCTGGTGCCTGTGGTGCACATCGTGCACATGGTGCTCTTTCGCATCGCCCCGGCATCGCCGGCGCTGCCGCTCACACTACGTGACAAGAGTCTGGCCGGTGGATCTCGTGCCCGCGAGGCGGCCCGCCTGCGCGCACCGCGGCCCAGGTGGGGCACCGGCCACAGTCAGGGAGGCCGTGGCGACAATCACGTCCACCAGCGGCCTCCTCGACTTGTTCGATCGTTTTGTATCCGGCCCCGCCCGGGTCACGCGCCGGGCGTCCTCGCCCGGGTCGTGTCCCGAGCCTCCTCTGCCCGGGTCCGGGCAGAGGCTGCTCAGCCGCTCAGGCCTGGCCGACCTCGAAGCGCAGGAAGCGGGTCACCTCGATGCCGGCCTCGGCCAGCACCTGCTTGACCGACTTCTTGTTGTCGGCGACCGACGCCTGCTCCAGCAGGACGAAGTCCTTGAAGAACGCGTTCACCCGACCATCGACGATCTTGGGCAGCGCCGCCTCCGGCTTGCCCTCCTCGCGCGCGGTCTGCTCGGCGATACGGCGCTCGGACTCCACGACGTCGGCCGGCACCTCCTCGCGGGCGAGGTACTTCGGGCGCATCGCCGCGATCTGCATCGCGACGCCACGCGCGTCGGCGTCGCCCGCCTCGTCGCTCTTGCCGGTGTACGAGACCAGCACGCCGACGGCCGGCGGCAGGTCCTGGCTCTTGCGGTGCAGGTAGACCGCGACGGCACCGTCGAGCACGCCGTAGCGGTTGAGCACCAGCTTTTCGCCGATCTTGGCGGACAGGTCCTGCACCGCGTCGGCGACCGTCTGGCCGTCCTCCAGCGTGGCGGAGAGCAGCGCCTCGGTGCTGGTCAGCTGCTCCCGGTCGCCGTGCTCGACCAGGCGCTGCGCGAGCGCGATGAAGTCGGCGTTCTTGGCGACGAAGTCGGTCTCACAGTTGAGCTCCAGCAGCGCCTTGCCGGAGTGGGCCACGAGGCCGTTGGCGGCAGTGCGCCCGGCCCGCTTGCCCACGTCCTTGGCGCCCTTGATGCGCAGGACCTCGACGGCCTTGTCGAAGTCGCCCTCCGCCTCGTCGAGCGCCTTCTTGGCGTCCATCATGCCGGCGCCAGTGAGGTCGCGGAGCTTCTTGACGTCCGCGGCGGTGAAGTTGGCCATGACTCTCTCTTTAGGTCGTGGTGGTCGACTGGCTTGCGGTCCTACTCGGCAGCGGCGGGCGCCGGCTCGGCGGCGGCCGCGGCCGGCACCGGCTCGTCCGCCTTCTTCTCGGTGTCCTCGAGCAGCTCGCGCTCCCACTCGGGCAGCGGCTCGTCGGCGCCGACCACACCGGGCTGCGGCTTCTCCTCGGCACCGCTACGGGTCGCACGGCCGGAACGGGCGATCAGGCCGTCGGCGACCGCCGTGGCCACGACCTTGGTCAGCAGCTCGGCCGAACGGATCGCGTCGTCGTTGCCCGGGATCGGGAAGTCGACCTCGTCCGGGTCGCAGTTGGTGTCGAGCACCGCGATCACCGGGATACCCAGCTTGCGGGCCTCGTCAACGGCGATGTGCTCCTTCTTGGTGTCGACCACCCAGATCGCCGCCGGCACCTTCTGCATGTCGCGCAGACCACCGAGCGTGCGGCTCAGCTTGTCCTTCTCGCGGGACAGCTGCAGGGTCTCCTTCTTCGTGTACCCCGCGGCGGTGCCGGTCAGGTCGAGCGACTCGAGCTCCTTCATCCGCTGCAGCCGCTTGTACACCGTCTGGAAGTTGGTCAGCATGCCGCCCAGCCACCGGTGGTTGACGTAGGGCTGGCCGACCCGCGTCGCCTGCTCGGCGATCGCCTCCTGGGCCTGCTTCTTGGTGCCGACGAAGAGGATGCTGCCGCCCTCGGCCACCGTGTTGCGGACGAAGTCGTAGGCCTTCTCGATGTAGTCGAGCGTCTGGCGCAGGTCGATGATGTAGATGCCGTTGCGCTCGGTGAAGATGAACCGCTTCATCTTCGGATTCCAGCGGCGAGTCTGGTGCCCGAAGTGGACACCGCTCTCCAGCAGCTGGCGCATGGTCACTACGGCCATGGTGGGGTGCTCCTCGTATCTTCCCTGGTTGTCACGCCAAACCGGTCGGTCAGGCGTCCTGGCGCCTGGTCGCCGGCCAGGGTGGGCCCGAAATGCATCGGGACCAGGGGACCGTCGCCCCATGGACGAAGCCGTGGGGAGGGCGCGCGAGGTCGGCCGCCTTGAGGCGGTCGCCAGTCGACCAGTGTACGCCCCACTCCGCTCGGTCGCCGGGCGGGCTGGCCCTCCCCTTCGGCGGTGGGCCGGCCGGTGAGCTGGTGCTCCGACGCAGGCCCCTGCGGACTCGGCGCTCGACGACCGTAGTGCGGGCTTCGCCGTTGGCGGGCTCGGCGCTCGACGACCGTTGCGGGTCTGGCGGGCCGGTGCTGCTTGGACGGCTTCGCTGGTCGGGGCTGGCGGGCTTGGGCCGACGCGCGTCAGCGAAAGGCTCGGCGCCAACGGGCCGGCTTCGGCGGGCCTGGCAGGCGACGGAACCGGCGGATGGGCAGGCTGTGCTGGCGGGCTTGGCGAGCAGCAGGTGGCGGTGCCCTGCTCGGCAGGCGGGCTCGCCAGGTCCGGGCGGCAGGACGGCCTTGCCGTGCACGGGCAGCGGGCAGCGGGCAGCGGGCCGTTCGGCAGGCAGGCCTGCCGAGGTGGGCCGCTGGCGGCCTTGCCGTGGCGGCCCGCAGGCTGCTGTGGCAGCCGGCCCCGTGGGCGACGGGCCCGCGGGCCGCACGCGGCCCTGCGGCGGACGGGCGGCAGGCGGCCCTGCGGCGGACGGCGGGCAGCGGGCAGCGGGCAGCGGGCAGCGGGCAGCGGGCAGCGGGCAGCGGAGCATCCCGCCGTGTCCGTGTCTGGGTCGGTGAGCTGCGTGCGGCGAGGCGCTGATCCTCGCTGAACACTTCGAAGCCAGCGGCCGCACGGGGGACCCGACCACGAGCCGGTCCAGGATCCCCTACCGCCCGCTCGGCACCACCTGCCCCCTGCGGCGCGCACGGCCCGACCACGCCCCACGCCTGCTGTCCTACCGTGCGCTAAGCGGTCACATCAACGGCCCTTCTGACCCACCTGTCCCACGCACGGCAACTCCGGCATCGCGCCCCACCAGCCCAGCCGGAACGGCGACAACGCCGCGCGTCTCCGCCCGACGCCGCCGCGACTCTCCCGTGTGCCCATGTTTGAGGCAGCGGCCGCCCCTTTGCGCCGGGCACCCACCTTCGCCGCCTCCAACGCGGCCACGACCCAAGCCCTGCCGACCGATGGATGAACCCTCCGCGCTGCTCCTGATAGCCAAGCCGCCGAGCCAATGGGCGGAGAGCCGAGGCCGCGACCGGCTGACTGGGCGTCAGGTGGCGAGCGCGGCCGCGACCAGCAGTACGAGCCCCACCGGCAGGTAGGCGGTCGGCGTCCGCAGCCACGCCTGTGCGCCGCCACCACCGTCGCTCGGCAGCCGGTTTGCGCCTGTGACAAGCGCGTACAGCCCCACTGCCACCAGCGGCAGCCCCGCCACCATGAAGGTCCCGGCCACCACGCCGGAGGCCACCACCGGCCCGCCGATCGCGGCGTCCGCGAGCAGGCGCAGCGCCGGGATCTCGAAGACCAGCGCGAGTACCCCGAAGATGATGCCCGCAGCGGGCCGCTTCGTCCGGTATACCCCATCTGCTGGAGGCCCTGGAGGACGGCGCAGCGCGGCCCGGTCGATGGCCTCGGTGTGGAAGCGCTGGGTCTCGATCGGCGGGCCCTCGGCGGGGCGCGGCGCCACGGCGGGCATCGGTCCGGTCGGCTGCTCGAACGCCCGGCTCTGCTCCGGCGGCGCCCCCGCCCGGCTCTGGTCGGGCACCGGCGGCGCCTCGTACACAGGCGGCGACACGTTCGCCTGCGTCGCCTCGTACGGCGGGGGCGCCACCTCGTAGGCGGGCGCCGGCGGCACGGACGGCACCGCGGGCGCGGGCGACACCGACGACGGCCCGCCGTAGGTGGACGCGGAGGGCGACACGTTGTACGCCGGCACCTCGATCGCCCGCCCACCCAGCGGGTCGTAGCCACTCTGCTGGTCGTACACGGGGGGAGGCGCGGCGTACGAGCCGCCCGTCAGCGGGTCGGCCTCCAGCTCGTCCGCTGCCCCACGCGGCCCGGGCAGCCGGTACCCCTCCCACTCCGGCTCACCGTGTCGACGGTCGTACCAGTTGCGATCTGCCTGGTCGGGGGCGTTCCGTTGTGCGTCCACGGCCGCACCGTATGCGACCCGCCGCGATAAGGCCACCTTCGCAAAGCAGGCAAATGCCTGTGATCGGCGTCGCTGTGTCACGCCTCGCGGGCGGGCAGGATCCCGGCATGACACCGGCCGAGGCGCGCTCACTTTCCCGGATGTTCCTGCATTTCGCGCGCAATGAGTTCGCCGGCCACTCGGAGCGGTACGAGCACCTCTCCACCGCCGTCGCCAACCGCCCCGAACTCGGCGCACCACTCCTGGCCGCCCCGCCGGACCAGCGCCGCGCGATCCTCTTCTTCGCCGCGGTGCAGTACCTGCTCCGCACGGTGGCGCGCGATCACCCGCTGGCCACGTACCTGCCGACGCTCGGTGGCTCGCGCGGTGTGGACAGCGGGCTGCCGGCGGCGCTGGCCGACCTCGTGGCCGCGCACCGCGACGCGCTGACCGCGCTCTGCGCGACCAGGACGACCCAGACGAACGAGGCGCGGCGTGCGGCACTGTTGCGGCCGGCCTTCGGCCGGGCAAGCGAGATCGCCGGCCGCCCACTGGCGCTCGTCGAACTCGGCACCAGCGCGGGACTGCTGTTGATCAGCGACCGGTACGCCTGCGAGTACCGCGACGGCGCCCGCGTGGAGTCGTACGGGCCAGCGGGCGGGCTGACGCTGACCTGCGAGGTACGGGGCGGGCGGTGGCCGTCGCCGGCCGCGGCCGAGCTGACGGTGGCCGACCGGGTGGGCATCGATCTGTCCCCTGTGGACGCTGCCGACCCGCTCGCCACCGAGTGGCTGCGGGCGTGCGTGTGGCCCGAGCAAACGGAGCGGCTGACCCGCCTCGACGCGGCGCTGGCCGAGGTGGCGGCCACTCGCCCGCGCCTGGTGGCCGGCGACATGGTGGCCGCGCTGCCCGACGTACTGTCCAAAGTGGATGAGAACGCGGTGCCCTGCGTCTTCAGCTCCAACGCGCTCACGTACCTCTCCGCCGCCGACCAACGCCGCCTCGCCGGTGTGCTGGCCGACTTCGGGGCACGCCACGACCTCACCGTGGTGCTCAACGAGGCCTCGCAGTCCGGGGCGGAGCTGTTCACCACGCGTCCTGCCGAGGCCGGACCGCGCGGGGTGCTCGCGGTGGGGCTGCTCACGCTGGTCGTGTGGCGAGGCGGCCGGGCCACCGTCGAGGTCCTGGCCCGCACCGGCCCGCACGGTCAGTGGTTGGAGTGGATCCCACGGGAGTACGGGTACTCGCCCGCGTCATAACACATCCACCGCATGATTGTCCGGCTCTCCACAGCCCACCCGGCTGTCCACAGCTCGATCGAGGAGCCGTTTCCCCACCGCGCCCCTCCCCCACAGGCTCATTGCCCATGACGACGGCGACATTGGCGGTCGGTGCGTACGGCGAGCGGCGCGCGGTCGCCCACCTGGTCGAGGCGGGCATACGGATCGTCGCGCGCAACTGGCGGTGCGCCGACGGTGAGATCGACATCATCGGCCGCGACGGCGAAGACATCGTCTTCTGCGAAGTGAAGACGCGGCGCAGCCTGGAGTTCGGGCCGCCGGCCGGCGCGGTGGTGTCTTCAAAGGCGCGGCGACTGCGGCGGCTCGCGTTGCGCTGGCTGACCGAGCATGACGTCCACGGCCGCGATGTCCGCTTCGACGTGGTGTCCGTGCTGCCCCAGCGGCGAGGCGCCGCGCGCGTCGAGCACCTGCGCGGGGTCCTCTGATGAGCTACGCCAAGGTGCTGTCGGTGGGGCTGGTCGGCGTCACCGGTCACCTGGTGGAGGTGGAGGCAGACCTCTCACCGGGGCTGCCGGCGGTGGTCCTTTCCGGACTGCCCGACACCGCGCTCAACGAGGCGCGCGACCGGGTCCGCGCCGCGATCGTCAACTCCGGCCAGCGCTGGCCCAGCCGCCGCATCACGGTCAATCTGCTGCCGGCAGGCATGCGCAAGACCGGTTCGGCTTTCGACCTGGCCATCGCGGTCGTGCTGCTGGGCGGGGCGGGCGAGCTGCCGCTGGCCGCGTTCGACGGCGTGGCCATCTTCGGCGAGCTCGGGCTCGACGGCACGGTCCGCCCGGTGCGCGGCGCCCTGCCGATGGTGGCCGCGGCCGCCAAGGGCGGGATCGACCGCGTGATCGTGCCGCTCGGCAACGCCCGGGAGGCATCCGTGGTGCCTGGCGTGCAAGTGAAGGCCGTCGACACGCTGCACCGCCTCGTCGCGTTCGTACGCGACGGCGCGCCGCTGCTCGACCCGCCAGACGGAGGGCCGGATGCCGAGCCGGAGGGTCCCGACCTCGCCGACGTGGTCGGCCAGGCGCTGGGCCGGCGCGCGATCGAGGTGGCCGCCGCGGGCGGGCATCACGTGGCACTGCTCGGGCCGCCTGGCGCCGGCAAGACGATGCTTGCCGAGCGCCTGCCGTCGATCCTGCCCGAGCTCGATGACGATGGCGCGCTGGAGGTGACCGCGCTTCACTCGGTCGCCGGCGCGCTGCCGCCTGGTGGGCGGTTCCTGCGCCGGCCGCCCTTCCAGGCTCCTCATCACACGTCCACGGTCCAGGCACTGGTCGGCGGCGGGTCCGGGCTTGCCCGGCCCGGGGCGGTGTCGCTCTCCCACCTCGGGGTGCTCTTTCTTGACGAAGCAGCCGAGTTCAACGGCAGGGCGCTCGACGCGTTGCGCCAGCCGCTGGAGACTGGCCGCATCCTGCTGCGGCGGGCCGACGGCGCTACCGAATACCCAGCACGGTTCCAACTCGTGCTGGCGGCCAACCCCTGTCCGTGCGCCAAGCCCGCAGGCGACATCTTCTGCGAGTGCAGCCCGCTGGCTCGTCGCCGCTATCTCGGCCGGATCTCCGGCCCGCTGCTCGACCGGATCGACGTACAGGTCACGCTCGACCCCCTCGGCGCCGCCGAGCTGATGGCGGCAGACCTGGCGAGCGAGCCCTCAGCGGTCGTGGCCGACCGGGTGCTGAAGGCACGGGCAGCCGCGGCCGCCCGGTGGTCCGAGAGCGGCTGGCGCACCAACGCCGAGGTGCCCGGTCCCGCGCTGCGCAAGCCGCCGTGGCGCCTGCCCCCCGCCGACACCAAGGCGCTGCGCACCCGCATCGACCACGGCTTGCTCTCCGCTCGCGGCTTCGACCGCATCCTCCGCCTGGCCTGGACGATCGCCGACCTCGACGGTCGCCACCGACCAGATCGGGAGGACGTGCTCGAGGCGACGCAGCTCCGCACCGGTGTGGCCCCATGAGGGAGGTTTCCGTGAACGAGCGACTGCGGCTGGCCCGGATAGCCCTGCACTGGCTGATCGAGCCGGGAAACGAGGCCGTGCATCGCATGGTCAACGCCAACGGCCCGCTCCGCGCGCTGGAGCGGCTTGTCGAGGGCGATGTGCCCGACCCCCAGCTCCGCGGTGCGGCCGCCGCCCGGATGAGCGCTGGAGACCCGCACCAGATGGCCGAGACCGCACTGGTCCGCGCCGAGCGGCTGGGCGCGCGCATCGTCATCCCTGAAGACGACGAGTGGCCACAGGCGGTGCGCGACCTCACCAATCTGCTCGGACGCCCCGCTGAGAGCCGCATCGACCGCGACGTCGCGCCGCCTCTGTGCCTGTGGGTGCGCGGCGTCTCCCGGCTCGACGAGGCGTTCGCCCAGTCGGTGGCGGTGGTGGGCGCGCGTGCCTCCACCCACTACGGCGAGCACGTCGCCACCACTATGGCCTATGAGCTCGCCGAGCGGGAGTGGACTGTGGTCTCCGGTGGCGCACACGGCATCGACGCCGCCGCACACCGTGGCGCGCTCAACGCCGGCGGGCTCACCATCGCGGTGCTCGCCTGTGGTGTCGACCGACCCTACCCCTCCGGCAACACCGCGCTGTTCGACCGCATCGCCGAGACCGGCCTGCTGGTCAGCGAGTGGCCGCCCGGCTCGGTGCCGGTGCGCCACCGCTTCCTGATCCGCAACCGGGTCATCGCCGCCGCCACCCGCGGCACCGTCGTCGTCGAGGCATCCGCTCGCAGCGGCGCCAGCCAGACGTTGCGCCGCGCGATGGCGCTCGGCCGGCGCCCCATGGTCGTGCCTGGTCCGGTCACCTCCGCGATGTCGGTCGGCTGCCACGAGATGGTGCGCGAGCATCCGGAGGTGCGGCTGGTTACCGGCGTCGCACACGTCCTGGAAGAGATCGGTCACATCGGCAGTGACCTGGCGCCTCGCCCGCGCGGCCCGGAGCGGCCGCACGACGGGCTGGACGCCGAGTCGGCGATGGTGCTGGAGTCGGTGCCCCGGCGCGGCTCCGCCGGCGCCGACGAGTTGGCAGCCCGTGCCGGCCTCGACCTCCGCACGGCGATGCGCAAGCTGACGCTGCTGGAGAGCCTGGGCTTTCTGACCCGACGCGGCAGCGGTTACGCGCTGGCGCCCAAGCCCAGGAGCGGCAAGGCTGGCGCATCCAAGGCGGCTGCGGTCAAGGCCGGCACGGGTGGCCGGAGTGGGCGCGTGGCGACCCCGTCACGCGCCCACGACGACCCCGCTGCCGGCGCGGCGTCTTGACACCTCAGGGTCCCGCCTTCCACGGTCGGCGGTGTGAAGCGAAAGAGCGTCAGCATCCGGGCAATCCACGAGGGCCTGCCCGAGCCGATGCGCGATGCGGTCGACCACTTCGCAGACCACCTCGCCCGAGTGGAAAGCCGGTCGGCGCACACCGTCCGGGCGTACGTGGGCGACGTCATGACGCTCCTCGACCACGCCACCTTGATGGGTTGCGCGTCGGCCGGCGACATCGACATCGCCGTGCTTCGCAGTTGGCTGGCAAAGCTCCGCACACTCGGCGCCGCCCGCACCTCACTGGCACGGCGGGCCGCCTCGGCGCGCACGTTCAGCGCCTGGGCCCACCGGCGCGGGCTGCTCGCCACCGACGTCGGCGCCCAGCTCGCCAGCCCCAAGTCCCACCGCGACCTGCCGGCCGTGCTCCGCGCCGACCAGGCCGAGGCTCTGGTGCTCGCGCCGGGCGACGAGGCGTCCCCGGTGCTGCTACGCGACCGCGCACTGCTGGAGCTGCTGTATGCCACGGGCATCCGCGTCAGCGAGCTCTGCGGCCTCGACGTCCCCGACGTCGACCGCGGCCGGCGCGTGGTGCGGGTGCTGGGCAAGGGCAACAAGGAGCGGTCCGTCCCCTATGGACTGCCGGCCGAGGAGGCCATCGACGACTGGCTCCGCCTGGGCCGTGGCGCGCTCGCCGGCCCGTCCAGCGGCAACGCCCTGCTGCTCGGCGCCCGCGGTGGTCGCCTCCAGCCCACGATCGCGCGGCGCGTCGTGAGCGGCTACGCCCGCGCCGCCGGGCTTCCCCACACCAGCCCGCACGGCCTGCGCCACTCCGCCGCCACGCACCTGCTGGAGGGCGGCGCCGACCTGCGCGCGGTGCAGGAGTTGCTCGGCCACGCATCGCTGTCCAGCACGCAGATCTACACGCACGTCTCGGTCGAGCGCCTCCGCGCCGCATACCGCCAGGCTCACCCCCGCGCATAGCGCGCCACGTCGCCCCGCTCGAAGGGGCCACGCGGTCTCGCCACGGCTGCCTGGCGGCGCCTCTGTCCGGCCTCGCCGGGCCTGTTGTCGTCAGGGGCGCTCAAGCCGAGACGCCGGTGAGCGAGCCATCGGGCTCAGCGATGACACCACGCCGGCCGTCGGACGCATCCCACCGGTCGTCGTCTGGACCCGCCGCGGAGCCGAGCATGCCTTTTCGAGCCGGCCCGAGCCGCTCACCGACGAGTGGGCCCGATGAGCGCTCTGCCGTAGGGTTGACGCCGTGGGAGGCACGGAGGTCGAGGGCAGCTACGTCGGCTGGGACCGCATCGGGGAAAGCTTCTCGCTCGATCCCGCGATCGCCTTCCTCAACCACGGTGCCCGAGGCGCCGTGCCGGTCGCCGCCCAGCGGGCGCAGCAACGCGTGCGTGACGAAGGCGAGACCAACCCCATCCGCTACTTTCGCCACCTCCCCGAACGTATCGCGCACACCCGCCGCCACATCGCCGCCTTCCTCGGTGCCGATCCCGAGGGCTCTGCCCTGGTCGGCAACACGACCATCGGCGCCGCGATCGTGCTGCAGTCGCTCGGCCTGGGCGCGGGCAACGAGGTGTTGACGACCGACCACCGGTACGGCGCGATCGCCTTCACCGCCGAACGGGAGTGCCGCCGCACCGGTGCGACCGTGCGTACGGTCGGCGTGCCCCTCGACGCCGGCGAGGACGAGGTCACGGCCACAGTCGCCCAGGCACTCCGCCCGGGCCGCACGCGGCTGCTCATCGTGGACCAGATCTCCCCGCCCACCGCCCGCCTCTTCCCGGTCGAGAAGATCGTCGCGGCGGCGCGTGAGCGTGAGGTGCCGGTGCTGGTCGACGCCGCCCACGTGCCCGGCATGCTCCCCGTCGCGGTGGATGCGATCGGCGCCGACTTCTGGGTCGGCAACCTGCACAAGTGGGCGTACGCCCCGCGCGGCACCGCCCTCCTCACCGTCGCCCCGCGCTGGCGCGAACGCATCGACCCGCTGGCCATCTCCTGGGAGCAGGAGAGCGGCTTCCCGGCACGGGTGGAGTGGCAGGGCACGCTGGACTACTCGGCGTGGCTGGCCGCGCCGACCGGCCTCTTCGTGCTGCGAACGCTGGGCCCCGAGCGGGTACGCGCCCACAACGCGGACCTCGCCGCGTACGGCCAGCGGGTCGTCGGCGCCGCACTCGGGCTCACCCCGGAGGAGCTGCCCGACCCGGGCTCCCCGACACTCGCGATGCGCATCCTCCCGCTGCCCGCGGGCGAGGCGACCACCTTCGACGCGGCGGCCGACCTCGCCACACGTATCGAGGACAAGCTCGCCACAGTCGTAGCGGTGATGTCGTGGAGCGGTCAGGGCTGGCTCCGCCTGTGCGGGCAGGTCTACAACCGCCGCGAGGAGTACGACCGGCTCGCGGAAGGGCTGCCGGGCCTCCTCCGCCAGTCGCGCTGACCATCCCGCCCGCACCACGGCGTGGCTGGTCGCGACTCGCGAGCGGTCACGGTGCCTCGCTTCCCGGCGCGTGTACGCGGGCGAGGCGGGCGGCCTGGCGAGCCTGGAGGCCGGCGGTGCGCCGCGTGGTCAGCATCCGCCGGTGCTCGGCCCGGGCTGTGCGTTGCCGCGCCGATCCTTCCACCGCCTGCCGGAGCCTGATCCGCCACTCAGGGTCGCTCGGCGCCTCCGGCCACGGCCCGCCCGGTGACAGGCGGCCGGCTTCATCCGCCGGCTGAGGACCGTCGGGCGCTGCGGGGGTCGGCTCCCCGGTCATCGCGCCGCCTCCACCGACGCGCGGCATCCGCCTCCGGGGCGAGAGCGCCGGAGTATCACACTGCCCTCGCCTCCAGGACGCAAGCAGCCGAACACCACACCCCCAAAGCCACCGTGCACCGCGCCGCACTCGCCTCCAGGGCGAAGGCGGACGCGCACCACACCGCACGCGCCTTTCCCGACGAGAGCCACCGAGCACCGCGCTGCGCCCGCCTCCAGGACCAGCGCCTCCGGGGCGAAAGCGCACCGGCGCCGCTCCGGTCCCCGGAGAGTGACAGCTCGGCCGCAGCGGGTTCTGCCGCGTTCGCCGGGCTGCGCCAACCGGCAGCCGCCCGCCAGGACGGGAAGGCTCCAGCGGTCGACCGGATGCTCATCCTTGGCTTCCGCCGGGCGCGGGGCTGTTTCGGCAGGCTGGGGCACGACCCTCGGCCGCCGCCCAGGTCCGCTGCCGCCTGCCGCACTATCCGCCGACGCCCGCGCTCCACGACGGGCGACGGCGCCCCGGCGATACGTAGCGTCACTGCCACTCGCGTACGCATGCCGATGCGACAAAAGGCGCGCGACCAACGGAAGGGGCCGCGCAGACCCCAGCGGAAGAGGATCCCCAGGCCCCAACACGAGACGCCCCGCAAACCCCAACGGAAGAACGCCCGCAGCCCCTGACGAAACGCGCGACGGCTCCAGCGGCAGGAGGCGTACTCGGCCGAGCCCCAGCAGGGAGAGCGGATCCAGGTACTCCTCGCCCTGCCGCAAGCCCCAGTGCAGGCAGGCGGCCACCGGGCAGCCGGCGTGTCCGGCGGCCAGCGTCCCGATCTGGTCGCCGGCGAATACCGGGTCGCCGGCGCTGACGGCCGGCTCGATGGGCTCGTAGGTGGTACGCAGGCCGTTCGGGTGGGTGATGCTGACGACGCCTCGTCCGGCCACGCGGCCGGCGAAGTGCACCGTGCCGGCGCCGGCCGCGCGCGCCGGATCGTCCGGCTCGCCCGCCAGGTCGACACCTCGGTGGCCGGCCAGCCACGGGCTCGGCGGTGGGTCGAAGCGACGGACCACCTGCGGCGGGCCGTCCAGCGGCCACCGAAACGCGGCTGCGGGAGCGGGAGCCGAGAGCATCCCCGCCGCCTCGCCCACCGGACCGGCACTTCCGCGTGGGCCAGGCTCGCGGGGGGCCATGAGCCACACAGGACCGACTCGCAGGAGGTCAACCGGATCCGACGATGCCGGGGGCGCCACAAACGGGGCCGGGCGGATGAGCGCCAAGGCCGCCGCCGGTGCCTCCCGCCCGCCTGCGCCCTCGCGCCCACTATCGAGCCGCAGGGCACCGACCGGCAAGCCGGCGAAAGGCACAGCGCCGACCGACACCGAGGAAGCCGTCGCCACAGCCATGGACCCGCCGGCCGAACGGGCCGGACCACCAGCGGCCGACGCCCCCTTGCCAGACCACCGAACCGGATCAGAGACCGCCGGCGCCGGGCCGCCGGCAGGCCGAGCCGGCCCGGGAGCGCCTACCGCGCCACCAGCAGCCCGGACCGGACCGCGAGCAGCCGGAGCCGGCGCCACACCTCCGGCCAGCATGATCGCAACTAGCCACACCAACACGTGCATGGCGGGCAGCGTCGGCCGTACCGGGGAGAGACCACAACCGGAGTCGGGCCGTGCTGTGGACAGCGAGGGCTGCTGTGGATACCGCCCGAGGAGACAGTTGATCTGCTATGGGATCAACGCGCTCGCGTCACCCTGGGGGCGCGAAGGAGACGAGGAAGCGCGGGCCGTGGCTTCAGCCGCCGAAGCCGTTCTCCGTTGGGAGTGAGATATCGGGCTTTTCGAGCTCTTCGACATTGACGTCCTTGAACGTCATTACCCGAACATTCTTCACGAATCGGGCGGGTCGGTACATGTCCCACACCCACGCGTCGTGCATCTCGACCTCGAAGTAGACCTCGCCGTCCGAGTTGCGCACATGCAGGTCGACCTGGTTGGCGAGATAGAAGCGGCGCTCGGTCTCGACCACGTAGGAGAACTGGCGGACGATGTCGCGGTACTCCCGGTAGAGCTGCAGCTCCATCTCGGTTTCGTACTTCTCGAGATCTTCCGCGCTCATCGCACTCCGCCTTCCATGGCCACATCTTCCCCCACTGGCAGCGACAGCCGCGCCCCCTCGGCCAACGCCACGCCGACGGTACCCCCTGCGGGGGCAGCCTGCCCCATCGGCTCAAGGGCACCGACGGTGGCCGGCCGGCGCGAACGCGGGGGGCGGGAGTCGCGGCCGGAGACGGTGGCCACGTTGACGTACGAGAAGCGATGCTCCAGGCACGGACCGTGAGCGGCGAGCGCGGCGTTGTGCTCGGGCGTGACGTACCCCTTGTGCTCGTCGAAGCCGTACTGGGGGAAGCGTTCGTGCAGGTCAACCATGATCCGGTCACGCGTGACCTTGGCGAGCACGCTGGCGGCGGCGACACAGGCGGCCACCTGGTCACCCTTCCACACGGCGAGCCCAGGCACACCGAGCCCGTCGACGCCGAAGCCGTCGGTGAGCACGTACTCCGGACGGGTGGTCAGGGCGGCGAGCGCGCGGCGCATGGCGGCGAGATTGCACACATGCAGGCCGCGGGCGTCGACCTCGGCGGCCGGGATGACCACGACGGCGTAGGCGAGGGCGCGCTTGACGACCTCGACGTACACGCGCTCGCGGGCGGCGGCGGTGAGCAGCTTGGAGTCGGTCAGCTCGTCGACCTCGCCGCGCTTGCCCTCGGGGAGCACCGCGGCGGCGGCCACCAGCGGGCCCGCACAGGCGCCCCGGCCGGCTTCGTCGGCCCCCGCCACGACGCGGAAGCCGCGGCGCTGCAGCGCCCGCTCAAGGGCGTAGATGCCGCCCTCGCGGCGCACGACGGTCCGCGGCGGCGTCAGCACAGCCCCTCCGAACCAGCGGCTCCGCCGGCAGCCAAGCCGCCACCGGCCGAGCGGTCACGGGCCGAACCACCTCCGGCAGCCCCGGACCCGCGATCAGCCCCAGAGCCGCCCGAGGCGAAGCCGCCGGCCCCAAGGCGACCTGACGGAAGGCCGCCCAGCCGAAGACCGCCCACAGCCCCACCACCAGCCACAAAACCACCCAACCCAGCACCACCACCGGACGCAAGACCTCCAGCGGTGGCAAGTCCACCACCGGAAACCAGCCCACCACCAGAGACGAGGCCGCCGCCGGACGGGCGGCCGGCCAGCAGCCACCGCATGCGGGGGGCCAGGTCGTGGGGGTAGACCTTCTCCTTGGTCGACTCCAGCTCGGCCACCTCCCACCACCGGTGATCGTCAATCGAATCGCGCTCGACCTCTTCGAAGCCGCCCGTGTCGACCTCCCAGCTCGGCACGCGCACCAGGAAGAACTCCTGCTGCTGCCGGTAGTGCCGGCCGTCGAACGGATACTCGGTCTCCTCGAACCAGAGCGGGTCGCCCAGCTCTTCCGGGGCCAGCCGCAGCCCGGTCTCCTCGGCTAGCTCGCGTGCGGCGCCCACCGCGTATGCCTCGCCGGGGTCGAGGCCGCCCCCCGGCGTGAACCAGTATCGGTGGTGCGGTCTGGCTGGATCGAGGCCGCGAAACAGCAGGACGCGGTCGTCACCGTCGACGAGCAGCACCCGGGCCGCGCGGCGGGGGATTGCGTCCACTCGCCCAGCCTATTGCGTCGATGCCGGGCCTCGGGACCGCCCCAGGGTCGAACTCACACCGGCCAACGGCCAATAGCCGAACAGACAACCGCCCGACAACCGCCCGGGACCGGACGGGCATCCAAGGGAAACGCTCAGGGGCTGGGGATCTTGTCGTACGGCTCAGGCACCGACAGCCACTTCGCGCGCCCCACCGGCCAGAACACCACGAACGCCCGCCCGATCACCGCGTCCTCTGGAATCGTGGACAGGTTGAGGTCGCGGGTGCGCTCCCAGTGCTCCAGCGAGTCGCCGGATGCCGAGCGGTGGTCACCCATCATCCACAGCCGCCCCTCGGGCACCGTGATGTCGAACGACTCGTCGGCCGCCAGGTCGGTGATGCCGCCCTCCGAAAAGAGGTAGGGCTCGTCGAGCGACTGGCCGTTGATGATCAGGCGCTGGTCGGCGTCGCAGCAGACGATGTGGTCGCCGCCCACGCCGATGACCCGCTTGATGAAGTCTTCGCCGTCGGGGTTGCTGCGCCACTCTACCGGCGCCTCGAAGACCACGATCTCGCCACGCTCCGGGGAGCGGAAATGGTAGACGAGCTTGTTGACGAGCACCCGGTCGTAGATGTCGAGCGTGTGCTCCATCGACGGCGACGGGATGTAGAAGGTCTGCAGGACGAAGGCGCGGACCAGCACGGCCACGAGGATCGCCACGCCCAGCAGGATGGGCAGCTCGCGCCAGAACGAACCGCGGCGCTTTTCGGTCTGCTCGTCAATCACGGACGGAGCCTACGACGCAGACCTGGAAATGAACGTCGGGAACGCGCGGACAGGCCCAAAGACCCCGGTGTGCGGCCCAGGAAGCCCCGGTTGAACAGGGCGAGGGGCAGCAGCAGTGGCAGGACGACAGCGAAACCTCCCTGGTCAGGCAGGCGAGCCGGTGCTTGCGCCGGCGGGCCGAGCGCAGCGGCCTGCGGTACGTCGTCGAAATTGGACGGTACGGAGAGCCCTGCCCACCGGTCATACGGCCAGACGATCACGAAGGCCCGACCGATCACGTTGTCGATCGGCACCTGCCCCTGGCACCGCGAGTCCTGCGAGACCAGGCGGTGGTCGCCCATCACGAAGAGGTTGCCGGGCGCGACGGTGATCTCGTCGAACTGCCTCGACCGGCACTCGCGCGGGTTGGGCGGCAGGTCGGGATCGGAGTTCTCCAACACGTACGGCTCGTCCATGGACTTGCCGTTGACCTGCACGCGGCCCTCGTCGTCGCAGCACTTGACCTTGTCGCCGGGAGTGCCGATGACCCGCTTGATGAAGTCTTTCTCCCCGGGGCGGCTGACCCCGACCAGGTCGCCCACGGTGCGGCCGAGCTTGGCCATGAAGCCGATATCCGGCTCATCCTGAAACTCGGGCGTCCAGTTGGGCGGCCCGCGGAAGACCACGACCTCGCCCCGCTCGGGGTCACGCACGTCGTAGACGATCTTGTTGACCAGCACGCGGTCGCCCACCAGCAGCGTGTCCTCCATCGACCCGGAGGGGATGAAGAACGCCTGGAGCAGAAACGTGCGGATCAGCACCGCCAAGCAGAACGCCACGACCAGCAGGAGTGGCAGCTCCTGCCAGAGCGG
This sequence comes from Phytohabitans kaempferiae, assembly GCF_042433955.1. Taxonomy (NCBI): domain Bacteria; kingdom Bacillati; phylum Actinomycetota; class Actinomycetes; order Micromonosporales; family Micromonosporaceae; genus Phytohabitans; species Phytohabitans kaempferiae. The sequence goes on along the minus strand of NZ_JBHLUH010000041.1, from coordinate 151,507 downwards.
CATCTGGCGCCGCCGCCCGCCACCGCGGCGGGGCATGCGCCATGGATCGACGTCGCCGTCTCGCTGCACGTCACGCGTCCCCCGAGTCCGAGATACAGCACTACCGCCCGCGGCGCCTCCTCCTCGGGGGCTGGGCGAGCGGTAGTGCGGGGGTGTCGCGCCGCCCCGGCGTTGACCGCGGACGAAGCGTTCGTCGTACGTCACCGCGAACAGCGTATCTGCCCGGCACCCGAAGCGGCCAATGCCAAGAACACAAACCGATGCGGCCTCGGCCGCACATGGCCGAGGCTCACGCCAGTCGGGTCAGCGGGGAGGGCGAGCCTCAGCTCGCCTGCTTCTCCCGCTTCTCCTTGATCTTGGCGGCCTTGCCGCGCAGCTCCCGCAGGTAGTAGAGCTTCGCCCGGCGGACGGCACCGCGGGTCACGACCTCGATGCGGTCGATCGCGGGGCTGTTGACCGGGTAGGTGCGCTCCACACCGACGCCGAAGCTGACCTTGCGGACCGTGAAGGTCTCACGCAGGCCGCCGCCCTGGCGCCGGATGACCACGCCCTGGAAGACCTGGACCCGGGAACGGTTGCCCTCGACCACCCGCGCGTGCACCTTCACGGTGTCACCGGCGCGGAAGTCGGGGATGTCGGTCCGCTGCGACTGGGCGTCCAGTGCGTCGAGCGTGTTCATCGCGTGGCTTCCTCATGCTCGTTGGGGCGATCATCACCCGGCGGCGGCCGAGAGATGAGCACGCGGGCTCACCGGAGGGCGGTGGCTGGTCGCGGCAACCTCACTACTTTGCCATATCGGCACCCCGGACCTGAAATCCGGCCCCGTCGAGGAGTGCGACATCGCGCTTGTCCAGGATATCCGGGTCCAGCGCGGCAAGCAGATCGGGTCGCCGCTGTGCCGTGCGCAACAGCGCCTGGTCGCGCCGCCACCGGGCGATCCGCCCATGATCTCCGGAGCGGAGGATGTCGGGTACGAGGTGCCCCCGCCACTGCGGTGGCTTGGTGTACACCGGCGCCTCGAGTACGCCGTGCGCGTGCGACTCCTCGGCGAGCGACTCGGCGTTGCCCAGTACACCGGGGAGCAGCCGCACGATCGCCTCGCACATGACCAGCACCGCCACCTCACCGCCGAAGAGCACGTAGTCGCCGAGCGAGACCTCGGTGACCGGCATGCGGGTCGCGGCGTGGTCGAGTACGCGCTGGTCGATGCCCTCGTACCGGCCGCACGCGAAGATCAGCCGTGGCTCGCCGGCCAGCTCGTGCGCCATCGCCTGGCTGAAGCGCTCGCCGGCCGGCGTCGGTACGACCAGCCGCGCCTCCCCCTCCGGCGCCAGCGCGTCCAGCGCCTCGCCCCACGGCTCGGGGCGCATGACCATCCCCGGGCCGCCGCCGTACGGGCTGTCGTCGACCGTCCGGTGTACGTCGTGCGTCCACGTCCGCAGATCGTGTACGCCAACTTCCAGCAGCCCGCTGGCCTGCGCTTTTCCGATCAGCGACAGGTCGAGCGGGCCGAAGTACTCCGGGAAGATCGTGACAACGTCGATCCGCATCCCTTTTCGACCTCCGCATGGTGGCGGATGTATCCGACTGCGCTCTGGCCGAGTCTTTAACTCATGTACGGATCATCCGAGCAGGCACTCTACGTGCTGGACCAGGCGGCCGAGGTGCGCGCCCGGGCCGACGTCACCTGGCGCTCGGCGATCAGGCAAGCCCTCGCCAACAAGGTGTCGGTCGAGCAGATCGCCGACCGCGCACACACGACGATCGAGCAGGTGCTCGCGATCGTCAGCACTCCCGCCCCAACATCCGAATCTCCGCGTCGTGGCGGATGTTTCCCTCGCAACGCGGGGCCATGGTGAATGCCATGCCCCGCCTGAACATCACCGCGACAAGGTGTGAGGCGCTGTTCGTGTCGGATCTCCAACACTCGCAGCGTCCCAGCGCGGAGCAGGTACGCGCCGCGGTCGTCCGGACTGTTCGCGCACATGGCGCGAAGACCTGCGTGGCCATGGTCGCGCAGGAGTTCGGCGATCACCCCGACATCGCCGTCGCCCGGATGCGCTGGGCTCGGGCGGCGGTCGCGGCCGCGTACACGGCTCGCGTGACCGGATGGTCGACCCGAACGACCATCTGCCATTTGGCCGCCCCCGCCCTGCCTCCGGCTAAGGCGGCCTGAAACAACCGGTCATCCCCCCGACCGGTGACAGCCCCCGGGTGGCGGACGTACCACGCCTCCCCGCCACCCGGGGGTCTACCAAGAAACCCCCCGACCGGCGACAGCACAGCGCCCGCCACACAGAGGTGGCGGACCTACCACGCCTCCCCGCCACCCGGGGGTCTACCAAGAAACCCCCGACCGGCGACAGCGCAACGTCCGGGGGTGTCAAAAAGGGGAACCCCCGCCTCCGGGTTCTCCGAAGAAGGAATCCCCTGCCTTCGGATTCCTTCTGTGGATATGACCCCGAGCCCCGTGGCCAGGGCCTGCACCCCTGGCCACGGAAGGAGGGTCAAGATGCCAGGTCCGCGCCCTGAGAGAAGATCTGGGCTACCGCGCTGTCCGTCGCGGTGCGGGCCGTCGCTCCCGCAGCCTCACCCGCCGCGGTCCACGACCGTCTGGCCGCGGCGTCAGAGGTCGAAGAGCCCTTCGGGCGGATCCACGATCACGCGGCCACCGGCCAGGTCGACCTCGGGCACGATCGCCTTCACAAACGGGACCAGCGCCGTGCGCCCCTCGGGCCGGCGCAGCACCAGCAGGTCGGAAGCGGGCGCGTGATCGATGCGGGCGACCTCGCCCAGCGTCTCCCCCGCCGGCGTGACCGCCGTCAGGCCCACCAACTGGTGGTCGTGGAACTCGTCCGGGTCGTCCAGCGTGCCCAGGTCGGAGCTGTCGACACAGAGCAGCACGCCGCGCAGCGCGTCGGCGACGTTGCGGTCGTAGATCCCGTCGAACGCGACGATCAGCCGCCCCTGGTGGGCGCGGACCGCCTCGATGGTGAGCTGTGGCGGCACCTGGTAGGCGGCCGGGTCCGAAGACGGCGCCGCCCCCGGGTCGGTCGCGAGGACCTTTCCGGGGGCGAACCGCTCAGCTGGCTCGTCGGTCCGCACCTCCACGATGACTTCACCGCGGATGCCGTGCGGCCGGGCGATGCGGCCGACGTAAAGCTGCATGGATCAGTAGGAGTCGACGATGTCGACCCGGACGCCTCGGCCGCCGATCGATCCGATGACCTGGCGGAGGGCCTTGGCGGTGCGCCCGCCGCGGCCGATCACCGTGCCCAGGTCTTCGGGGTGCACACGCACCTCGAGCCGCTTGCCACGACGCGAGTCGATCATGCGGACGCGCACGTCGTCAGGGTGGTCGACAATGCCCTTGACCAGGTGCTCCAGCGCGGGCCGGAGTGCCACCTCAGCCCTGCTCGCCGGAGTCCGCACCGGCCTGCTCCTCGGTCTTGTCCGCGGTCGCCTCGCCAGCGGCCGCCTTCTTGGTCGCCTTCTTCGCGGTCTTGGCCGGAGCCGCCTCCGCGAGACCAGCAGCCGCCTTCGCCTCGGCCTCGTACGCCGCCTTGCGGTCAGCGCGCTCAGCCGCCACCAGCAGCGGCGGCGGGGCCGGCTCGCCCTTGAACTTCTGCCAGTCGCCGGTCTTCTCCAGCAGGCGCTGCACAGCCTCGCTGGGCTGGGCGCCGACGGAGAGCCAGTACTGCACCCGGTCCGACTTGACTTCGATCACCGAAGGGTCTTCCTTCGGCTGGTAGATCCCGACGTACTCGATCGCACGACCGTCGCGCTTGGTGCGCGAGTCGGCGACGACGATGCGGTACTGCGGGTTGCGGATCTTACCCATCCGCAGGAGCCGGATCTTTACGGCCACGTTTGTTTCGCTCCTGTGCGCGATGCGGGTGAGCTGACCGGGGCACCACGTGGGGTTGTGGCGTCGGAGCTCGGGTGGACTGACTACGCGACCGGGTTAGAGGGCGCGATCGCTTCGCCGGATACCAGCGAACCATTCTGCCAGACCCGCGACGAAAGGTCCGACCGGGGGTGAATGATCAGAAACGGGCGGGCGGGCGATCCCACCCCACCGGGAGTACGAGCGGAGGAGCCCAGGCCGGGTCGGGCGTGAAGTCGGTCCACGTGCCATCGAACGGGAACTCGCCCGCCTCGATCCGCTTCACCACGCGCCAGCCCTCGGCACGCACCGCCGCTTCGTCGGAGACCCAGTAGTGATCGGGATAACCGAGCCGCTCGGTGAACTCCCCCTCGTCCTTCCACTCCCAGGAGCGGTCCGGCCAGACCACGATGTCCAGATCCTGGTCGACCATGTCCACACCGGCCACCTCGCCGTCGTCCCAGCGCACGGCGGACTCTTCGAGGTTGACGTACCAGTTGGCGAAGCGGTCCGCATCGTCCCGGAACCACCACACCGAATGGCTCGCTCCCGCCGGCAGGAACTTGAGCACCGGCGGGCCGGCCCAGGTGCCTTCCACCAGGCGGTACGGCCCCTGCTCGATCCACTCCGAGAATGGCATCGACCGCAGCCCTCGCCCGTCGGCGGCTACCTCACCGGCGACCGGCGTGCCGCGGGCGACCCACAGCAGGAGGCCGCGCTCGTCGTCGGCGACCACGCGCGCCGGGCGTACCCAGGCGATGCGGCCTCGGTGGACGTTGCGGTGGATGATCAGCTGACCGGGCGCGAACCCCATCAGGGCGCGCTCAGTAAGCCCGAGCCAAGATGGCCTGCAACTCCGGCTCGTCTTCTGAGTCAGGCACCGAGCCGTCGGCCCGGATCAGGCAGCGGACCGTCACGCCCTGCCCGTTTGCCTCCTTTTCGCCGGCCGGGCCGACCTCCGACCACGGCACGCTGGCCCAGCCCGTGGCGCTAGCCTCGATCGCGTCCGCCAGCGTCCCCACCGTGACGGTGCGATCGAGACGCAACTTCAGCGCCTCGTCGTAGAGCGCCTGCTGGTCGGCCTCGAGCGCGGCCAGCACCGAAGCCACCACGTCGGGCACCGCCACCGGCGTCTTCGAGCCGTCGGTGCGGCGTACCAGCACCGCGTTGCCGGCCGCGAGGTCGCGGGGGCCCACCTCGACCCGTACCGGATAGCCCTTGAGCTCGGCATCGACGGCCCGGCGGCCGAACGGCGTGTCCACGCGGTCGTCGAAACCGACCCGGACCCCGGCGTCGCGCAGCGCGTCTCGAAGTTTCGACGCGGCCCCCGCCACACTCCCGAGGGCACCGCCGTCGCCATCCTTCACGATCATCACGTGGGCCTGCACCGGCGCCAGGCGAGGCGGCACGCGCAGCCCGTTGTCGTCGCCGTGGCACATGATCAGGCCGCCGAGCATGCGGGTCGAGGTGCCCCAGCTCGTGGTCCAGGCGTGCTCGACGCCGCCGGTGGCCGAGGAGTACGTGATGTCGAAGGCGCGGGCGAAGTTTTGCCCCAGCTCGTGCGACGTGCCCATCTGGAGGGCCTTGCCGTCGCCCATCATGCCCTCGAGCGTGTACGTATTGGTGGCGCCGGCGAAGCGCTCACCGGCCGTCTTGCGCCCGACCAGCACCGGGATGCCGAGCACGCCGACCATGAAGTCTTCGTACACCTCGTGGAGGATCTTGCGAGCGTAGGCCCGCGCGTCGGCCTCGGTGGCGTGGGCGGTGTGCCCCTCCTGCCACAGAAACTCACTGGTGCGCAGGAAGACCCGCGGGCGCAGCTCCCAGCGCACGACATTGGCCCACTGGTTGAGCAGCAGCGGCAGGTCGCGGTAGGAGTCGACCCACTTGGCCATGAACTCGCCGATCACCGTCTCGCTCGTGGGCCGCACCACCACCGGCTCGGCGAGCTGCTTGCCGCCACCGTGCGTGACCACCGCCAGCTCCGGCGAGAAGCCCTCCACGTGCTCGGCCTCGCGGCGCAGGTAGCTCTCCGGGATGAAGAGCGGGAAGTAGGCGTTTTCCGAGCCGGCCGCCTTGATCCGCGCATCCATCTCGGCCTGCATGCGCTCCCAGATGGCGTATCCCGTCGGTCGGATCACCATCGTGCCGCGCACCGGCCCGTTGTCGGCGAGCTGCGCCTTAGCGATGACGTCCTGGTACCAGCGGGGGAAGTCCTCCGCACGGGGAGTGAGCACGCGTGCCATGAGCCGACATCCTAGTGCGGCTCCCCGCCGCAACCTGACCCGGCGTCACCCCGTGTCCCTAATAGGAATTGGATCGATGGGAGTGGGCATGGCGGACGCGGAACGGTTCGACGCTGCGGGTCTGGGACATCGCCGGCTCCTGATCAGCCGGTCAGGACGCGGCCACGCAGCACGATCCGTCGGGGCCCCCGCACCACGCGGAGGTCCCGGCGGGGGTCCTCGTCGTACACGACCAAGTCGGCCAGGCCGCCCTCGACCAGCCCCGGGAAGCCCAGCCACTCCCGCGCGCCCCACGACGCCGCGCGCAGCACGTCGGTCGCGGAGAGGCCGGCCTCCTCGTGCATGCGCAGCATCTCTTCGGCGATCCGCCCGTGCGTGATGCCGCCGCCGGCGTCGGTGCCGGTGTAGAGGGGCACGCCCGCCTCGTACGCGGCCCGCACGATCGCCGGGAAGCCGTCGCCGAGAGCCCGCATGTGCCGCGCGTACCCGGGGAACTTGCCCTCCGCCCGCCCCGCGATGTCACCGAACGTGGCGATATTGATCATGGTGGGCACCAGCGCGGTCCCTCGCCGGGCCATCTCGTCGATCAGGTCCAGCGACAGCCCGGTGCCGTGCTCCACACAGTCGATGCCGGCCCGCACCAGCACCGCCACCGCCTCCTCGGAGAAGGTGTGCGCGGTGATCCGAGCCCCGGCCGCCTGCGCCGCGCGTACGGCCGCCTCCAGCGTCGCGACGTCCCAGCCCGGCGCGAGGTCGCCCACCGAGCGGTCGATCCAGTCGCCCACCAGCTTCACCCAGCCGTTGCCCGCCCCCGCCTGCCGGGTCACCTCGCCCGGCACGTCCGGCGCGCCGACCTCCACGCCGATGTCGCGCAGATACCGCTTCGGCGGGGCGACATGGCGCCCCGCGCGGGCCAGTCGCGGCACATCGGGGTCGTCGTCGAGCTGGGGGTACGGGTACGGCGAGCCGCAGTCCCGGATCGCGAGCACTCCGGTCTCCACGTCCTTTGCGGCGAGCTGCTTCGCTTGGGCGATCCCCTCGATCGGCGCCCCACCAGGCGCGATGCCGATGTGGCAGTGCGCGTCGACCAGCCCTGGGATCACGTACCCCCGGTCGGCGATCGTCTCCGCACCCGCCACGGGCAAAAACGTGACCCGGTCGCCGACCAGCCAGATGTCGCGCTCTTCGTCGTCCGGCAGCAGGACCCCACGCACGTGCAATGCCATGCGCACAGTCCTACCTGATCGTCAGCCGGCGGGCTTGGGCCGGGCCAGGAAAGCGTCGCGCCGCGCCGTCAGGGCGGGCAGGTCGATCGTGATCGGGTACGGCTGTTCGGTGGTGAAGACCCCGGTGGTCACGCCGTCGAGGGCGTAACGCCGGCGCTGCCTCTCCAGCACCATCTCGGTGAGGGCGATCTTGTCGCCCAGCGGGTCGACGATCCAGTACTTCTCGACGCCGCAGGCCGCGTACATACCGGCCTTTTCGCTGACATCGCGAAACCGCGAGTCTTTCGAGATGATCTCCACGGCGAGGATGGCGTCCTCCACCGGTGGCGGATGCTGAGCGACGTGTGCGGTGTCCATGACCACCACGTCAGGGCGCGGCTCGCTGTAGCGGTTCACGTCAAGCGAAAGATCGAAGACCGGCGCGTGGTCGCGTGGGCAGTTGACCCGAAGCGCGAAAGCGATCTCGACACATAAGAACTGGTGGATGAAGGTGGGGGACAAGAAGATCAACCTTCCGTTGACAAGTTCGTACGGAAGGTCGGGCGGCAGTTCGGCCAAGTCGTCGACGGTCCACACCTCGCGCTGTGGCAGGGCCAGGGCCGCGGTCATGGGGGCTCTCCTTCCGTAAGGCTGCGTCACGCTAACCACCTCACATCCGATGGTGCTGCCCCAACGGCGTTGGTCCGAGTCCCCCAATCGATTACCCGCGGACGCCCTCGCGATTGGTCGCTGACCGCCTCTACTTGTCGGTCTCCTTGTCGCGCTTGCTCAGCTTGCCGAAGTCGAGCTTGGGGAGCTTGAAGCCCGGCGGCAGCCCGCCCGGCCCGCCGCCCAGTGCGCTCGGGTCCAGGCCCGGCGGGAGCTGGGGCATGCCGGCGGGCATGCCGCCCGGCATGGCGCCGGACGAGCGGGGACGACCGCCGCCCTTGGTGCCCTTGCGCTTGTTCTTCGGCGACTTGGTCGCCTTGCGCCGGGCGCCGGGCAGGCCCATCATGCCGCCCATCTGCTTCATCATCTTCTGCGCCTCGGCGAAGCGGTTGAGCAGCTGGTTGACATCCATCACCGTGACGCCGGAGCCGCTGGCGATGCGGGCGCGGCGGGAGCCGTTGATGATCTTCGGATTGGTGCGCTCGCCCGGGGTCATCGAACGGATGATCGCGGTGACCCGGTCGAAGTGCTTGTCGTCGAGCTCGGCCAGCTGGTCCTTCATCTGGCCCATGCCCGGCATCATCGACAGCACGTTGGCGATCGGGCCCATCCGCCGCACGGCGGTGAGCTGGTCGAGGAAGTCTTCCAGCGTGAAGCTCTGGCCGCCCATGAGCTTGGCGGCCATCTTCTCCTTCTGGTCCTCGTCGAAGGCCTGCTCGGCCTGCTCGATGAGGGTCAGCACGTCGCCCATGCCCAGGATGCGGCTGGCCATCCGGTCGGGGTGGAAGACGTCGAAGTCTTCGAGCTTCTCGCCGGTGGAGGCGAAGAGGATCGGCTGGCCGGTCACGTGCCGCACGGACAGCGCCGCACCGCCTCGCGCGTCACCGTCCAGCTTGGACAGCACCACGCCGGTGATGCCCACGCCGTCGCGGAACGCCTCGGCCGTGCTCACCGCGTCCTGGCCGACCATCGCGTCGATGACGAACACGGTCTCGTCCGGCTGCACGGCGTCGCGGATCGAGGCGGCCTGCGCCATCATCTCCGCGTCGATGCCGAGGCGGCCGGCGGTGTCGACGATGACGATGTCGCGGGCGACGCGGCGGGCGTACTCGATCGAGTCGCGGGCCACCTGCACCGGGTCACCGACGCCGTTGCCCGGCTCCGGCGCGTACACCTCGACACCGGCCCGACCACCGAGCACCTGGAGCTGCCCGACGGCGTTGGGGCGCTGGAGGTCGGCGGCGACCAGCAGCGGCTGGTGCCCCTGGGCCTTGAGCCAGCGGGCGAGCTTGCCGGCGAGCGTGGTCTTACCGGAGCCCTGGAGGCCGGCGAGCATGATCACGGTGGGCGGCTGCTTGGCGAACTGGAGCCGCCGCGCCTCGCCACCGAGGATCCCGACCAGCTCCTCGTGCACGATCTTGATGACCTGCTGGGCCGGATTGAGTGCCTGGGACACATCGGCGCCGCGGGCCCGCTCCTTGACGTTCGCGATGAACGCCTTGACGACCGGCAACGCGACATCGGCCTCGAGCAGCGCGAGGCGGATCTCGCGGGCGGTGGCGTCGATGTCGGCGTCGGTGAGGCGCCCCTTGCCGCGGAGCTTGGTGAAGATCCCGGAGAGCCGGTCGCTCAAGGTGTCAAACACGCCACAACATCCCGTTTGTCGTCATTTAGCAAGACACATCACGGGCCGGCTGATGCGCCGGCCGCGTCCCCTAGCGTAACCGGACACCTGCCCGGCGACCCGCCACCAGCGGCGCGGCAGCCCTGGCTCAGCGGATCCGCTTCGAGTCGGCCACCTGAATCTTGGCGAAGCTCTCCAGCAGCCCTCGCCGCAGCACCTTCGCCAGCGGGCCCTCCACCAGCCGGTACGTGGCGTAGCTGAGCAGCAGCACAGCCGCCACGACCGAGGTGAGCAGGAGCCACGGCGGCACCGACTCGTGCAGTTTGCGGATCGCGGTCAGACCGATCTGGTTGTGCAGGAGGTACAGCGGGTAGGTGAGCGCGCCGATGGTCACCAGGCCGCGCCACCTGACCCAGCGGAACCAGCCGAGCGCCACCCCCAGCATGATCAGGAAGAAGACGAACATCAGAACCAGGATCACCGGGTACGAGGTGATGCCCCGCTTGACCGTGTCGTGCTGCGCGAGGTTGGCCGGCCCGATTACGACCGAGATGCCGAGCATGCACCACAGCAGCAGATTAGGGCCGAACCGGTACATGAGGTAGAGCGTGATGCCGGCGACGAAAAACGGCGCGTAGAACGGTTCGAAAAGCGCGTTCAGGAAACCCGAGTCGGTGTAGATCGAGAAGAGCGCGACGACCGTCCAGACCATGCAGAAAAAGGACCACCCGCCGGTACGTCACGCCGAAGGCCACGACGATCGAGAAGAGCAGGTAGAACTTCAGCTCCACGAAGAGCGTCCAGTAAACGTTTTCCACCGCCGGCACGTGCAGGAACTGCTGCAACATGGTCGGGTTGACCAGCACGTGCTCCGCCTTGGGCTGCCGGTCCAGCACGGGCACGAGGGTCAAAACCGTGGCGGTCAGCAGGACACCGAACATAGGTGCGTGGGCGTTGTCGGGGACATAGCCCTTTCAAACCGGCCGCGAGGGGCAACGTCCCCGACACAGCCCAATGCGAAGCGACCGGGCCCCGGGGCGGCGCGGCAACACGAGCCAGCGTGGACACACGCGAGTGCGCTGAGCGCGGATGGGACCGGTGCGATCCGTCCGTGGCGACTAATTGCCCCAGAGGGTGGACTTTCGCCACGCACGACCTGGATCTCCATGACCGCGAGCGTCCCCGCCCCGAACACGCGAATACGCGTTCGACCAACCAGACCGAGCCGTGCGCGTACCGGCGGCCGACGTGTGTCAGGCGCACGCCGGCGATGCGCGCGAGCTGAATGAGCTATGCCAAGGAGGTACGGGGGCGGTTTTGGTTGTGGACCGCGGAGGGTGAGGCTGCGGGAGCGGCGGTCTGAAGCGCGGCGGTCATCGCGGCAGCCCAGGTCTGTCCCTTGGAGGAGATCATCTAAAGGTCGACCAGACCGGACTGGTATGCGAAGACGACCAGCTGGGCGCGGTCGCGCGCGGAGAGCTTGATCATGGCGCGGCTGACGTGAGTGCGGGCGGTCGCGGGGCTGACCACCAGCCGCTCGGCGATCTCGTCGTTGCTCAGCCCTTCGCCGACCAGCCCGACGATCTCCCTCTCCCGCTCGGTGAGCGTGTCGAGTCGCGGATGCGGCTTGGGCACGCGGCTCGGCCGGGTCGCGAACTCGCGCACGACCCGCCGGGTCACCGACGGTGACAGCAGCGCCTCCCCACCCGCCACCAGCCGGATCGCCTGCAGCAGCTCGGCCGGCTTGGTGTCTTTGATCAGGAAGCCGCTGGCGCCGTGGCGGAGCGCGTCGAAGACGTACTCGTCCAGCTCGAAGGTGGTCAGCACGACGACGCGAGTTTCCGAAAGCGAGGGGTCGGCGACGATGCGGCGGGTCGCCTCGATGCCGTCGATGCCGGGCATGCGGATGTCCATGAGCACGACGTCGGGGCGCTCGCGCCTGGCCACCTCGACCGCGGCCAGCCCGTCGGGCGCCTCGCCGGCCACCGCCATGCCGTCTTCGCTCTCCACGAGCGTGCGCAGGCCGAGGCGGACGAGATCCTGGTCGTCGGCGATGAGTACGCGGATCATGGCAGCGGCAGCCTCGCGTGCACGCGGAAGCCGCCACCCTCGGCGGGCCCGGCGGTGAAGGCGCCGCCCAGCGCCGCGACCCGCTCGCGCATGCCCACCAGCCCGTGCCCCCCGCCCGGCTCGGTCACCGCGCCTCGGCCGGTGTCGACCACCTCCACGCTCACCTCCCGGGGCAGGTAGCCCAGCCGGACCGTGGCGGTCGCCGCGCCGGCATGGCGCAGCACGTTGGTCAGTGACTCCTGCACCACCCGGTATGCTGCCAGATCCACCGCCGCGGGCAGGTCCCGCCGCTCGCCGGTGATCTCGACCTTGACCGGCACGCCGGTCTCGGACATCCGCGCCACCAGGTCGTCGAGACGGGCCAGGCCCGCGGTGGCCGACCTGGTCTCGTCCTCCTTGGTACGGCGTACGAGCGCGAGCGTCACGCGCAGCTCGTCCAGCGCCTCGCGGCTGGTACGGCTGATCGCGGTGAGCGCCGCCTCGGCCTGCTCGGGACGCTTTGTGAGCAGGTGGAGCGCGATCTCGGCCTGCATGTTGATCGCGGAGAGGCCGTGCCCCACCACGTCGTGCACCTCCTGGGCCACGCGGAGCCGCTCCTCGTCGGCGTACTGGCGGGCCAGGTCGTCCCGCGCCCGCGCGGCCGCCTCGCGGCTGAGCCGGACGGTCACGCCCAGCGCGAACGGCACCACCACCCACGCCGCGCCCGGCACCACGCCCAGTGGGTTCCCGTCGACCACGGTGTGCGCCAGCAGGACGACCAGCGCGGCGGCGGACGCGATCGCGGCCGGCCGGAGCGGCAGGTGGCGGGCCGTCGTGTAGACCGCGACCAGGAAGGCCAGCAGGATCGGCCCGTATGGATACCCCAGCACCAGGTAGGTCGAGGTGCCGGTGGCCGCGACCGCGAGCGTGACCAGCGGCCACCACCGCCGCACCACGAGCGAGAGGGCGACGAGGACGACGAGCACGTACGTGAACGTGGTGACCGTGCGCCCCTGCCCCTCGCCGGCCGGCCCGGTGCCCCCGACGCCGATCAGCAGGAGCACGCCGGCCAGCAGGCAATCCACGGCCCACCGCCGGCGCGCCTCGCTCATGGCCGTCCTCGCTTCGCCCCGGGCGGCCACGAGGCTCCAAGCCCGCTGAGCCCGATGGTTCGCTCGGTCACGGTCACAATCCTCCTAGAGGATGTCGCGACGGCGCAGCAGCAGCCCGCCGATCCCGACGAAGGCGATCAGGTACGCGGCCAGCACCGCCACCGCGTGCCCGTCCCCCACCAGCGCGGCCACGCCGGGCGTGTCGGCCGAGGTGCCGAGCGAGGCGGCGAGCGAGCCGGCATTGGGCCCGGGCAGCCACTCCTGGAGCGCGGCGACCCAGTCGAGCAGCGGGGCGGCGATGGCGGCGAGCAGGTTCTGCACGGCCATCAGCCACACCAGGCCCAGCCCTATCGGCAGCGCCACGCCGCGCAGCGCGACGGCGAGCACCACGCCCAGCCCGGCCCAGGTCATCGCCATCAACCAGCCCGCGCCGACGCCCGCGACGAGGTCCACGACCGACGGCCACCGCGCCGGCGCGCCCTCCACGGCGGCGATCACCGCGCTGGTGGCCGCGCCCGACGCGAAGAGCGCCAGCACGATCGCGAGGCTGGCGAGCGCGACCGCCGCGATCTTCGCCGCGTACACGGTCAGCCGCGACGGCCCCTGGGTCAGCAGCGTCTTCCAGGTGCCCCAGCCGTACTCGCCGCCGACCGCCAGCACGCCGAGGATCAGCAGGATCGCCCCGGCGAACACCGGTAGCCCGCCGATCGAGTTGCCGACGAGCTGGTCGGGCAGCGTCTCGGCGATGCCCCGGCCGGCGTTGGGCGCCCCCTCCGCGGTGCCGTTCGCCCCCGCGTACGGGACCAGGTAGGTGAAGGTCAGGCTGAGCAACACCGCGACGGCCAGCAGCAGCCAGCTCGCCGGGCGCCGCACCAGCTTGGTGATCTCGGCTCGCGTACTACCCCACATGTGTCAACTCCAGAAAGACGTCTTCCAGCTCCCGCTCACGCACGCCCAGCTCGCTCACGTCGATGCCGGCGTTCACCAGCTCGGCGTTGAGCCAGGCCGCCTTGCCCGCCTCGACGTCGAGCACCAGCGCGCCCTCCTCGACGTGCACCCGGTCCTCGCCGAACAGCGACCGGGCCAGCGCGGCGGCCTCGTCGACCGGGTCGGCGACGACCCGCAGCCGCGCGCCGCCGCGCAGCTCGGCCACCGTGCTCTCGGCGATCAACCGCCCGCCGGATACCACGCCGACCCGGTCGCAGATCTGCTGTACCTCGCCGAGCATGTGGCTGGAGAGCAGCACCGTCTTGCCGGCCGCGCCGAGCCGGCGGATCAGCCGCCGCATGTCGGCCATGCCGGCGGGGTCGAGGCCGTTGGTCGGCTCGTCGAGTATCAGCAGCTTGGGATCCTTGAGCAGCGCGGCGGCGACGCCGAGGCGCTGCTTCATGCCCAGCGAGTACGTGCCGTACCGGTCGCCGGCCCGCTCGGTCAGGTCGACCAGGTCCAGCGCGATGTCGATACGCCGGGGCGGGCAGCCGGAGTGGCGGGCGAGCACGCGCAGGTTCTCCCGCCCGGACAGGTACGGGTAGAACGCCGGCCCCTCGATCAGCGCGCCGATCCCGTCCAGATGGCCCGGCTCCCGGCCGAGCAGGCGGATCGTGCCCGAGGTCGGCCGTACCAGCCCGAGCAGCATCCGCAGTGTTGTCGTCTTCCCCGCGCCGTTCGGGCCGAGGAACCCGTAGACCTCTCCAGGCCGTACGGTCAGGCTCACCTTGTCGACGGCGACCAGTTGGCCGTACCGCTTGGTGAGTTCGTGGGTCTCCACTGGGAACATGCCGTAAGCCTCGCCGCCGGGCGGGGCCCGGGCGTCCGCCGCCGAGCGTGAGTCGGCGTACGCCCGCTGACGTATCTACGTGCCGGCCGCGCCGAGGACCGCCGCCTCGGCCTTGTCCCGCTCGGCGTCGTCGGCCCAGGCCCCCACCAGGTAGAAGGCGTCGACCACGTCGGTGCCGAGCGTGGAGATCCGGGCGGCCCGCACCTGTGCGCCCGCCTCGTCGAGCGCGGAGGTCACGCGGTACAGCAGGCCGGGCGCGTCGGCCGCGCGCAGTTCGAGGATCACCGCGTCGGTGGCGGCCTCGCGGTGCCACACCACGCGCGGCGCGGCGTGCGTGGCACCGGGTCGGGCGGCGAGGGCACGCCCGCGCAGGCGCTGCGTGACCGACACGTCGCCGGTGACCGCGCGGCGCAGGTCGTTGGCGAGCGCGACCGCGTCGGGCGGCGTGCCGTAGCGCGGCTGCACGCGAAACTCCACCAGCGCCCGTCCATCCACTGTGGACGCGTCGGCGCTCAGCACGTCAAGGCGGTGCAGGGCAAGGCAACCGGCCACCGCGGCGAGCAGGCCGCGCCGGTCGGCGGCGGCCACCGCGACCCGGTCACCATCCAGGTGTACGACCGGGAGGGGACCCGCCACCAGCAGGGGGTCGGGCTTCGGGGGCGCGGGCAGCACGCCGGTGTCGAGTGCGATGTGCACGCGGCGGACCAGGTCGGCGATCAGCCGGCCCTTCCAGTCGGACCAGGCGGCCGGCCCGGTGGCCTGCGCGTCGGCGCGAGCCAGACCGTGCAGCAGGTCGAGCGTCGTGGTGTCGCCGACCGCGTCGGCCACGGCGCGGATCGTCATCGGGTCGGAGAGGTCGCGGCGCGTGGCCACGTCGGGCAGGAGCAGGTGCAGCAGCACGAGCTTCTCGATCACCGCCACGTCTTCCGGCGGCAGGCCGATGCGCTGGGCGACCCCCACGGCGATCGGCGCGCCCACGGTGCTGTGGTCGCCGGGCAGCCCCTTCCCCACGTCGTGCAGGAAGGCCCCGAGCAGCAGCAGGTCGGGGCGCCCCACCTCGCGGGTGAACGCGGTCGCCTCGTACGCCGCCTGCACGAGGTGGCGGTCGAGCGTAAACCGGTGCACCGGGTTGTGCTGCGGCAGGCTGCGCATGCGGGTCCACTCGGGCAGCCAGCCGTCGACCAGCCCGTACCGGTCGCAGGTCTCCCACGTCGGCACCAGCCCCAGGCCGGCGCCGAGCAGCGTGACCAGCGCGTCGCGGGCGGCCGGCGGCCAGGGCGCGGGCAGCGGCGGGCAGTACGCGGCGAGCCACTCGCAGGTGGCCCGCGCGATCGGCAGCTGGGTCACCGCCGCGGCGGCCGCGACCCGCAGCGACAGGCTGGGGTCGGGGCGGGCACCGATCGCGGCCCGGGCGAGGACCAGCTCGCCATCCTGCTCCACGACATCGCGGGCGACCGGCCGGCGCTGCGGCTTGCCGTCGGCCCCCCGGCGCCGCCCGGAGCGGAGCCGGTCGGCCATGCGCCAGCCGTCGTCGAGCGCGTGCGTGATCGTGCGGGCGTCGCTGGCCACGCGGCGCAGCAGCGTGTCGCCATCGTCGAGGCCGAGCATCCGGGCCACGGACGCCCGCTCCTGGGCGACCAGCCGGTCGACCCGCCGCCCCACGGTGGCGTGCAGGGCGTCCCGCGTGTCGAGCAGGCGCAGGTGCGCGGCGCGTACCGCCGGGCGCATCGTGTCGGCCAGCCCGCCCTGCGCGATGGCGCGCAGGATGCCCACGTCGCGCAGGCCCCCCGCCGCCTCCTTGATGTCGCCTTCGAGCAGAAACGCCAGCTCGCCGTGTGCCTTCCACCGGGTCAGCGTGATCTCGCGCAGCCGCACGAGCTGGCGCACGGCCGTACGCCGCCACTGCTCGGCGGCCGCCTCGACCAGCTGGCCGGTCAGGTCGCGGTCGCCGGTCACGTGCCGGGCGTCGAGCAGACTGAGGGCGACCTTGACGTCGTCGTGCGCCACCGACAGCGCCTCGGGGATCGTGCGCACCGAGTGGTCGAGCCCGATCCGGGAGTCCCAGATCGGATACCACAGCGAGGCGGCCAGCTCGTCGATGCCGGGCACGCCGGTGTGCAGCAGGATCAGGTCGAGGTCGCTGTGCGGCGCGCACTGGAGCCGCCCCAGCCCGCCGAAGGCGACCAGCGCCACCCCGGAGGGCCAGGCCGGCACCAGCGACGTGAGCCACATGTCAAGCGCCGCCGCACGCTCCACGCGTGCGGCGGCACCGACCTTCTGACTGACCTCTATCAGAGCGCGTCCAACCCACGCTCGCCGGTGCGGACCCGGACGACGTCTTCCACCGCCGTGACCCACACCTTGCCGTCACCGATCTTTCCGGTGCGAGCCGCCGTGACGACGGCGTCGACGACCTTCTCGACGTCGATCTCGTCGGTCAGCACCTCGACCCGGATCTTCGGAAGGAACTCCACCGTGTACTCGGCACCCCGGTACACCTCGGTGTGGCCCTTCTGGCGCCCGTAACCCTGGACCTCGCTGACGGTGAGGCCGGCAACGCCGAGGGCGTGCAGCGCCTCCTTCACCGCGTCCAGCTGGTACGGCTTGATGACCGCTGTCACCAGCTTCATGCTCAATCCCTCCATCGGTCCGAGGTTAACCGGAGACCTTCTCGCTCACCGGCGCTTTGTCCGGCGCCGCGCTGTTGGCCGACGGGGCGATGCCCGCCTGGGCGAACGCACCGCCGCCACCCGCGGCCGGCGACAGGTCGTAGCCGCTCTCCGCGTGCTCCGCTACGTCGATGCCGTCCACCTCGGACTCGGTCGAGGTGCGCAGGCCCACGATCGCCTTGACGACCATCGCGATCACCACGGCGATGACGAACGAGTACACCGAGACGGCGGCGCTACCCACGAACTGGCGACCGAGCTGGGTCACCCCACCGCCGTAGAAGAGGCCCTCGTTCGCGCCGAGTACGTCGGTGATCGCACCGTTGACCTGGAGCGTGGCGAAGAGACCGATCCACAGCGAACCGATCCAGCCGGCGACGAAGTGCACGCCGACCACGTCGAGCGAGTCGTCGTAGCCCAGCTTGTACTTGAGGCTGACCGCCAGGGCGGAGACCGCACCGGCGACGAGACCGAGCAGGACCGCCGGCAGCGGGGCGATGAAGCCACACGCCGGGGTGATCGCGACGAGGCCCGCGACGGCGCCGGAGGAGGCACCGACCAGGGTCGGCTTGCCGTCCCTGAGCCACTCGACGATGATCCAGCCGAGCACACCGGCGGCCGTGGCCACCTGCGTGTTGACGAACGCCGCGCCGGTGGTGCTGTCGACCGTCAGCTCGGAGCCGGCGTTGAAGCCGAACCAGCCAAACCACAGCAGGCCCGCGCCGAGCATCACGAACGGCACGTTGTGCGGCTTGAAGCTCTCCTTGGGCCAGCCGACCCGCTTGCCGAGCACGACCGCGAGGCCGAGCGCCGCGGCACCGGCGTTGATGTGCACCGCCGTACCACCGGCGAAGTCGAGCGCCTTGAGGTTGGCGCCGATCCAGCCGCCGCCCCAGACCCAGTGCGCGACCGGGACGTAGCACAGCGTGAACCAGCCGAACGCGAAGAGCAGCCAGCCGGCGAACTTGAGCCGGTCGGACGCCGCGCCACTGATGAGCGCGACCGTGATGATCGCGAACATCATCTGGAACGCGAGGAACACATAGACCGGGATGCCGGTCTCGCCCCAGATGTCCCCGACGAAGCTGGTCTCCGTGCCGAGGTACTGGGTGAAGCTGCCGATGAAGTGGTTGACGGTGGTGTTGTCGTTGGCGCCGAACGCCAGCGTGAAGCCGTAGATGACCCAGAGAACGGAGATGAGCCCGATGGCGCTGAAGCTCATCATCATCATGTTGAGAACGCCCTTGGACCGGTTGAGCCCGCCGTAGAACAGGGCCAGACCCGGCGTCATGAGCAGCACGAGCGCAGACGACACGAGCAACCATGCGGTATTCCCGGTGTCAATCTCCACGCTGCCTCCTCTCGGTAGGTTGCCTCCCTCCGGCAGATGCGGGGCAGCGTCGCCCGTACGCCGGTTGCGCGGAAGCTTCCAGCGCCGAGGTTTCGCGCGCGGTGCCTGCGCCATTTCCGCCAGGTCACGCTTTGTTTCGTACGTGTGAAGAAAGCCTCAAAGTCGCTGTACGGCTGGGGTCGATTCAACCGAACGGGCGGTCGGTTGTATCAATCCGCTCAGCGAAGCGCGTACTCCAGCGTGTGACGCTCGTAGTCGAGAAGGCGAAGATCACGCATCGGGCGGCGCAGGTGCCCCTTGTGCACGATGCGCACGAACGCCGGGTCGCCCGCCGCCGCCATCCGCCGGATGCCCTCCACGTGGTCGACGATCCGCTTGCGGATGGTGCGGACGAGGCGGTGCCGGTCGCGCGGGATCAGCCCGTACGCGTCGGCGAACAGGCGCAGCCGGCGGGGACGGTTGGGCCGCTTCCACCCCAGCGTGTACGAGTCGCGGTCGGAGAAGAGCGGGACCCAGGTCCAGGCCGCGTACGCCACGTCGTAGATCCGCGCCCCGGGCGAGGCGAGGTCGAAGTCGATCAGCGCGAGCGTGCCGTCGGGCCGCCAGATGACGTTGTGCGGGGCGGCGTCGTGGTGGCAGATGACCTCGGTGTCCGGCGGCGGCGGGCCGAACGAGCGCCACACCGCGGTCGGCGGCGGGGTGAAGCCGTACTGCGCGTCGTGGAACATCCGCAGCATCGTCGCGACGGTCACCAGCGCCTCGTCGGTCACCCAGTGCGGGGCGAGAGGGTACTCCCCACACTCACCCTCCAGGTAGGAGAGGACCTCGCGGTTGCGCTCGTCCATGCCGAGGGCGCGGGGCGAGCCGGTGAAGCCGACGTACTCCAGATGGCGCAGCAGCGCGTGCACCGACGGGGTCCACGGGCCGGCGTTGCGCCGGACGGTGTCCCCCACCCGCACCACGGTGCTGACATTCCCGCCGCGGAGCGGGATCTCATGCGAAGTCACGTACGGTCTCCCGAGGCGCGGCGCCTGATCGCGGTAGGTCACCCGAGGTTACGCGTCCGTGCCAAGGAGCGCTTCCACGAACTGGCGCGGCTCGAACGGCGCCAGGTCGTCCGGGCCCTCGCCGAGACCGACCAGCTTCACCGGGATGCCCAGCTTGCGCTGCACGGCGATGACGATGCCGCCCTTGGCGGTGCCGTCGAGCTTGGTCAGCACCACGCCGGTGACGTCGACCACCTCGGTGAAGACCCGCGCCTGCTCCAGCCCGTTTTGCCCCGTGGTGGCGTCGAGTACGAGCAGCGTCTCGTCGACGGGCTGGTGCTTTTCCACGACCCGCTTGACCTTGCCCAGCTCGTCCATGAGACCGACCTTGTTTTGCAGGCGGCCGGCGGTGTCGACCAGCACGGTGTCGACCCCGGTCTCGATGCCCCGGCGCACGGCGTCGAAGGCGACGCTCGCCGGGTCGGCCCCCTCGGGACCCCGCACGACCTCGGCGCCCACGCGGCCGGCCCAGGTGGCGAGCTGGTCGGCGGCGGCGGCGCGGAACGTGTCGGCCGCGCCCAGCAGCACGGTGCGCCCGTCGGCCACCAGCACACGGGCGATCTTGCCGCAGGTGGTGGTCTTGCCGGAGCCGTTGACGCCCACGACCATCGCGATCGTCGGCTTGCCGTCGCTCTTGAGGGAGCGGTCCAGGCCGGGGTCGAGCGCCGACACCAGCTCCTCGGTGAGCAGCGCGCGCAGCTCACCGGGCGTGCGCGTGCCCAGCACACGGGTGCGCTCGCGCAGCCGGTCGACGATCTCCCGGGTCGCCTCCACGCCCACGTCGGCCGTGATCAGGCTCTCCTCGACCTCGTCCCAGACGTCGTCGTCGAGCCGGTCACGGGAGAGCAGGCCGAGCAGGCCCTTGCCGAGGACGTTCTGCGAGCGGGACAGCCGCGCCCGCAGCCGGACCAGCCGCCCCGCGGTCGGCTCGGGAATCTCCAGCTCAGGGATGGTCGGCACCACTTGCGGCTCGGCCTCGACAGGGGCCGGCGCCGTCTCCACAGGGGCCGGCCCCGTCTCCACCTCGGACGGCGGGGCCGGTAGCGGGGGCATCTCGGTGCGGCGGCGCAGGCGGGGGATCACGAGCCCCAGCCCGCCGAGCACCAACACGCCCAGCAGGACGAGCGCGATGACGACGTACTCCATGCGGAAATCCTGACAGATGGCTGGGCGCGGCACACCGTGAGGCTCGCGTGACGCGTCGGCGAGGTGAGCCTCGCGGGGAGTGCCAGTGACGGTTATCCACAGGTAGCGCACAGCCGGTTTGGGTAGAGAGGATGTCCCCAGTTCCCCGACCGGAGGTCAGACCCTTGTCCGCTGAGCTTGTCATCGGCCCGGTGCTGCGCCGCGTCGTCGGCACGCGCGCCACCATCTGGGTGGAGACCAGCGCGCCCGCCACCGTGCGAGTGTTCGCCGGGCCGGCCGGTGGGGAGGCGTCGACGTTCAGCGCGTACGGCCACCACTACGCGATGGTGGTGGTCGAAGGGCTTGCCCCGGACACCGCGACGCCGTACGAGGTGTTCGTCGACGGCGCCCGCGTGTGGCCCGAGCCGGAGAGCCCGTACCCGCGCAGTGTGATCCGCACCCGGGAGAGTGACGACACCGGCCAGCCGGTGCGGCTGGTCTTCGGCTCCTGCCGGGAGACCACACAGCACGCCACGCCGCGCAAGCTGCCGCCGGACGCGCTGGACGCGTTCGCCCGGCGGCTGATGACCGGTACGGAGCCGGCGCCCGACCTGCTCGTGCTCCTCGGCGACCAGGTGTACGCCGACATCCCCTCGCCCGCGGTCAAGCGCTTCCTGCGCCGCCGGCGGTCGCACGAGAAGCACAAGCCCGCCAACCAGGTCGTCTCGTACGAGGAGTACACGCAGCTCTACCTCGAGTCGTGGCGCGACCCGGAGATCCGCTGGCTCCTCGCCACCGTGCCGAGCGTCATGATCTTCGACGACCACGAGATCATCGACGACTGGAACTCCTCGGTCTCCTGGCGGGCTGAGGTGCGCGCGGAGCCGTGGTGGCCCGAGCGGATCTCCAGCGGCCTCGCCTCGTACTGGGTCTACCAGCACCTGGGCAACCTCGACCCCGACCAGATCGCCGCCGACCCGGTGTACCAGAAGGTGATGGCCGCCGCCGACGACGCGACCGAGGTGCTCCGCGAGTTCGGCACGACAGTCGGCGATCCACCTGACCCTGCTCGCCGCTTCGCGTCCCCGCGAAGCGGCGAGCGGGGTCCCGAAGGACAAGAGGCTGACGGCGCGCCCGGCTACCAGTGGAGCTACGCGCTCGACCTGGGCCGCACCCGCCTGGTCGTGCTCGACAACCGGTGCAGCCGCGTGCTCGACCCCGAGCACCGCGCGATGCTGCCGCCGGGCGAGTGGGCCTGGTTCGCCGGCCTGGCCCGCGGCGACTTCGACCACCTGGTGGTGGGCTCGTCGCTGCCGTGGCTGCTGCCGCCCGGCATCCACCACCTGGAGGCGTGGAACGAGCGGCTGGCCGGCTCCCCCAGGCCACGCGTGGCCGCGTTCGCCGAGCGGCAGCGGCGGGCGTTCGACCTGGAGCACTGGGCGGCCTTCCAGCGCTCCTTCGACGCGCTGGCGAAGCTCTTCGCCGAGGTCGGCTCGTCGGGCGCGGCCTCGATCAGCGTGCTCTCCGGCGACGTGCACCACTCGTACGTCGCCCGCGCCCTGTTTCGCGGCCGCCCGGTCGCCACGCCGGTGCACCAGCTCACCTGCTCACCGGTGCACAACCAGATCCAGTCCTACATGCGCCCGGTGCTGCGGCTGGGCTGGTGGCGGGGTCCGGCCGTGGCGGCACGGGCGCTGGCCCGCGCCGCCCGCGTGGCCGCGCCCGCGGTGCGCTGGCGGCGGCTGGCCGGCCCGTACTTCGGCAACGCCGTGAGCACGCTGGAGCACGACGGCCGGTCCGCCCACGTGGTGATCGAAGGCACCACCACCGCCGGCGACCTCCGCCCCGTCGCCGCGGTCGACCTGACCCCAGGGGCCGCTAGACGACCGGCTGGCAGGTGACCCGGGGCAGGACGACCGGCCCGCTCCCGGTGTATCCGAAGCTGACCGACTGCCCCGGTCGCAGCACCGGGCTCCACGGCAGGATCCACACGGTCGAGCCGGCCACGGAGACGTTGGCGCCCCACGCCTGGACGATGTAACCGGGCGGCTGCGTCTCGACCGTGGCCGACCAGGTGACCGGTACGCCGGAGATGTTCCGGATCGTGACGGCGACGACGTATCCGTTGCTCCACTGCGCCGGCACTGTGATGTGGACGTCACAGTACTGCGCCGGCGGGACGACACTGGCCTCTGCGGCTGGCGCGGCGAGCGCGAACGCGGCGATCAGCCCCGCCACGAGCGCGAATAGCCTTGTGCGGTGAGCCATTCGATCCCCCATACATAGACGTAAATAAGTCAACAATTGACTACCAACAGACATGGGTCAATGTCTGAGCGGTTTCATATTCTCTTCACAGAAACCGTGCAGAAACTGAACCGGACTTTGATGCCCGTTCATCCAACCCAGGCCCACCCTTTCTCCGTCAGAAAGGTGAGGAATTCGCACCTGTTGGAGGCCTGGATTGTCCACCCACTCGGGGATCCTGCTCGACCGGCCGGCGTACCCCGCCGCGGACCGGGTGCACCGCTTGGTGGCGGGCGGATCGCAGTTGGGCGCGCAACTCGCACGCGCCCTCGACGTGCCCCTGCGCGACTACCTGCGCGCGCTGGTGCCGCCACCCCGGACCCACGCGAACGCACACCTGCTGCGGCTGGTCCGCGCGGTCGAGACCTACCTGCGCGGGCATGGCGACCCGGACGTGGACGCCACCTGTGACCACCTGCTCCGCGTACCCGTCATCAAGCAGGCCGACCACTCCAACCTGCTGCTGGACGCGGAGACCTTCCTGCACAACTACCTCTTCCACCTGGCCAACCGGGAGGCCGGCACGCGCGTGGCGGTGGTCAACCAGTGCTCGACGGTGAGCTGCCTGGTCCGGCGCGCGCCCGTGCTCGGGCCGACCTTCCTGCGTACGCGCGGCGGGCTGTTCGGCGTCTTCCGGCTCTCCAAGAAGACGCTCAAGGACTCCTCCTTCTGCGGGCTGCCCGGCCCGGTGGAGATGACCTTCGACCCGCTGGAGGGGACCCGCCACGACGTCGCCGCCGACCCGGTGCTCGGGCGCCTCGCCGGCCTGCGGGCACCGGACGCGCCCACGGCGTACCGGCGGGCGAACGACCTCATCTGGCGCGACCTCGACCTCGACCACAGCGTCCGGCGCGTCGCGATCGACGAGTCGGTCGTCTCCGAGTGCGCCGCCCTGCACGTCGAAGACCCGACGAGCCCAGTCTCCGCGCTGCTCTTCGACCCGGTGGTACGGGACACGTTCCTGCGGACGAAGCGGCGGCTCGTGGCGGAGCCGGGCAACCTGGCGGTCAACAACGCCTCGCCGGACTTTCTGTGGTTGCGCAAGGGCAGCCGGCTGCACCAGGTCGTACTCGTCGGGTCGGGCGCCGAGGCGCAGTGGACCGTGGAGACCAGCGGCACGCCGCTGCCGGTGCCGATGGAGCCCGCCGCGGTCGCCGCCGCCCTGCGCGCGGGCGTGCTCTACGTGGACCGCGTGCTGCGCTACCTCGTGCGCTGCCTGCTCCCCGGCGTGGTGGCGGTCGGCGGGACCAGCCAGCAGGACTACCTCGCGTTGTACCAGCGGATGTTCGTGGCGGCGCACGCGGAGGCGCCCTTCCTGGACGGGGCCGACCTCGACCGGATGCGCGACCCCGGGCTGAGCGTCGCGAGCGGGCGCGTGCTGCTGGAGCCGTACGCCGAGGCGCTGGAGCTGATCCGCCATCTCGGGCCGCGGACCCGCCTCGCCGACCTCGAAGACGCCTACCTGGACCGCCCGGTGGGCGAGACGATCGGCGAGCTTCGGTGCGTACGCCATCTGGAGCGCGCCATCGACCGCTGACCGCGCCGCACCGGCCAGAATGCTCCGCATGACCTGGATCGCACCTGACATCGAGCGTCGCGACGAGCCGACCGCCGGCGGGGAACGCGCCATGCTGCAGGGCTGGCTCGACTACCACCGCGACACCTTGCTCTTCAAGTGCCAGGGGCTCACCGCCGCCCAGCTCAAGCTCCGCAGTGTCGAGCCCTCGTCACTGAGCCTGCTGGGCCTGGTACGGCACATGGCGGACGTGGAGCGCTCCTGGTTCCGGCAGCGGTTTCTCGGTGCCGACCTGCCCCGCCTCTACTGGAGCGACGACAACCCGGACGGCGACTTCGACGACATCGACGCGGCCGACCCGGCGGCTGATTTCGCGATTTACCGGAAAGAGGTGCGGCTGGCCGACGAGGCGGCCGCGGGACGGTCGCTCGACGAGACGTTCCACCACCGGCAGCGCGACCTCGAAATCAGCCTTCGGTGGGTCTATTTGCACATGATCGAGGAGTATGCCCGCCACAATGGTCACGCGGACCTCATCCGTGAACGGATCGACGGCGTGACGGGAGACTGACAGATCATCCGGAAAAGTTTTCAGGCGGGCGGCGCCCCTCCCTTGATACTGTGTGCGCTGTTGTTGATCAGCCGGGGGCACCACGCTGGCAGGGGGCGATACCGATAGAGGAGCCTGCCCCGCCGAGGGATGGCACCGCCTCTGGGGTCGCGTCCGCCCTCTTCCTCGCCGCAGGCGTAGCAGCGAGCCTACTGTACGTCGTCACGAACTCCGATGTGATCTCCACGGTGGCCTTCGCCGCCATCGCGCTGGGCACCGTGGCCGCCCTCTTCGCCGGTCCCCGCTGGCACCGCGCCCAGCCTCGCCACCCCTGGCAGTTTCTCGGCGCGGCGGGCGTCCTCTTCCTCGCCGGCGCGCTGATCCGGCCCTGGTCGGCCGAGCGCACCGGTTGGGCCGAGCTGCTCGGCGACGCGTTCACGGTCCCCGGATACCTGCTGATGTTCCTGTCGCTCGGCGGCCTGCTGCGGGCCCGCGGGGGTCTCCAGCGGCACGCGGTGATCGACGGGCTGATCGTCTGCGTGGGCGCGGGGCTCGCCTCGGCGCTGCTGCTCGCCGCGCCGGCGGCGGCGATCGACGGGCGCCCGCAGATCGTGTCCGTCCTAGCTGGACTGTATCCGCTCTTCGACGTCGCCTTCCTCCTTCTGCTGGTCAACCTCGCCTTCACGACGGCGGAGCTGCGCCCCGGCTACGTTCTGCTCCTATGTGGACTGCTGATGCTGCTCGCCGGCGACCTGGCGTACGCGATCATCGGCACCAACGGCGAGCTCTACCGGTCGCCCCTGTTGGACATCCCGTTCCTGGTGACCTTCACGCTGATCGGGTCGGCCGCACTGCACCCCTCGATCGCCGGCCTCGCCCGCGCCGCGACCGTGCCAGTGCAGGCGTGGTCCTGGCGCCGGCTGCTGCTGATCATCCCGGCGCTCCTGGTGCCGTTCGCGCTCGCCGCCACGATCACCGACGGACCGCTGGTCACCCGGCTGCTGATCGGCGCCGCCGGGGTCACGATGGTGGGGCTGCTGGTCGCCCGCGCGGTCTCCGCGGTGCAGGACTACGCGAAGGCACAGCTCAAGTCCGAGCACCAGGCGACCCACGATCCGCTGACCGGCCTGCCCAACCGCCTCATGCTGGCCCGCGAGATCAGCCGGCTGCTGGCGACCGCACCGCCGGCCGCCACCTCCACCGGCGTCCCGCTCGCGACCGGTGAGCCCTCGGTCTGGGTACTCTTCCTCGACCTCGACGGCTTCAAGCTGGTCAACGACTCGTGGGGGCACGAGGCCGGCGACCACCTGCTGGTCGAGGTGGCCAGGCGGTTGCGCGACACCGTGCCCGCGCCCGACATGGTGGCCCGGGTCGGTGGTGACGAGTTCGTGGTGGCGCGTGTGGGCAACCGCCAGGAGACCGTGGGCCTGGTCGAGCGGATCATGGAGCGGCTCAGCGCGCCCGTACAGGTGAGCAGCGCCGAGGTCGTGATCACGCCGTCGATCGGGGTCGTCGGCTCGGCCGGCGGGATGGCCCCCGTACCGGCGGTCGCGGCGGTCACCGCCGAGGCGTTGATGCGCGACGCCGACACCGCGATGTACCGGGCCAAGGCCGACGGTCGCGGCCGGTGGACCGAGTTCGACGCGTCGATGCACGAGCGGGTCCGCGAGCGGGTCGAGATCGAGCTGGCGCTGCGGCAGGCGCTCGCCAGCGGCCAGCTCCGGCTGGCGTACCAGCCGATCGTGGAGCTGGCCACGGGCCGCCTGGTCGGCGCCGAGGCGCTGCTGCGCTGGACCGACCCCTCGCGCGGCACGATCTCGCCAGCGGTGTTCATCCCCATCGCGGAGGACAGCGGGCTCATCGCGGCGATCGGCCGTTGGGTCCTCGACGAAACGCTTCGCCAGGTCGCCACCTGGCGCGACGGCGACCTGCTCGCCGACGACTTCTGGGTATCGGTCAACGTCTCCCCCCGCCAACTGCGCGACTCCACGCTGCCCAGCAAGGTCGCCGAGGCGCTCGAAAAGTGGAAGGTGCCGCAGGCGGCGGTCGTACTGGAGATCACCGAGTCCGTGATGATCGACGCCTCGATCGTGACCGACCAGGTCCTCTTCGACCTGCGCCGGCTCGGCGTGAAGATCGTCGTCGACGACTTCGGCACCGGCTTCTCCGCGCTCGGCTACCTGCGCCGCCATCCGGTCACCGGCGTGAAGATCGACCGGTCCTTCGTGGACGGTCTGGGCACCGACGCCGAAGACGAGGAGATCGTCCGGGCGGTCGTGGCGATGAGCACCGCGCTCAAGCTCACCGTCGTCGCCGAGGGCGTGGAAACCCAGGCGCAGCAGGACGTACTCGCCACACTCGGCGTGACGGTCGGCCAAGGGCACATGTGGGGCGCGCCGGTGAGCGCCGAGGAGTTCACCGAGCGGTGGCTGGCGCTGGAGCCGGCGAGCGACGAGGAGCCACTCGCCGGTGCCGCCGCCCCTCCGGCCGGCGGCGCGGCGGGCGAGAGCGGTCAGGACGCCGCCGGAAACTCGTAGGACCAGTAGGCCTGCGCGTCGAGCCGCTGCGGGCGCACCTCGCCGATGTCTTCGAGCACGCCGAGCACGAACCGCGGGAGCTGGGCCACGTCTTCGTTGTAGGCGCAGAAGTCGACGACGGCGACGCCCGGCGCGATGATCTTCACCATCTCCTCGATCAGCCGCGCGAAGACCCCCGAGCCGCGGTGCTCTGGGTGCACCGCGTAGAAGCCGACGTACCAGACCTGGCGGCGGGCGTAGAAGGCCGGCCAGCGGTGCCGGAAGAAGTCCGGCGAGATGAGCGGCGCCGCGGCGAGGTCGTTGGTGAGCGTGCCGACGGCGGTGAGCGGTGTGCCGTGGCCCTGCTCGTACACGAGGTACTTGCGGACCCGCGGGTCGCTCATCTGCGCGTCGAAGTCTTCCCGCGACATGAGGTGGCGCTGCACCGCCATGATGCGTAGGTCGTCGAACGCGGCAGAGTACAGGCGCCACGCCTCATCCAGCATGACCTCAGGCAAGACCTCGTGGGTCTCGATGCGCATGGCCGCCCCTTCTACGACGCGGGGTGAGCCCGACGGAGCCCACCCAACATCAAAAATAACGGAGCGCTCGTCACCTTCTCTTCGTGGCGCCACTAAGGACAAAGCAGGCGAAGGCCCTTACGCTACGCCGATCGGAACGGCGGAAGGGGCGTCAGGCGAGGCCGAGAGCGGCGCGGAGGTACGGGATGTCGGCGGGGCCGTTCCAGCGGTACGCCGAGAGCCCCACCACGCGGGCACCGCGCACGAAGCGGTCGGAGTCGTCGACGAGCAGCACGCTCTTGGGAGGCGTGCTCAGGGCCAGGCACGCCGCCACGAGGAACTCCCGCGTCGGCTTGTGCGCGCCGACCACCGAGGAGTTGACCACCGCGTCGAACTCGCCGGTCAGCCCCAGCGTGGCAAGGTCGGTGTCGAGCAGGTCGGTGGCGTTAGTGGCCAGCCCGGTCGGTACGCCCGCGGCGCGCGCCTCGCGTACGAACGCCAGCACGTCCGGGTCGACCTCGCCGCGGTACTCCTGCCACTCGGTGACCGCCACCGGGGCGTCCAGCGCCTCCGCCACGCCCGCCATCCAGTCGGCGTGCGTGACCTCCCCGGTGATCGCGGGACGCAGGCGAGGCCACTCCATCGCGGTCTTCGCCAGCGAGCCGGCGGCGAGACCGTGTGCCGCCTCGATCCGGGCGGGCACCTCCGGATCCCAGCGGCGCAGGACACCGTCGAGGTCGACCAGCAGGGCGGTCGGGCGGGTACGCAGCACGTCAGGCGTCCTCGTTGTTGGCGAGGCGCTGGCTGATCACCTCGGTGACACCGCTGCGCATGGTCACGCCGTACAGCGCGTCGGCGACCTCCATCGTGCGCTTCTGGTGAGTGATGATGATCAGCTGGCTCTTCTCCCGGAGCTGGGCGAAGAGCGTGATCAGGCGGCCGAGGTTGACGTCGTCGAGCGCGGCCTCGACCTCGTCCATGATGTAGAACGGGCTTGGCCGGGCGCGGAAGATGGCGACCAGCATCGCGACGGCGGTCAGCGAGCGCTCGCCACCGGAGAGCAGCGAGAGCCGCTTGATCTTCTTGCCGGGCGGGCGAGCCTCGACCTCGACGCCGGTGGTGAGCATGTCTTCCGGGTCGGTGAGCACGAGGCGCCCTTCGCCACCGGGGAAGAGCACCGTGAAGACGTTCTGGAACTCGCGGGCCGTGTCCTCGTACGCGCTGGTGAACACCTCGAGGATGCGGTCGTCGACGTCTTTGACCACGGTGAGCAGGTCACGCCGCGTGGCCTTGAGGTCTTCGAGCTGGTCGGAGAGGAACTTGAACCGCTCCTCCAGCGCCGCGAACTCCTCCAGCGCCAGCGGGTTGACCTTGCCGAGCAGGGTCAGCTCGCGCTCCGCCTTGGCGGCTCGCTTCTCCTGCGTGGGACGGTGGTACGTGACCGGCTCGGGGGCGGGCTTGCCGTCGGCCTCGGCCGCGTTGACCTCGGCCTGGGTCGGCGGTACGAGCTGCTGCGGCCCGTACTCGGCGACCAGCGTCTCCACGTCGAGCCCGAAGTCTTCAGCCGCCTTGATCTCCAGCTGCTCGATCCGCATCCGCTGCTCGGCACGGGCCACCTCGTCGCGGTGCACCTCGCTGGTGAGCCGCTCCAGGTCGGCGCCGAGGCGCTTGGCGGAACCCCGTACCTCGGAAAGCTCGGCCTCACGCGCGGACCGCGACTGGGCGATCTCGTCGCGGGTGCGCTCGGCGTCGGCCAGCGACACCGCGACCCGGGCGAGCGCCTCGCGGGCGCCGACCTCGACGGCACGGGCGATGTTGGCGCCCCGGGCGCGGGCGGCGCGGCGGGCGGCGGCGCGCTCGCGGGCGGCCCGCTCAGCGGCGGCCTGGCGGGCCAGCGAGTCGGCCCGGCCGGAGATCGAGGCGACCCGCTCCTCGGCGGTGCGGACCGCGAGGCGTACCTCCATCTCGTTTTGCCGGGCCTGTGGCACGGCGGCGGCGAGCTGGTCGCGCTCGTCGGTGTCCGGCTCCTCGTCGACCGCGGTGTCTTCGGCGAGCCGCAGCCGCTCTTCGAGGTCGTCGAGGGCGGCCAGATCGCGCTCGCGGGCCTCCTCGGCCTTGGCCCGGGAGGCGGCCAGCCGCTCGGTCTCCGCCTTGGCCGAACGCGCGGCGGCGCCCAGCTCGGCGAGGCGGCGGGCGGCGGCGTTGCGCTGCCCCTCGGCCTCCTTCTTGGCGGCGGAGGCGGCGTTGACCGCCTCCTTGCGGACGGCCACCTCGGCACGCGCCTCGGTGAGCTCCTCGGCGGCGTCGGACATCACGTCTTCGGCCTCGGCCCGCCTCGCCTTCGCCTCGTCGACCGCCGCCTGCACCTCGATGTAGCTGGGCGCCTTCGACGAGCCACCGGCCGCCGCGTACGCACCGACGACATCGCCGTCGGGCGTGACCGCGCGCAGCTCGGGGTTGGCGGCCACGAGCCGGCCCGCCGCGGCGAGATCCGGCACGAGCACGACATCGCGCAGCGCCCGGTGCACCGCGGGGCGGATCTGGTCGGGGCAGCCGACCACGTCGGGCGCCCACTTCGCGCCGTCGGGCAGGACCGGGCGGAGCGCGTCGAGCGACCCGATCATGCCGGGGCCGCCAGGGCTGCCGACCAGGAGGCTGGCCCGCCCGGCGTCCTGGATCTTGAGCAGCCGCATGGCCTCGGTGGCCTCGTCGACGCCGGCCACCGCGACCGCGTCGGCCAGCCCGCCGAGCGCCGCCGCGAGCGCCGCCTCGTGGCCCGGCGCGACGGTCAGCATGCCGGCGAGGCTGCCCAGCAGGCCGGGCACCTGGTCGGCCTTGGCCAGCAGCGCGCCGGCCCCGTCCTTGCGGCGCAGGCTCATCGCGAGGGCGTCTTCGCGCGCCTTCCAGGTAGCCGCTTCCTTCTCGGCCGCGCGCTCGGCGTCGGTCAGCGCGCGTACGCGGGCGGCTGCCTCTTCGTGCGCGGCCACCGCCTCGTCGTGCTGGGCGTCGAGGTCGGCGTTGTCCCGGTCGGCCTCGCTGGAGAGCGCCGCGACCGCGTCCACCTCGGCCTGTGCCTTCTCGGCGCGGGCCTGCGCGTCGGCGTGCGCGGCGGCGAGCCGGGAGATCTCCTCGGCGGCGCTGGTGGTGCGGGCCCGGGCGGCGTTGACCTGCCCGGTCAGCTTGGCCAGCCCTTCGCGGCGGTCGGCGATCGCCTTCGCGGCGGCGCGCAGTGCCCGCTCGGCGTCGGCGAGCTGGCGCTCCAGCTCCTGGCGGCGCTCCACGGCCTCGGCGAGGTGCGCCTGGTCGGCCTTGAGCGCGGCGCGCAGCTCCTCCTCCTGGGCGCGCACCTTCTCCGCCTCGGCGGCCAGCTGCTCCGGGTCGCGGCCCGGGCGCTCGTCGTCGGGCGTGGCGGAGAGGTGACGCAGCCGCTCGCTGGCCAACTGCTCCGTGGAGCGGAAGCGCTCCTGGAGGGCGGAGAGCTTGTACCAGGTGTCCTGCGCCGCGGCGAGCAGCGGGGCGTCCTCGGCGAGCGCCGCCTCCAGCTGGGCGAGCCGCCGCTGCACCTCGCCGTACTGCTCCTCGACCAGCTCGCGCCGCTCCCGCAGCGCGGTCTCGTCGGCGATCTCCTTGTCCAGAGTGGAGCGCAATGTGGACAGATCATCGGCAAGCAGGCGCAGCCGGGCATCGCGCAGGTCGGCCTGGATGCCGGCCGCGCGCCGGGCCACCTCGGCCTGCTTGCCCAGCGGCTTGAGCTGGCGGCGCAGCTCGGCGGTGAGGTCGGTCAGCCGGTTGAGGTTGGCCTGCATCGCGTCGAGCTTGCGCAGCGCCTTTTCCTTGCGCTTGCGGTGCTTGAGGACGCCGGCCGCCTCCTCGATGAACGCGCGGCGGTCTTCCGGCTTGGCGTGCAGGACGGCGTCGAGCTGCCCCTGCCCCACGATGACGTGCATCTCCCGGCCGATGCCGGAGTCGGAGAGCAGCTCCTGGATGTCGAGCAGGCGGCAGGAGCTGCCGTTGATCTCGTACTCACTCTCGCCCGACCGGAACATCCGCCGCGTGATCGACACCTCGGTGTAGTCGATCGGCAGCGCGCCGTCGGTGTTGTCGATGGTGAGCGTGACCTCGGCGCGACCCAGCGGCGCGCGACCGGCAGTGCCGGCGAAGATCACGTCTTCCATCTTTCCGCCGCGCAGCGCCTTCGCACCCTGCTCGCCCAGGACCCAGGCGATCGCATCGACGACGTTGGACTTACCGGAGCCGTTGGGGCCCACCACACAGGTGATGCCCGGCTCCAGTCGCAACGTCGTGGCGGAGGCGAAGGACTTGAAGCCCTTCACCGTCAGGCTCTTTAAATGCACGTCTTTCTATCCACTCGCAGATGACATCTCACTGGGAGAGTAACCCGGCCCCAGGCCGGGCACCTGACACGCCGCGCTCGTCCCGTGTGCCAACGATCGGATGAAGGCAAAAAGCTGCGCGCCGCCACTTGTTGTGTCGGCGCGCGATTTGAGCGATGCGATTGAGTTGTCAGGCGGTGGGCGCCGGCAGCCCGGCGCCCGGAGATCAGGTCAGTGCCGGTTCGGGGATCCTCAGCAGATCTCCCGCCTCGGCCGCAGCCGCCGCGAGCCGGTCGTTTTCAGCACGCAGCCTAGTGACCTCGAACTCCAGTGCCTGAACCCTGGCACGCAGTCGGGTGACCTCGTCGAGGAGGCGCCGATCAGGCGCCGCACCAACGTGGCCGTAGAGGGCCTTCGCCATATCGTCTCCTTGTAATGCGCTGCCGGAGTGGCCGGCCAACGCGCGCCCAGCAATTTTCGCGACTATCAGCCCACGGGCACGCGCGGGCATGATCGGGCGCGACTGGCGACGTCCCTATACTCCGCCGCGCGGCCCCCCTTCGTCAAGTTAACCGGGCCCAGATCACCCGACTCAGCCATGATCAACATGATCCTTGGCGGCGCCTTAGATCTTCCTTAGGGCGATTGCCCAGGTGGGAGCGCCCCCGTACCGTCCGGCTCGGCCCACACATCCGCCCTGGAAGGACCCTATGGACGCCGACGCGCCGACGCGGCACACCGGCCGGCACCGGCCCACGAGCCGCCTGCCTGGCCCTCTCGGCCTCGCGGTGCTGGTCGGCGTCCTGCTGCTGGCCTTCGGAGCGGGCGCGGCGATCCTCCGGCCAAGCCTGACCGGCGGCGGAGATTCCGGGACTAACCGGACGGCTTCTGACCGTACGGACGAAGCGGGCGGCATCGGCGGGTTCGGCATCGCGCTCGCCGCCACCGCGACCCCCACCACCAGCCCGGACGCGACTCCGGCGGCCACGCCCACGCCGACGCCCACCGCCAAGGCCACCCCCCGGGCCACCACGAACCCCACGCCCAAGCGCTCGACGACCCGCGCCACGACCCGCCCGCCCGCCGGCGGGGGCACCGGCACCAGCACCGCCCAGTCCGCCGACGAGAACCGGGTCGTGGAGATCACAAACCAGGAGCGGGCGGAGGCCGGCTGCGGCCCGGTCAGGGTCAACACCAGGCTCGCGAACGCGGCCCGCCTGCACAGCCAGGACCAGGCCGACCACAACAACATGTCGCACACGGGCAGTGACGGCAGCTCGCCCTGGCAGCGCTCGGAGCGGGCCGGCTACGACAACGCGATCGGCGAGAACGTGGCCGCCGGCTACCGCACCTCGGCCGCGGTCATGGACGGCTGGATGAACAGCGACGGCCACCGCGCCAACATCCTCAACTGCGACGCGAAGGCGATCGGCGTGGGGCTGGCGTACGCGAGCAACGGCACGCCGTACTGGACACAGATGTTCGGTTCTGCGGTGTAGCGGGTCCGCCTGGTGTAGCGGGTCGCGCCCGGTGTAGCGGGTCGCGCCCAGTACAGCGGGGCCGCGCTGTCGCGTAGCCGACAACACGCCCTTAGGGTTCGACCTCGATCGTTGCCCCCTGCATGCGGGTTGCGCTTATCACGGACGATTCCTACCCGTACGTCAGGGGTGGCGCCGGCGACTGGTGCCACCGGCTGGTGCACGGGCTCGACCGGCACACGTTCCACCTGGTCGCGCTCGGTGGCGACGAGGAGGCGCGGCGGGAGCCGGCGTACGCCCTCCCGGTCCACGCCCTCCTCCATCCCGCCGCCGAGCCCCGGCCCGCCCCAGCCGGGCGGCTGGCCCGGCACCGCCACCGGCGGGCGGCCACCGCGGCGGCGGTACTCCTCTGCCGTGGGCTGCTCTCCGACGGCGAGCAGGGCACCGCGATGTTCGCCGAGAGCCTGCGCCTGCTCGCCGACCTGGCGCTGGCCGGTGGTCCCCCGCTGCGCGGCGTACCCGTCTCCGACGTGCTGCTCGACGCCTGGCAGACGGCCCGGTGCGAGCCGGCGCTCCCCCGCCTCTCGGTACGGGACGCCCGGCTCGCGGCAGAGCACCTCCACCAGGCGCTGCTGCCGCTCTCGGTACGCCCGCCGGCCGCCGAGCTCTGCCACGCCGTCGCCGCCGGGCCGGCGCTGCTGGTGGCGCTCGCCGCGCGGTGGCAGGCGGGTACCCCGTTCCTGCTCACCGAGGACCGCCCGCCCGCCGCGGTCGAGGGCCCGGACGCGGTCAAGGCGGTACTGCTGCGCTACCACCGGGCGCTGCGCCGGATCGGGTACGCCGAGGCCGCGCTCGTGGTCTCGGCCAGCCGCTTCAACCAGCGGTGGGAGCTGCGCGACGGCGCCGACCCGGCCAAGGTCGTGGTCGTGCCGGGCGGGGTCGAGCCGGTGCGGTACGCGCCCCTGGAGACCGAGCCGCCCGCGCCGACCCTGGTCTGGGTCGGGCAGATCGCACCACACAAGGACCTGCAAACACTGATCCGGGCATTCCGGCAGGTACGGGACGCGGTACCACACGCCGGGCTGCGCCTCTCCGGGCCGGAGACCGACACCGGGTACGCGGACACCTGCCGCCGCCTCGCCGACCGGCTGCGGCTCGGCGACAGCGTGGTGTTCACCGGGCCGGTGCCGTCCAGCCGCGAGGCGTACGCCGCCGGCCACCTGGTCGTCTCCTCCAGCGTCACCGAGCACACGCCGGACGCGCTGGTCGAGGCGATGCTCTGCGGCCGGGCCACGGTCAGCACCGACGTGGGCGCGGTGGCCGAGGCGGTGGGCGACGCCGGTGTGGTCGTGCCGCCGGGCGACCCGGTCGCGCTCGGCAGGGCCTGCGTCGAGCTGCTCCGCGACCCCGAGCGGCGGCAGTGGCTGGGCGCCGCGGGTCGGGCGCGGGCGCTGCGACTCTTCACAGTGGACGGTATGCGCCGCGCCTACGACCACCTGTACCGGGACGTGGCCGCGTGAGCGAATCCGTGGCGGAGCTGGCCCGGCGGTTCGAGCGGGGCGTGGTCGACGTCGACGAGCTGGTCGCCGCGCTCGAAGCCGCCGGCATCAGCGACCGGCTGGCCGAGCGGCGGTACGGCGTGCCCACGGTGTTCGCGCTCGGCGAGGCGGTGCTCGCCCACCTGGAGCGCCCGCCGGTGCGCGCGCCCCGGCCGGTGCCGTACGTGCGGGCCGCCCTGCGCCGCTCCGCGCTCCTGCTCACGCCGGTGGTCTGCGCGCTCGCCGCCGCCGACGAGCTGGCCCGGGTCGGTTGGGCGGTACCGGCGGTGGCCGCCGTGCTGGGGTGGGCCGGGGCGCGTGGCCGCGCGTACGCCGCCGCCGGCGCGCTCCTGACCGCCGCCGCCTGCGGGCTCGCCCCCGCCACGCTCGCCGGTCCCGACCGGGGCCTGGCGGTGGCGGTGGGGCTGACCGGGTACGCGCTGGTGGCGGGCGCCCGGACCGGGCTGCGCTGGGCGGTGCCGGCGTGGCTGGCCGCCGGGGCGCTGCTGGCCGGCCTCTGGGACCGGGTCGAGGTGCTGCCGGTGGCGGCCGCCCTCCTGCTCGCCGCCGCGCTGCGGATCCGCGCGCACGCCCCGGTCACCGGCGTGCTCGTGGCGCTCTGCCAGGGCGCCACCGCCGTACTCGTGTGGCGGGCCGCTCCGGACGCGGCGGTACTCGCGCTCGGCGTACCCCTGCTGGTCTTCGTGGTGTGCTGGCACGAAGCCCGCGCCGCCACCGCGACGGACGCGCACGACGACCTGCGCGCCTTCCACGCGGAGGTGCGTGACCTCGGCACGGTGACCGTGGGGGCGCTGGTGCCGCCGCTGGTGGCCGGGGTGGGGCTGGGCGCGGCGGCCTACCGGCTGCCGTACCTGCTCTCCAGCCATCCGGGCGCGCGCGGGCTGGTGCTCGGCTGCGCGGCGGTGCTGCTGCTCGGTGGCGTCCTGGCGCTGACCACACTCCTCGCCGCGCGGGGGCGCCGGCTGGCCGCGGCGGCGCTCGCGGCCGCGCCCCTCGGCGCGCTGGTGGCCGGCGGCACGCTGCTGCCCACCACCGTCGCCGCGCTCGCGGCCACCTACCTCGCCGGTCTCGTGCTCGCCGCGCACGCCGTCTTCGATCCGGAGCGCTACTGATGGGACAGTTTGCCAAGGTCGACCTCAGGCACGGGGAGCGTCCCCTCGCCGACGTGCTCGACGCGGTGGAGCGGCAGGCGGCACAGCCGCACGAGGGGATCTTCCTGGACCGGATCCCCGGCGACCCGGCCGGGCTGGGCGTGGTCGCGCTGGCGGTGCGAGTGGCCCGCCGGGTCGGCTTCGACCTGGTGGTGCTCAACGCGCGCGGGCCGGTCGACCCGGCGTACCGGAGCCTGGACGCGGCGATCTGCGTCTTCGACGGTGACTGGGCGGAGTACCAGCGGTGGTCGGGCGAGGGCGCGGTGCCCGGCGACGGCCACCTGGTCTACGGCGTGCCGGCCGCCCAGACCGAGGTGGCCCGCCGGATGATGGAGTGGCGCGGTGCGGGCTTCGGCGTGGTCGCCGAGGCCCGCACCTGGTAGCCGCCTGACTGTGCTCAGTGGACCGAGACCAGCTCCCGCTCCGGGGTCCTGGCGTGCCTGGCCGACGGGCGCTTGCGCCGCAGGCGCGGTGTCCACCAGTTGGCGTCGCCCAGCAGCGTCATCGCCGAGGGCAGCACGACCGCGCGGATGATGGTCGCGTCGAGCAGGATGGCCGCGGCCAGGCCGACGCCGAGCTGCTTCATGTCGATCGTGCTGAGCGTGGCGAAGATGGAGAAGACCGCCACCATCACGATCGCCGCGCTGCTCACCGTGCCGGCCGAGTTCGTGATGCCGTACGCCACGGCGTCCCGGTTGGACACTCCGCGCCGCACCGCCTCACGGATCCGGCTGACCACGAAGACGTGGTAGTCCATGGAGAGTCCGAAGAGGACGACGAAGAGGAAGAGCGGCAGCCAGGTCACGATCGACTCCATCGACGTGAAGCCGAGCAGCCCTTCCGCCCAGGTGCCCTGGAAGACCAGCACCAGCAGGCCGTACGCGGCGCCGACCGAGAGCAGGTTGAGCACGATCGAGGTGAGCGCCACCACCACCGAGCGGAACGTCAGCACCATCACCACGAACGTGAGGATCAGCACGAACGCCATCACCAGCGGCAGCTTCTCGCGTACGTGCGAGGCGTAGTCGACGCTGCCGGCCACGTCCCCGCCGACCGCGTACTCCACGTTGGACAGGCCGGCCATCGCCTCCGGCACGTACACGTCGCGGAGCTTGTCCAGCGACTGCCGCGCCTCGTCGGTGCGCGAGTGGTACGGCGTCGCGATCCGCAGCATCGTCACCGTGCCGTCGGCGGACTGCTCGATGTCCGGCCCGTCCGCCTCCACGGGGGCGAAGAGCGGGTCGCCGCCGACCTTCCGGGCCAGGGCGGCCAGCGTCTCCCGCACCTGGGCCGCCTCCGCCGCCGGCGCCTCCACGGCGAGGTTGTGCGCCGTGCCGGTGCTCGGGAAGGCCGCGGTCAGCCGGTCGTACGCCTGCATCGCCGGCGTGGTGCGGGGCAGGTCCTCCATGCCGGGAAACTTCAGCTTCATCCCGGCGGCGGGCACCGCCAGGGCGAGGAGCGCGCCGACCGACAGCACCAGGGCGAGCAGCGGGCGGCGCAGCGCCGGCCGCAGGATCGCCGGCCAGAAGCGGGACGCGCCGGAGCGGCGGGTTTGGAGGCGCCACAGCAGCGGCACGCGCGGGCGGTCGACCC
The DNA here is from genome assembly GCF_042433955.1 of Phytohabitans kaempferiae. Taxonomy (NCBI): domain Bacteria; kingdom Bacillati; phylum Actinomycetota; class Actinomycetes; order Micromonosporales; family Micromonosporaceae; genus Phytohabitans; species Phytohabitans kaempferiae. The sequence goes on along the minus strand of NZ_JBHLUH010000041.1, from coordinate 113,223 downwards.
AGCGGCCGAGCTTGCCGAGCACCGCCGGCAGCACGGTCAGCGAGCCGATCACCGAGACCGCCACCACCAGGATCGAGCCGACGGCCAGCGAGGAGAACACCACGTCGGTGGCGAGGAAGAGGCCAGCCATCGCGATCATGACGGCCAGGCCGGAGACCACCACCGCGTGCCCGGAGGTCTCCGCCGCGATCTCCACCGCGTCGATGTGGCTGCGCCCCTTGGCGCGTTCCTCCCGCTCGCGCCGGATGTAGAAGAGCGAGTAGTCGACGCCGACCGCGAGGCCGATCAGCAGGATCACGCTGTTGGTCGTGTCGGTCGCCGGCAGCAGGTGCGAGGCGATCGTGGACAGGCCCATCGCCGCGAAGACCGACGACATGGCGAGCAGCACCGGTACGCCGGCCGCGATCAACGCGCCGAACGCGACGACGAGGATCGCCAGCGTGACCGGCAGGCTCAGGATCTCGGCGCGCTTGAAGTCCTCGCCGAGCGTCGCGTCCAGCGCCTTGTTGATGGAGGGGCCGCCCACCTCGTCGACGCGTACGCCTGGATGCGCCGCCTGGAGCGCGGCGGTCGTCTCCTCCAGCGGCTGGAGCCGGTCCGCGGCGTCCTCCCGCTCGCCGCTCATGGTGATCGGGATGAGCAGCGCCGAGCCGTCCCGCGCCGGGATGGGCGGGTCGACCTTCGCCACGCCCTCGGTGGCGCTCATCCGGCTCACCGCGTCGGCGGCCGCCGCGTCCGCCGCCGCCCGGTCCAACGCTCCACTGGGGGCGGTGATCAGGATGTTCTCCACCGCCGGGTTGTCGAAGTCACCGTGAATCTCGATTACGGACGCGCGACCGGCCTCGCCGATCGCCTGATCCTCGTCGGTCGCCTCGTTGAGACCGGCCGCGTTGCCGCCCACGAAGCAGACCGCCACGAACACCGCCCACAGCGCGATGGCCCGCCATGGGTGCTCCGCGCTCCACCGCGCGACGCGCACCGTCATCGGTCGCCTGCCCATCGCGGGCTCCCCCTCCGCCAGAGTCCTGTCCACAGCACCTGACGCTAGGCAGCGACCGGCTCGGCGACATCCGGGAGCGACCCGCTGCGGCCCCGGAAGTCGCACCTCGGGAATTACCCCGACCAGAGACTTTCGGCCCTGGGGGTCCGCCCCGATGCCGAACCCCGGTCCGCGTCACCTGCGGACCGCACGCTCCCGCGGGCACCGCTCCGTCCGGCGGCTCGCTGGCGCTCCCCGAAACCCCGGCCTCCGCTGCCAGGCCCGCGGGTCAAGCCCCGGCCCCTGGGGTTGCGCCTCGGAGTTCATGTTCAGAAAAGGCTGTCGAGCTGGGCGCACCAACGCGCCCACGCCGCCAGCTCGCGAGGTTGGCACCCGGATCACGGCTGAGCCGGCCGCTTGTGGGCCGGCCAGCGCCCTAACGCCTCAATGATCACAGCGAGCCTGCCGGATCTAGACGACCTGTGGCGTCAATAGCAGCCATAACTCGTCCTAATCCAGAGGCTGCCCTGCCCGGTGGACGGTCCGAGCGCCACCGGTCCAACGAACTATCCCCGACCGATCTCGAAACTGAGAGAGCGTGCCGACGATGCGGCGCGATTTGGGCGCGTCGGTGCGCCCAGCTCGACAGCTCTCCTGAACACGGACCCGACCTGCCTCCCGGGCCGAGGCCCGCCCGTGTTGGGCCGGGTCGCGATCGTGGGGACGCGGAGGGAGAGGCTGCGGGAGCAGCGGCCCGGAGCACGGCGGACATCGCGGCAGCTCCCCTCTGCCACACCAAATCGAGCCGCAACGGAAAGCGGAAGATCGCTAGACGAGTCATGGCTGGCATGGCGCCACAAGTCGTCCAGCATTGAGCCCAGCCGGCCGCGCCCTCTCTAGCTTGCCCTGACCGGCGAACGGGGACGGGGCTGGCACTTCGGGCACGAGTACGAGGAGCGGTTCATGAACGCCTCGCGGCGGATCGGGGCGCCGCAGCGGTTGCAGGGCTCGCCTTCGCGGCCGTACACGTTGAGCGAGCGGTCGAAGTAGCCACTCTCCCCGTTGACGTTGACGTAGAGCGCGTCGAAGCTCGTGCCGCCCGCCACCAGCGCCTCGGAGAGCACCTCGCGGATGTGCCCGAGCAGCCGGGCCGCGGCCGGCTTGGTGATCGCGTCGGTGGCGCGGGCACCGTGCAGTTTGGACCGCCACAGCGCCTCGTCCGCGTAGATGTTGCCCACTCCGGAGATCAGCGTCTGGTCGAGCAGGGCCCGCTTCACCTCGGTGTGCTTGCGGCGCAGGTTGGTCACGAAGTCGACGTCGGAGAAGAGCGGGTCCATCGGGTCGCGGGCGATGTGCGCGATCTCGGCGGGCAGCTCGGCGCCGCCCGGCGAGACGGAGAGCCCGCCGAACGTGCGCTGGTCGACGAAGCGCAGCTCCGGCCCGTCGTCGTCGAAGCGGAACCGGATCCGCAGGTGTACCTCGTCGGGCGCGTCGCCGGGCTGGAAGAGCAGCTGGCCGGACATGCCGAGGTGGCCGATGATCGCGTCGCCCGAGTCGAGCGGCAGCCACAGGTACTTGCCGCGCCGGCACACGTCGACGACCCGGTGACCGGCGAGCACGGCCGCGAAGTGGTCGGCGCCGGGCAGGTGCCGGCGGATGGCCCGTGGATGGCGTACCTCGACCGCCGCGATCCGCCGCCCGGTCACCCACTTGGCCAGCCCTTGGCGGACGGTCTCGACCTCAGGAAGCTCCGGCACTGTCCCCTCCCGCCTCCGGGACGCCCACGGCCGGACTCGCGACGGCGGGCGGGGACACGCTGGCGGCGGACGCTCCAGCGGCCTCGCCGAACTTCGCGGACAGCGTGCGGTACGCCGCCTCGGCCGCCCGCTGCTCGGCCTCCTTCTTGCTGCGTCCCTCGGCGCCGCCGTACCGGTCGCCGGCCACGACGACCCACGCGGTGAAGGTCTTGGCGTGGTCGGGGCCCGCCTCGTCGATCCGGTACTCCGGCACGCCCAGCCCCAGCGAGGCGGTCAGCTCCTGGAGGCTCGTCTTCCAGTCGAGCCCGGCACCCCGCCCCGCCGACTCGGCCATCAGCGGGTCGAAGAGGCGGTGGATCACGCCGGAGGTGGCGTCCAGCCCGTACTGGAGGTAGATCGCGCCGAGCAGCGCCTCCAGCGTGTCGGCGAGGATGCTCGCCTTGTCCCGCCCGCCGGTGGTCTCCTCGCCCTTGCCGAGCAGCAGGTACGGCCCCAGCCCGAGCGGACCCAGCCCGCGCGCCACTTCGGCGAGCGCGCGCATGTTGACCACGCTCGCGCGCAGCTTGGCGAGCTGTCCCTCGGGCAAGTCGGGGTGGTTGTGGAAGAGCGCGGTCGTGATCACCACCCCGAGCACCGAGTCGCCGAGGAACTCAAGCCGCTCGTTGGTCGGCAGCCCCCCGTTCTCGTACGCGTAGGAGCGGTGCGTCAGCGCCCGTTCCAGCAACTCCGAGTCGAGGGCGACGCCGAACGCCGCCTCCAGATGGTCGGCCGGCGGCCGCTTGCGCTTATCCATGACTCACCCCTAGCAACGTGGCGATCTCGGTGGCCGCGGCGCGGCGGTGCAGGTCTGCGGCGAGGGCGATGCCGGAGGCGACGTCGGCGCCGGTCGCGGCGCCGTGGCAGACCACCACGACACCACCGACGCCCACCAGCGCCGCGGCCCGGTGCGGGGTCTCGACCCGGTCCGGGCGGCAGCGTGTGTATGTGCCTTCGATGCCCTTGAGCAGCACGTTTCCGGTGAACCCGTCGGCGACGATCACGTCGGCGCGGGCACCTAGCGACACTTCGTAGCCCTCGACGAGCCCGACGTACCGGGCACCGGAGGGGAGGGGCTGCGCCGCGATGAACGGGTCGGCGACGCGCCGCGCCCGGTCTCCCTTGCCCGGCTCGGTGCCGATCGACAGCAGGCCGACCCGGGGACTGGGCATGTGGTGGACGGCGGCGGCGTACGCGGCGCCGAGCGCGGCGTGGCGGGCCAGCGTGCCGGGGCGCGCCTCGACGGACGCGCCCACGTCGAGCAGCACCACCGGGCCGGCTTCGGCCGGGAGGGTCGCGACGAGCGCCGGGCGGCGTACACCGGTCCAGCGGCCCAGCCCGAGCACGGCGGCGGTGACGGTCGCGCCGCTGGCCCCGGCCGAGACGAGCGCGTCGGCGCGCCCCTCGGCGACGGCGGCCGCGGCGGCGCGGACGGTGGTGTCGGGGCGCTTGGCGCCGGTGGGCGCGTCGGCCATGCCGACCACCGCCCGGACCGGGCGCACAGAGACGCGCTCCCGCTCAGCCGGTGGGAGCGCGCCAACCATCTCGCCGGCCACTTCAGGTGGGCCGACGAGCAGCAGGTGGAGGTCGGGATCGGCGTCGCATGCCCGCAGAGCGCCGTCAACCACGACGGCGGGTGCCCCGTCCCCGCCGAGGAGGTCAACGGCGATCCGCGCGATGCCCGGTTCTACGTGAACGCCGGCCGGACGAGGCCGGCCGGCGGCTGGAACCGGAGCTGCCCGACCCGGGGTCGGGAGTTCCACGCGCGGCTCGGGTCAGACCTCGATGACCTGACGGCCGTTGTACGTGCCGCAGACGGTGCACGCCGCGTGCGGGAGCTTCGGCGAGCGGCACTGCGGGCAGGCCACCGTCGCCACCGCCGTGGCCTTCCACTGGGCCCGGCGCGACCGGGTGTTGCTGCGCGACATCTTGCGCTTGGGGACCGCCACGGTTCCTACTCCTCTTTCCGGTTCAGTTGCGACAGGGCCGCCCACCGGGGATCGACCTGCTCGTGGCTGTGACCAGCCGGCAGCTCGTCCCAGTGCACCCCACACTCGGGGCACAGCCCTGGACAGTCTTCTCGGCACAGCGGGTTGGTGGGCAGCGCGAGCACCACCGCATCCCGCAGCACCGGCTCCAGGTCGACCAGGTCTCCCTGCAACCGGCCTACCTCGTCTTCGTCGGTCGTCTCGTCCGTGGTGCTGTGCTCGTACGCATACAGCTCCTGGATCGGGACGACCACCGAGTCGCTGATCGGGCGCAGGCACCGGCCGCACTCGCCCGCCACAGCGGCGGACGCGGTGCCGGAAACCAGCACTCCCTCGGACACCGACTCCATCCTCAGGTCGAGGGTGAGATCGGCGCCTTCGGGCACCCCGATCAGCTCCAGCCCGAGGTCTGCCGGTGCCGGCACCACCCGATTGACCGTACGCATCGCACCAGGTCGGCGCGGCAGCTCCCTCGTGTCGAGGACCAGCGGCGACCTGGGATCGAGGTGGGTCGGCGAGTAATTGGGCATCGTGAGACTCCGGCCTGGTAGGAGGCCGACGGTCTACGGTACCCGAGGCATCGGTCCGGCGTCGAACCGCCCCGGTCCGCTCAGAACGGGAGGGGCCGCTCGTTCTCCTCCCCGGTGAACGTGCCGATCTCGCGGAGCGCGTGCATCTTGTCGCGGCCTCGCTCGATCGAGGCGAGCGCCCGGGTGAGGAACTGCTCGAAGTTGGCCAGCGCGGTGTCGACGTAGTCGTCGACCTCCTCGCGCAGCCGCTGGGCCTCGGCGCGGGCCTCGGCGATGATCCGGGCACCCTCGTGCTCGGCGGAGACGGTGATCTCGTTGACCGAGACGAGCCGGGCGTGCTCCGTCTCACCCTCGCTGATGATCCGGTCAGCCTCCCGCCGCCCAGCGTCGATGATCTTGTCGCGCTCGTCCAGCAGGGCCGAGGCCCGCCGCAGCTCGCTGGGAAGCTCGGCGCGGAGCTGGTCGAGGGCGCCGATCATCTCGCCGCGATCCACCATGCAGTTGGTGCGCGACATGGGGACCGACCGGGCAGCCTCCACGATGGCGATGATCTCGTCGATGCGGTCGAGCGGGTCCACCGGCGCCTCACTCCTGTCGTCCACAGCCGACCCTCACATGATGAGGGTGGTCACCCCATGATGCGGCCCCAGGACCGAAAGGTACGCCCACTCACGTTCCGCCGGGCGCGTCGCCCTGTGTCGCAGTGCCGTCACCGACACCACCAGCGGTCATCCGGCTCTCCGGCAATCGGCCATCCGGTCGGGGCGCTCCCCCGCCCAGGGGCGGCCCTCCGGCCGGGCGGACAGCGCGGTCGGGGCGGTCAGCCGCCCAGGCGCTCCAGCAGCCGTGCGGCCACCACGTCAGGCACATGGGACGACACGTCACCGCCCCACTTCGCGACCTCCTTGACGAGGCTCGACGAGAGGAACGAGTAGAGGGGGTTGGTCGGCATGAACAGCGTCTCGACGCCGGCGAGCCCAATGTTCATCTGCGCCATCTGCAGCTCGTAGTCGAAGTCGCTCACCGCGCGCAGGCCCTTGACCACCACTGCCGCGTCGTGCTTGCGGCAGAAGTCGACCAGCAGGCCCCGGAACGACAGGACCCGCACGTTGTCGTACCCCTTGGTGACCTCGCGCAGCATGTCGATGCGCTCGTCCTCCGTGAAGAGGCCGGTCTTCGACTGGTTGATCAACACGCCCACGATGAGCTCGTCGAAGAGCCTGCTGGCCCGGCCGACGATGTCCAGATGCCCGTTGGTCACCGGGTCGAACGAGCCGGGACACACCGCACGTCTCACGATCGGCGACCGTACCAAAGCGTCGTCTCGCCGTATCGCCGGCTGTGCTCGCCGGTGATTCCTTTCACCCAGGTCAGCGCCCGTGAGCGCGTGGAACGCTCGATGACCACCACGGCGTCCGCCGCCAGCCAGCCACCGTCGACGAGGGCCGCCTGCACGGCGGTGACCTCCTCGTCGGGTACGGCGTACGGCGGGTCGGCGAAGACCACGTCGTATCCGCCCCCCTCCGGGTATCCGCCCCCCTCCGGCCCGGCCGCGAGCACGGTGCTCACCTTGGCGGTGGCGAGCCGGGCGGCCGAGCCGACGCCGAGCGCCGCGATGTTCTGCCGGACGATCCGGGCGACCCGGGCATCCGACTCCACCAGCAGCACGTGCGCCGCCCCGCGGGAGAGCGCTTCGAGACCGACCGCGCCGGAGCCGGCGTAGAGGTCGGCGACCCGCGCCCCCTCCAGGTCGGCCATCGACTCCAGCGCGCTGAAGAGCGCCTCGCGCACGCGGTCTGACGTGGGACGCGTGCGGTCGCCGGGCGGCGCGGCGATCCGGCGGCCGCCCAGCGTGCCGGCGACGATGCGGGTCATGGGGCTGACGCTACGCCACGCCCCTGCGAGTCACACCAGTAACAGCAGCCCCACCACTACACAGGGACACCATTCGGCTTCGCTCCGACCATAGAAGATCACGACTTCACAACGGGATTCTTAGTTTGGCTTCAATTCCTCTGCGCCCCTTCAGGAACCGCTAAGGTCGTGCGCTGTGTCGGCAGCGTCCTCGCCGACACGACGACCTGGGGAGGCGTCGGACGGGTTGCGGCTGGACTCCGCAGCGACCGGCTGTGCCATGCCTGAGCCCCGGGCCGCGCCCTGAAGACCCCCCTTTGTTCAGGAGTACGCGTGAATCGTAGGAAGCTGTCGCTGCGCCGCCCGCTCGCCCTCGTCGGCGCGGCCGCGCTGGGCCTCGCCGCGGCCCTCATGGTCGCGTCGCCGGCCAGCGCCCACCACAGCGAAGTGGACGGCAAGGCCGTCTGCGACACCGAGACCGGCGAGTGGGTCGTCACGTGGACCGTGACGAGCTTCGCCCCGCAGGGCGTGGAGCGCTACAAGCTGGTCAAGGCCGACCTCACCCCGGCCGGCACCACCGTCACGGAGATCCGGACGACCGAGGGCAACGACTACCCGTACAGCGTGGACACTCCGGTGGTCGGCGTGCAGCGTGTGCCCGGTGACGCCACGAGCGCGTCGCTGACGGTCAAGGCCAAGTGGAAGAAGGAGCGCGGCGCCCACCTCGAGCGCGACGCCAAGTCCAAGACGGTTGAGCTGGGCGGCGAGTGCAAGAAGGACGTCCCCTCGACGACCGCCCCGACCGCCAGCTTCTCGCCGGACTGCGAGGGCACCGTCAACGTGACCCTCGGCAACGGCCAGGAGGCCACCGCGGCGGTCAAACTGACCGTCAGCGCCGGTGAGTTCAAGGAGACGTTCACGCTCGAGCCGGGCGAGACCAAGACCGACATCCAGGTGCCCGCCGACGCCGGTGAGATCACGGTGAGCCAGGAGGGCAAGGAAGAGCCGGTCGGGACGTACACCTGGACCGAGCCGGAGAACTGTGTCGCACCGGGCGAGCCCGAGGGCGACATCGAGCTGACCTGCGACGAGATGATCTTCACGGTCAAGAACCCGGCCGACGGCGAGACGGTGACCATCACCCTCACGCCGAACACCGGTGAGCCGCAGACGCTGACCGTCGCCCCGGGCGAGACCAAGTCGGCGACCTTCCCGGCCAGCGAGGGCCTGACCGTGACCCCGTCGGTCGAGGGCGAGGAGGGCGAGCCGATCGCCTGGACCGCGCCCGACGACTGCGAGCCCGGTGCGGGCGGCGGCGGCCCCGAGCTGCCGGTGACCGGTGCCGCGGCTGGCGGTATCGCCGGTGGCGCGCTCGCGCTGCTGGCCATCGGCGCGGTGCTCTTCTACCTGGCCCGCCGGCGTCGGATGACCTTCACCGCCTAACGCATTCCACCCCCTCCGCGGCCCGCGACGACACCCCCCGGTCGTCGCGGGCCGCACCCGTTCCCGGGCGCGGCCTCAGCGTTTCGGAGGCGGCCTCAGCGTTTCGGAGGCGGCCTCAGCGTTTCGGAGGCGGCCTCAGCGTTTCGGAGGCGGCCTCAGCCCTTTTCGAGGTATTCGGCGCGCTCCTCGTCGACCAGCGCGGCCACCGAAGCCGCCAGCGCCGGATGGCGCTCCAGCTCCGGGTCTTCCTGGACCAGGGAGATCGCCTCGACCCGGGCCTCGTTGATCAGCTTGGCGTCCCGCAGCAGCGACAGCAGCCGCAGGTGGGAGCGGCGGCCGGACTGGGTCGCGCCGAGCACGTCGCCCTCGCGGCGCTGCTCCAGGTCGATCTCGGCGAGCCGGAAGCCATCGGTCGTGGAGGCAACCGCGTCGAGCCGCTCGCGGGCCGGCGTGCCCTCCAGCGCCTCGGTCACCAGCAGGCACAGCCCGGCCGCCGAGCCACGCCCCACGCGCCCGCGGAGCTGGTGCAGCTGGGAGACGCCGAAGCGCTCGGCGTCGAGCACCACCATGACCGTCGCGTTGGGCACGTTGACGCCGACCTCGACCACCGTGGTGGCGACCAGCACGTCGATCTCGCCGCCCGCGTACGCCCGCATCACCGCGTCCTTCTCGTCGGCGGCGAGCTTTCCGTGCAGTACGCCGATGCGCAGCCCGTGCAGCGGCCCCTCGGCGAGCAGCGGCGCCACGTCGAGCACCGCCACCGGGGGACGCTTGCCGTTGTCGTCGGTCGCAGCCGAAGCGTCCTCGTCGGATGTGTCGCCGATCCGGGGGCACACCACGTACGCCTGGTGGCCCGCCGCCACCTCCTCGCGGATCCGCTTCCACGCGCGCTCCAGGAAGGCCGGCTTCTCCGCCGCGGGCACCACGTGCGAGGCGATCGGCGAACGCCCCTTCGGCAGCTGGGAGAGGGTGGACACCTCAAGGTCGCCATACACCGTCATGGCCACCGTGCGCGGGATCGGCGTGGCCGTCATGACCAGCACGTGCGGCGGCTGTGTGCCCTTGGTGCGCAGTGCGTCGCGCTGCTCCACGCCGAAGCGGTGCTGCTCGTCGACCACCACCAGGCCGAGGTCGGCGAAGTCGACCCCCTCGTACAGCAGGGCGTGCGTGCCCACCACGATGCCCGCGTGCCCGCCGGCGATCTCCTCCAGCGCCTTGCGCCGGGCCGCCGCGCCGAGCGAGCCGGTGACCAGCGTGACCCTGGTCGCGTCGGGCGCAGAGTCGAGCTCGCCGGCCCGGCCGAGCGGCCCGAGCAGGTCGGCGATGCCCCGGTAGTGCTGGGCGGCTAGCACCTCGGTCGGCGCGAGCATGGCCGCCTGACCGCCCGTGTCGACCACCTGAAGCATCGCGCGTACGGCCACGAGCGTCTTGCCCGAGCCCACCTCGCCCTGCAACAACCGGTGCATGGGGTGGGCGGTGCCGAGGTCGCCGGCGATCTCCTCACCGACGGTCTGCTGGCCCTCGGTCAGCTCGTACGGCAGCGTGGCGTCGAAGGCGGCCAGCAGCCCGTCATCGCGCCGGGCGCGGGGGCGGGCCGGCCACGACGCGGCCCGGTGCTTGCGCTGCACCAGCGTCAGCTGCACGGCGAATGCCTCGTCCCACTTGAGCCGCCGCCGCGCCTTGTACAGCTCCTCCTTCGAGGTTGGGCGGTGGATCTCGCGGAGCGCCTGAGCGATGCCGACGAGGTTGCCCTGCGCGCGCACGCCGGCCGGCAGCGGGTCTTCCGGCGGGCTCACCATCTCCAGCACCACGCCCACACACCGCGCGATAGTCCACGTGGGCACCTTCGCCGCCGCCGGGTAGACCGGGATCAGCGCGCCGGCGAACTCCTCGATCTCCTCGGACGCCTCGCCCTCGTCGGACAGCAGTACGTACTGCGCGCCATTGAGCTGCCGCTTGCCGCGAAACTCGGTCACCTTGCCGGCGAAGAGCCCCCACCGCCCGGGGCGCAGCTCCTTCTCCCGCCACACCTGCCGGCGCCCGAAGTAGGTGAGCATCAGCACGCCGCCCGCCCCGTCGCCGACCGTCACCTCGAGCATCTCGTCGGCACCGCCCCGGATCCGGCGGCGGTTGGTGGCACGCACCTGGGCCATCACCGTGACGTCCTCGCCCACCTCCAGCGAGCGGATGTCGGTGTGCTCGCCCCGCTCGTCGTAGCGCCGGGGGAAGTGGTAGAGCAGATCGCCGGCGGTGTGCAGGTCGAGGTGGCTGGCGAGGGCCTTGGCTGTGTTGGCGCCGAGCACCTTCGTCAGCGGAGTGTCCACATCGACGTGGCCGGACGGTGTCGCGGGAGCAGTCATTCGATGCCTACCAGGAGCGGATAGGTGGGCTGGCCGCCGTCGTAGACCTGCACCTCCACAAACGGCCACCGCTGCGCGAGGTGCTCGCTGAGGTCGTCGCCAAGGCCGGGGGGCGCGTCGGCGCCGAGCAGCAGCGTGGCAAGCTCGCCGCCCCCGCCGAGCATGCGGTCGAGCAGGTCGCGACAGGTCTGCGCCAGGTCGGTGCCGATCAGGTGCACCTCGTCTTCGACCAGCGCCAGCACATCGCCCGGTCGGCAGCGGCCGACCATCGTGAGCGCCTCGCGGCTGGCGTAACAGACCTCGGCGTATCGACACGCGCCCGCCGCCTCGGCCATCGCGATCACGTCGTCTTCGAAGCCCCGCCCAGCGTCGCGCACGGCCAGCGCGGCCAGCGCCTGCACCGGGGAGCGCGTGGGGACCACACTCACGCGCACGCCCTCCACCTGCGCCTCGCGCGCCGCGGCCCCCGCCACCGCCTGGGTATCCGGATCGTCGGGGAGCACCACCACGCGCCCCGCCCGCGTGGCCCGCACGGCGTCGAGAAGCTCGGCGGTCGAGGGGTTGCCCGCCACGACCCGCGCCCCCTCGCCCGCGAAGAGCTCGACAAGCCCCGGCCCGGCGGCCACCACCACCGCGCCCCGCCCGTCTGGGTCGAGCGGCGGCGCCTGGTCTTCGAAGCGGGTCACCGTGATGCGATGGGGTCGCCCCGCCTCCACACCAGCCTCGATGGCGGCGCCGATGTCGTTGACGTGGACGTGGACATTCCACGTAGGGGGGTCGCCGACCACCACCAGCGAGTCGCCGAGCCCCGCCAGCGTCGACTTCAGCCGCTCCACCGCGGCGGGGTCGGCGTCGAGCAGGTACTGCACCTCGTATCCGTACTCCGGGGAACCACTCTCCCGCACGGCGCTGACCGGGCGGTGGACGGTGATCGGCGCGGACCTCGCCTTTTGCCCGGGGACGACGGCGATCGGCGCGGGATCCACCTCCTGCCCCGTGACGACGGCGACCAGCGCGTCGAGCAGCAGGCAGAACCCCCGGCCACCGGCGTCGACCACGCCCGCGCGGGCCAGCGCCGGCAACTGCTCGGGCGTGCGGGCCAACGCGCGCGCCGCCGCCCCCGCCGCCGACCGCGCCACCACGTCAAGCTCGTCGGACCCGGTCGCCGACGCCTCCTCCGCCGCCGCCGACGCCACGGTCAGGATCGTGCCCTCCACCGGCTTGGCCACCGCCGCCCGCGCCGCCGCGGCCGCCTCACCGAGGGCCCCGGCGAGTGCCCGCCCGCGCACGCTCCCCGCGCCGGTCAGCGCGTCGGCCATGCCGCGCAGCAACTGGGAGACGATCACGCCGGAATTGCCCCGCGCGCCGAGCAGTGCCCCGCGCGACATCAGCCGCAGCACCTCACCGCTGTGGTCACCCCCGTTGACCGCGTCGTTGGCGATGGCCTGCTGTGCCGAGGCGACGGTGAGCACGAGGTTGGTGCCGGTGTCACCATCGGGCACGGGATAGACATTGAGCCGGTCGATCTCCTGCTGGTGCTGGCGCAACGACTCCAGCCCGGCCGCGCACCACCGGCGCACCGCCTCCGCGTCGAACGTCTCCAGCACGCGATGAGCCTACTGTCGCCCACCGACACCTGCCGCGAAGTGCCGAGGCCACCGCCGATATGTCGGCCACAGCGACCCGTCCGGCGGTCGGCTGCGCGTTTCGCGGCGGTTCGCCCTCCGCGCGGCGCTGACGGACGGCGACCCGAGCCGGGGCAAAAGAGTCGCCCCGGCGGACAGACATAGCCGCCGGATCGCGGGATCCGGCGGCTACGGAAGCGTCTGGTCTGGGATGCGCCTCAGGCGCGGACGACCTTGCCCGCCTTGATGCACGAGGTGCATGCCTGCACCTTGCGGGTGGTGCCACCGCCGGCCGGCGTGCGGACGGTCTGGATGTTGGGGTCCCAGCGCCGCTTGGTCTTCTTCTTGGACCACGGCACGTTGTGGCCGAAGCCCGGCCCCTTGCCGCAGACGTCGCACACGCTAGCCACGGAACTCTCCTGGGATTGTCGATCACGATGTCGCCAGCGGACCCGATCCGGGCAACCTGACCAGGGTAGCCGATCCCCCGCACGCCGAGCCAATCGCCCCCGGCGAGCAGCGGATCTCAGCGGTCGCCGACCCGGTCGACGACCCGCTGGGTCCACGTCGCCTGGTAGATCACGTTGGGGTCCAGCGCGGGCGCGCCGCTGGCGGGCGGCACCACCACGCCGGCGTCGAGCGACACGCTCCGCCGCCCCACGGCCTGGCCGGTCGCCGGGTCGAAAAGGATCTCGTTGCCGCTCTGCTGCTCGCTCTGGCGTACGGCCACCAGCCGCCGCCCGTCCACGGTCACCTCGGCGGAGGTGATGCCATGCAGGCCGGTGTACGAGCGCAGGAGCGCCGCCCGCTGAGCCGGCGACAGCAGCAGGTCGGAGTGCAGGTAGAACGCCTGGAGCGTGGTCCACAGCACGTGGTCGGTGGACCACGCGCCGCCCTCGCCGACGAGCCCGCGCAGGTGGGCGCGGAGCCGGTCGGGGTCGGTGGGCAGGGCGGCGATCCAGGCGGGCGTCGGCTGGTGGATGCTCGGCCCGCGCAGTCGCAGGCGGTCCCGGTCGCCGGCCGGGTCGGTGTCGAGCGTGGCCTCACCGTTGGTGACGGAGAGCATGACCATGCCCTCCGCCTCGAACCACAACTCCAGCAACTGCGGCTCGAGCGAGCCGTCCTGGCTCCCCGCGCTCTTCGACGGGTCGACCCGCGGGCCCATGTCCCGCAACGGGTCGTCGCCGAGCTGGATGTCCCTCCCGCCGCTCGCGTGGAAGCTGGCCGCCCAGCCGTCATGCCGTACGTAGATCAACTGACCCGGCCGCGCCTCGGCGGCGGGCGGGCCGTCTTCGGCGGCGTCGGCCAGGGCGTTGAGCGCCGCCACTGTCTCCGGTGGCGCGGGCGCCAGGTTGGGCCGGGGGACCTTGCCACCGCCCGGTCCGGCGGTGCCCCACGGCGCGTCTGCCGGCGTGAACACCACCGCCCCGCCCACCGCGAGGCCGGCCACCACCGCCGCCGCGAGGACCGGTACGAGGACGCGGGACCCGGGCCGCGTGCGAGCCGGGCGGCGCGCGGCGGCGATGCGGTGCCAGGTGCGGCTGACCGCCTCGTCGGTCGGCTCGGGCAGGCCGGGCGGGAGGTCCCGCACGGCGATGATGTCTGAATCGTCGCGGCTCATCGCGCGTCTCCTTCGGCAAGGGCGGCCCGCACCTTGGCGCGGGCACGGTGCAGGGCCGACTGGACCGACCCGAGAGGGATCTGCAACGCCGCGGCGATCTCCGCATACTCCAGCTCGGCCACCGCGTAGAGCATCAGCACGTCGCGCTGCCGCCTCGGCAGTTTCGCGAGTACGGCCGAGAGCCGCGCCACCGCCCGTGCGGCGTCCACGCGCTCGGTGGCCCGCTGTGCCGGCCCGTCCACCGGCGATCCCCCGTCCGCGTGGGCCAGCGCCCGGAGCGCGCGGATCTCGGTGCGGCGGTGGCGGCGCAGGAGGTTGGTGGCGATGCCGTACAGCCACGGCAGCACCTCGCCCCGCGCGGCGTCGTAGCGGTGGCGCTGCTCGTACGCGACGAGGAAGGTCTCGGCCACCACATCCTCGGCGACCTGCTCACCTACCCGGCGCGTGCAGTAGCGCAGCAACTCCCTGGCGTACCGGTCGAAGACCCCCGCGAGATCGGCCGGATCCGTTGTCGCGGGAGACGTCGGCGTCGTCATGCCCGTACTTGCCCCGCCGCGCTCGCCGTGTTCCGCGACGGTCAGAAGTGCTGCCAGCCGGTGGGCCCATTGAAGGGCTTGCCGTCCACTGTCACGCCCGTACCCTCGCGCACCGCGCCCACCACTCGCCACCTCGGTGGAAGCGCCACGCCCTCCGGGAAGGTGGCCGCCAGCGCGTGGTCCTCACCGCCCGCGAGGACCCAGGTGTACGGGTCGACGCCCAGCGCGTACGCGGCGTCGCGCATCTGCCGCGGCACCTCGAACGCGTCCCGCCGCAGGTCGACCGCGACCCCGCTGCCCTTGGCCACGTGGCCGAGGTCGGCGAGGAGCCCGTCGGACACGTCGATCATGGCGGTGGCGCCGAGGTCGGCCGCCTCGGGCCCCGCGCCGTACTGCACCTCGGGCCGCCGGTACGCGTCGACGAGCACCTTGGGCGTGCGGAAGCCGCGGGACAGCACCGTGTAGCCCGCGGCCGCGTACCCCACTCGGCCGCACATGGCGACCACGTCTCCCGGCCGCGCCCCCGTGCGCACGACGGGCGACCGGCCCTGGAGGTCGCCGAGCGCGGTGACCGCGACCGTGAGCGTGGTGCTGCCGGACATGTCGCCGCCCACGACGCTGGCGCCCACGAGGGCGGCCTCCTCCCCCAGCCCGTCGGCCAACTCCTCGGCCCAGCGGGCGTCGAGGTTGGCGGGTACGCAGAGCGCGACCAGCAGCGCGGTCGGCGTGGCGCCCATGGCGGCGATGTCGGCGAGGTTGGCGGCGGCGGCGCGGTGGCCCACGTCCTTGGCGGTACACCAGTCGCGCCGGAAATGCCGCCCCTCCACCAGAACGTCCGTCGATGCGACGACCCGGCCGTCGGCGGCCTTGACCACCGCCGCGTCGTCGCCCGGACCGAGCAACGCGCTCGACCCGACCGGCAGGCGTGCGATGACCCGGGCGATCAGTCCGAACTCACCGGCTTTCGCCACACTCACTGTTTCTCCTGATTCGCTCGCTCGTGCGGCGCACGGACGCCGTCAGCGGGGCAGTTCGGTCCGGGCGCCGCGGCGCCAAATAGGTCACACACTGGGCCTCCTGCGCACCGTCGACGATCCCGTTCCGCTCCGTACGGTAGTTTCACGGTCGAGCCGCTGGCTGCGGCGGAGAGGAGGCGGATCGTGGTCCAGGCGTACATCCTCATCCAGACCGAGGTCGGAAAGGCGCGTGACGTGGCCGCGGCGATCAAGGATGTCTCCGGAGTGGTACGGGTCGACGCCGTCACGGGGCCGTACGATGTGGTGGTCCTCACCGAAGCGCACACGGTTGACGAGCTGGGCAAGATGATCGTCAGCAAGGTGCAGATGGTGCCCGGCATCACACGCACCCTCACCTGCTCGGTGGTGCACCTGTAAATGGACCGCACCAACCGCCAGGCGGCACTGTGGGCGACCGTCGTCGCCGTGCCGCTGACCCTCGTCATGGCGGTCGTCGCCATCCTCGTCACGCGGCCCGACGAGCCCTCGGCCGCCGCCGAGCCCAGCCCCACCGCGCCTCGCCCCCAGTCGACCTCGCCGGTGGAGATGGCCGCACCGGCGCTCTCCGAGCGTGCCGCGATCGTCTGCCGCGCGCTGCTGGCCCGCCTGCCCGCCTCCGTGCGTGAGCTGGCACAGCGCCCGGTCACCGAGGGCGCCGAGCAGAACGCCGCCTACGGCGACCCGGCCATCACGGTCTCCTGCGGCGTGCCGATGCCGGAGATACCCCTGACCGACCTCGTGTATCCGCTCAGCCGCGTCTGCTGGCACTCCGCCGACCTCCCGTACGCCACCGAGTGGACCACCGTCGACCGCGAGGTGCCGGTGCGCGTGACGGTGCCGCGGCAGTACGACCAGCCGGGCCAGTGGACGATCGCCTTCTCCGACACCGTCGTCGCGACCGTGCCGTCGCTCAAGGAGATCCCGAGCGGCTGCGGCGGCCCTTAAAGCCCGTGGGCCTCGCCGTGCGCGCTGGTCGACCGGCGGTCAGCCCCAGGCCGAGCCCGGCGACCGGCAGCAGCGCGTGACCTCCAGGGCCGTGCCGCCGGCGGGGGCGGGTGAGGTCGTGGACCGCGGCGGGTGAGGCCGCGGGAGCGGCGGTCTGGAGCGCGGCGGACGTCGCGGTAGCCCAGATCTGTCTCTGGAACTGATCCTCTCAGTGCAGCCCGGGGCCGCGGTGCAGCGCGGTGCGGATGAGGCGGCTGACCAGTTTCGGGTATTCCAGCCCGGTCTCCGCCCACATCCGGGGGAACATCGACGTCGGCGTGAAGCCCGGCATCGTATTGATCTCGTTGAGGTAGACGTCGAACTCGGGCGTGACGAAGAAGTCGACCCGGGCCAGCCCGGCGCCGTCGATCGCGGTGAAGGTGCGGCAGGCGTACTCCTGGATCTGCCGGGTCACCTCCGGCGGCAGGCCAGCCGGGATCTCGTACTCGCAGGAGTCGTCGAGGTACTTCGCCTCGAAGTCGTAGAACTCGTGGCCGGCGACGACCCGCACCTCGGCCAGCAGGGATGCCTCGGGCGCGCCGCCGGTCTCCCCCTCCAGCACGCCGCACTCGATCTCCCGGCCGACGATCGCAGCCTCGACGAGCACCTTGGGGTCGATCTGCCGCGCCTCGGTCACCGCCGCGTCGAGCTCGGCCCAGTCGGAGACCTTTGAGATGCCGTACGACGAGCCGGCGCGGGACGGCTTCACGAAGACCGGCAGGCCGAGCCGCTCCTTGTCCGCCTCGGAGAGCGAGACGCCGGCCCGGAGCACCACATACGGCCCGACCGGGATGCCCTCGGCGACCGCCAGCTTCTTGGTGAACTCCTTGTCCATGGCGGCGGCGGAGGCGAAGACGTTCGCCCCGACGTACGGAATGCCCGCCATCTCCAGCATGCCCTGGATCGTGCCGTCCTCCCCGTACGCACCGTGCAGTGCCGGAAACACGACATCGACGTCGGCGAGTGCCTGTGGGCCTGCGGCGGGATCGAGCACCATGAGACCATGGGCGGTGGGATCGGCGGGGAGCACCACCGCCTTACCGGTCTCGGGCGTGATCTCCGGCAGCCGGCGGTCGGCAATGGCCAGCTGTGCCGGGTCGCCGGCGGTGAGCACCCACTGGCCGGCACGGGTGATCCCTACCGGGATCACCTCAAACTCGTCAGGGTCGAGGGCGGCCATAATGCTGCCCGCACTCACGCACGAGATGGCGTGCTCGGTGCTGCGTCCGCCGAAGACGAGGGCTACGCGGGTCTTCCGTGGGCTGCTCACGCGGGTGACCCTACTCTGCGTGGGCGCCTTTCGCGCTCAAGGAGCAAGGAGTCCATGAGACCGACACTCCACGTGATTGAATGGCACGGGCCGGGGCGGCTGGCGACGATGTCACACCCCCGGGGTGGCGACTGGCTCGAAGACCAGATGTCCGCTCTGGTCGAGGCCGACGTCGACGTGCTGGTCTCCGCGCTGACTTCCGAAGAGTGCGACCGCCTCGCCCTCACGCAGGAGCGGGAGGCGGCGGAGGCGGCCGGCATCACCTTCCTGCCCTTCCCGATCCCCGACCGGGGCGTGCCCGAGCCCGGTCCGGCGGCGACCGAGCTGGCCATCCGGCTGGCCGCGCACGTGCGGGTCGGCCGGTTTGTCGTCACCCACTGCTTCGCGGGGATCGGGCGAGCGACGCTGCTCGCCGGTGCGACACTCGTCACGCTCGGCGCCCAGCCGGCCGACGCCCTCCGCCTGATCTCCAGTGCCCGCGGCCTGCATGTGCCCGACAACGAGGCGCAGCGGGAGTGGCTCTTCGACTTCGCCGCCGCGCACGCCTGCTATCGGGACCGCGCCTGGCCGGGGCGCCTCGCCACGCTCAGCGGCCGTCACCAGTAGCGGCGGCGCTTCTTCCGGTAGTGCCCCTTGAAGCGGTAGTGCCCCTTGTACCGGTAGTGCCCGTGGTATCCGTGATGCCCGTGGCCGGGACCGTATCCGTAGCCGTGGCCGTAGTGCCCGGATCCGTGGCCGTGGTAGCCCCGCCCGTGGCCGTGCCGATGCAGGATGCGGCCCAGCTTCGCCGCCAGGTACGAGTAGAGCAGGCCCTTCAGGTGACGCCTCATGGGGGAAAGCGTAGGGAACTCATGCCACGACGCCCTGTGCGCGACCTGTGCGTTCGCCGAGTACGTCAACCTGGGTTGACAAACGTGAGCCTGTCAACGTAGGTTGACAGCATGAGTGAGGCAACCGATCTCGCCGCGGCAGCCGGCAGCACCGATCCCCGGGTCGGTCTGCGCGCCCTGCTGGCCCTGCGCCGCCTCCTGGAGACCCTGGAGGTGCTCCAGGTCGACAACGCCCGGCGGCAGGGCTGGTCATGGCAGGAGATAGCTGACGCGCTCGACGTAACCAGGCAGGCAGTCCACAAGAAGCACGCCGGCCGGCGGCCGGTGGGCGCACGGCGGGAGGCGTGATGTTCGAGCGGTTCACCGACCAGGCCAGAGACGTGGTCAAGGGCGCCCAGACCCAGGCGCGGGAGCTGCGCCACCGCTACATCGGCACCGAGCACATCCTGCTCGCCCTGCTGGCCGACGACGGCGGGATGGCCGCGGCGGTCCTGCGCGACGCCGGGGTCTTCCCCGAGCAGGTGCGGGCCGACGTCCAGGCCGCGGTGGGCAGCCGGCGCGAGCCGCTCGGCGCGGCCGACGCGGAGGCGCTGCGGGCGATCGGCATCGACCTCGAAGCCGTCCGAGAGAAGGTCGAGGAGACCTTCGGCGAGGGCGCTCTGGAGCCGCCACCGGTGTGGCCGCCGCGCCGGCGCGGGGTCTTCCGCCGCGCGCAGGCCGTGCCCGCGCCGCCCCCGGGGCACATCCCCTTCACCCCGCGCGCGAAGAAGGTGCTGGAGCTCGCGCTCCGCGAGGCGCTGCACCTCAAGCACCGGCACATCGGCTCGGAGCACATCCTGCTCGGCCTGATCCGCGAGGGCGAAGGGCTGGCCGCCATGGTGCTCACCAACGCCGGGCTCAGCCTCGAAGACCTGCGCCGGCACGTGCTCGACGCGATGCACCGGGCCGCCTGAGCGTGGCGGCCCCGGCTGAGCCGGATCAGGCGGCGGCGTCGAGGGCGGCAGTGATGTCGGCCACCAGGTCGGCGGTGTCCTCGACGCCGCATGAGATGCGGATAAAGCCCTCGGGCGTGCTGTCTCCCCACTGGGCCCGGCGGTCGGCGCTCGTGTGCAGCCCGCCGAAGGAGGTGGCGGCGAAGACCAGCTTCGACGCCCGCAGAAACGCCGTCACGCGCTCGGCCGAGCCGAGGTCGACCGAGACGAGACCGGGGATCCGCCGCATCTGGCGCTCGGCGACCACATAGGACGGATCGTCGGGCAGACCGGGCCAGCGCACGTGCTCCACATCGGAGCGCGCGGCGAGCGCCATCGCGACGGCCGCGGCGTTGGCCGACTGCCGGGCCAGGCGCAGGTCCAAAGTGGCCATCGAGCGGTGCGCCAGCCACGCGTCGAAGGCGCCCGGGACGCCCCCGGTCTGCGTACGCCAGGTGGTGACGCGCTCCAGCAGGCCGGCATCGCGCGTGGCGGCGTATCCCAGCAACAGGTCGGAGTGGCCGGTCAGCGCCTTCGTACCGGAGGCGACCGAGAAGTCGGCGCCGAGGTCGAGCGGGCGCTGGCCGAGTGGCGTGGCGGTGGTGTTGTCCACCGCGACCAGGGCGCCGGCGGCGTGGGCCGCGACCGACAGCGCCGCCACGTCGCAGACGTCGAGCCCGGGGTTGGCGGGCGTCTCCAGCAGCACGAGGCGTACCCCGTCGAAGGAGGGGTGCGGGCCGGCGGTGGGCACATAGGACACTCGTACGCCTAGCTGGTCCAGTGTGGAGGCGGCGAAGGAGCGCACCGTGTAGTAGCCGTCGGACGGGAGCACCACCGTGTCGCCGGGGCGCAGCACCGCCATCAGCACCGCGGTGATGGCCGCCTGCCCGCTTGCGAAGGCGCGCGCCTCGCCGCCCTCCAACTCGCCGATGGCCGCCTCCAGCAGCCGGCGCGTGGGGTTGTCGGGTCGGCCGTACCCGTCGCGGGCCGGGCCGGTCACGGGATCCAGGTGGTACGGCGCCGCGAAGACCGGACCGGGCAGGAACGGCTGCCCCGGCTCGGGCGCCGGCAGTCCAGCGTGGACGGAACGCGTGCCGTCGCCGTACTCGCCGCCGGTCACTCGGGCTTCGTCTCCCGGCTCATCAGCGCGATCAGCGCGCTGCGCGGGTTGACTCCCTCGTGGCAGACTAACTCCACCTGCTCGGTGATCGGCATGTCCACACCGTGCGTACGGGCCAGGTCGCGGAGCGCCAGGCAGCTCTTCACGCCCTCGGCGGTCTGCCGGGTCGCCGCCTGCGCCTGCTCCAGCGTCTCGCCCCGCCCCAGGTGCTCCCCGAACGTACGGTTGCGGGACAGCGGCGACGAGCACGTGGCCACCAGGTCGCCCAGCCCCGCGAGGCCGGCGAAGGTGAGCGGGTCGGCGCCGAGCGCCACGCCCAGCCGGGCCGTCTCGGCCAGCCCGCGGGTGATGAGCGACGCCTTGGTGTTGTCGCCGAGGCGCATGGCGGTGGCGATGCCGTACGCGAGGGCGATCACGTTCTTCACCGCGCCGCCCAGCTCGCAGCCGACCACGTCGTCATTGGTGTACGGCCGGAAGTAGGGCGTGGTGACCGCCCGCTGCACCTGCGTCGCCCGGGTCCCGTCGGTGCAGGCGACCACCGTGGCGGCCGGCTGCTCGGCGGCGATCTCGGCGGCCAGGTTGGGCCCGGAGACCACGACCACGCGGTCGGCGGGCACGCCGGCGGTCTCCACGATCACCTCGCTCATCCGCTTGGTGGTGCCCAGCTCGATGCCCTTCATGAGCGAGACCAGCGTCGCGTCGGGCGCCAGGAAGCCGGTCCAGTCGGCCAGGTTGCCACGCAGGGTCTGCGAGGGTACGGCCAGCACCACCAGATCGGCGCCGGCGATCGCCTTGCCCGCGTCGGAGGTGGCGGTGACCCGCTCGGGCAGCCGCACCGCGGGGAGGTAGTCGGGATTGGTGCCGTACTCCCGGATGGCCGCCGCCACGGGCTCGCGCCGGGCCCAGATCGTGACGTCGGTGCCGGCGTCGGCGAGGACCTTCGCGAACGCCGTACCCCAGGAGCCCGCGCCGAGCACCGCGGCGGACGTCATGCCTTCTCCCCCTTGGCCGGCGCCCACAGCGGCGGCGGGGTCTCGCCGCGGATGCCGGCGAGCAGGTCGCGTACGCGGAGCATGATCTCGTCGGTCATCTCGTCGAGCGTGGCCCTGGTGGGCTCGGCGCCGGCCCAGCGGGAAAGGTCGACCGGCGGGCCGGCGGCGATGGCGATCGGCGTGCGCGGGCGGAGGCCCACCTTCTTGGTACGCGTGTCGTAGAACCGCTGCGGGCCCCACATGGCGATCGGGACCACCGGGGCGCCGGTCGCGAGCGCCAGCCGGGCGGCGCCGGTCTTGCCCCGCATCGGCCACAGGTCGGGCTCGCGCGTGGTCGTGCCCTCGGGGTAGATGATCACGGCGCCGCCGCCTTCGATCGCCGCGGTGAGCGCCTCCAGCGACTTGGCCGCGTCGACGCTGCCCCGCTCGACCGGGATCTGCTGCACGCGCAGGATCAGCTTGCCGATCACCGGCACCTTGAACACGCTCGCCTTGCCGAGGAAGCGCGGCCACCGCCCCGCGTCGTAGACGAAGTGGGCCATGACCAGTGGATCGGCGTGCGAGAGGTGGTTGGCCGTCAGGATCACGCCGCCGGTGCGGGGGATGTGCTCCTGCCCGGTCCAGGTGCGCCTCGTCATCGGTGTGAGCACCGACTTGACCAGGATCACCACGAACCGCCGCAATGGCCCCAGCCGCTTCATACGTTCTCCTGGCTACCCCTACGGCGCCTCCGCCGGACGCCCGCAGCGAAATCATGCCTGCTGAAGCTGGGTACGGCCAGCGCGGGTACCGGCTGCCCCCGGCGGCGCCGATCCGGGCCGGACGCTGGCAGGATTGTCCCGTGAAGCCGACATGGGGGGTGGTGCTGCCGGTCAAGCGGCTGGCCGTGGCCAAGAGCCGGCTGCGGGGGACGCTCGACGGCGTGCCGCACGAGCGGCTGGCGCTGGCCCTCGCCCAGGACACCGTCGCCGCCGCGCTGGCCTGCGCCGAGGTGGCCGAGGTGCTGGCCGTCACCGACGATCCGGTGGTGGGGCGGGCGCTGGCCGAGCTTGGCGCGCGGGTCGTGCCGGACGTGCCGGGCGGCGGCCTCAACCCCGCGTTCGCGTACGGCGCCGCGCAGCTGGCCCACCGCCCGGTCGCCGCGCTCGCCGCCGACCTGCCCGCACTGTGCCCGGCCGACCTCTCCGCGGCGCTGCGTACGGCGGCCGGCGCGCGGCGCTGCTTCGTCGCGGACGCGCCCGGCACCGGCACGGTCCTGCTCACCGCCCCGGCGGGCACGCCACTCGACCCGCGCTTCGGCCCCGGCTCGGCCGCCGCACACCGCCGCTCCGGCGCGGTGCCGCTCGCCGGCGACTGGCCGACCCTCCGCCGTGACGTGGACACCGCCGCCGACCTCGACGGTGCGGCCCGGCTGGGGCTCGGGCCGCACTCCGCCGCGGTCGCTCAGATACCCAGCCGGCCCATCGGCTCGACGAGCTGCTCCTCCTCGTAGGCGAGGTGGGAGAGCAGCCCGTCCGCGAGCGTGTCGACCTCCCGCCGCAGATCGCCGATGCGGGTCGGGTCGTTGGTGTACGCCACGAGCTCCTTGTCGACCCGGTCGAGGATCCCCGCGATCACGTCGTGCTCGGCGGCGAGCCGGTCGAGCACCGGCGCCAGGGACTCGTCGGCGGCCCGGAGGCTGGTGAAGAGCACCTGGTCCTCGATGCTGTGGTGCATCGTGACGACCCGGCAGTACGAGGCGCAAAACGCCCCGATCGACAGGTAGTTCTGCCGCATGGTGAGCCGGTTGAGCACCGAGCGGGCCACGCCCGGGTCCAGCTCACCGGCCGCGACCTGGGCAATCGCGTCACGCAGCCCGGCCAACTCCTGGCGCAGGTGCTCGTGTACGCGGACGAGGTCCTGGCCGTGCCCCCGGCCCGACGCGCTCGCACCGCCGGGCCGCTTGGGCAGGCGCGGCCGGCTGGCGTCGTCGATGACCGAGATGCGCTCGCGCGCCGGCTCGCTTCCGGCCCCGCCGGGCGGATCGCCGGGCGGGTCGGACGGCACCGCCGCGCGCACCGCCGGGGCCACCTCCTCGGCGAAGCGCCGCAGCTCACCACGCGTGTCGTCGCCCGTGGCCAGCACAAAGCCGCTCACCTTGTCGGCCAGCGCCAGCTCGGTGAGCTGCTCGGCCCAGACGCGCGGCGGGCCCTGGAGGAAGCCGCCCCCGGACCCGCCGAACCTGCCCGAGATGTTGTAGATGCGCCGGATCGCGGCCGGGTCACGCCCGGCCTCCTCCGCGGCCGCGTCGATGATCCGGGACGCCTTGGCCAGCTCGGCCGGCGGCACGTACATCGTCGAGGGGATCCAGCCGTCGGCGAGCCGGCCGATCAGCGACAGCATCCGCGGCTTGTACGCCCCGACCCAGATGCCGATGTCGTGCACCGGGAACGGCCCGGGCTTGGCCCCGCGCAGCCGGTAGTGCTCGCCGTCGAGGCGCGCGCCCCGGCCGGGCGTCCATAGTGCACGTATCACCCCGATCGCCTCGGCCAGCGCGGCGACCGCCTCGCGGGGCTCGCGCCGGGGGCCGTCCATCGCCTCGATCGCCTCCCAGAAGGCGCCCGCGCCGAGGCCCAGCTCGAACCGCCCGCCGCTGAGGATGTCGAGGCTGGCCGCGGCCCGGGCGAGCACCGCCGGCGGCCGCAGCGGCAGGCTGGTGACGTCGGGGAAGAGCCGGATCCGCTCGGTGCGCGCGGCGAGGTGGGACAGCAGCGTCCAGGTGTCGAGAAACCGCGGCTGGTACGGATGGTCCTGCACGCCGAGCAGGTCGAGCCCCAGCTCGTCGGCGAACTTGGCCAGCCCGACGGTGCCCTGGGGGTCGCTCGCGTCGGGGATGAGGAAGTAGCCGAACTCCACGTCGGGCATCACGATCGCTCCAATGACTAGGCCGCTACGAAAATAGTAGCCACTACGGAAGCTGCTGCACCGGATCGCGTGACCGGCTCCACCTAGGCTGTACGCATGCAGGGCACCGTCGCCACGTACGACCCGGATACCCACTCGGGCACTCTCCTGCTCGACGATGGCACCGAGATCACCTACCCGGCGGAGGCATTCGCCGCGTCGGGCCTCCGGCTGCTGCGGCTTGGCCAGCGCGTACGCATCGAGCAAGATGACTCCGGCCAGGTGACGCGCATAACGTTGCCGACGTTTGGCTGATCAACCGTGAGCGAATTCATCTCGCGTTAACCGAGGTCGGGTGATGATTGATCGGTGAGTGAGACGCATCCCGGACACCCCCCTCAGCAGCGCCGGGCCGCCGGCGATGTCGTCGCCTCGGTCCCGTCGCGTGGCCCGGACGGTCGCTTCACGAAGGTGGCTCCGGAGCCCTCCCGGACGCCCGAGCGGCCGGAGGCCAGCAGCGACGGCACCGACCGCCCGCCCCCCGACGAGCGTCCAACCCCGATGGCCGACCCGCTGCCCGAAGATCGCTTCCTCAACCGCGAACTGTCCTGGTTGGACTTCAACGCCCGGGTCCTCGCCCTCGCCGAAGACCCGGACACGCCGCTGCTGGAGCGGGCGAAGTTCCTGGCGATCTTCGCGAGCAACCTCGACGAGTTCTACATGGTCCGGGTCGCCGGGCTGAAGCGGCGGCTCCAGGCCGGCCTGCCGGTGCGCGGCGGCGACCAGATCCCGCTCCGCACGCAGCTGGAGCTGATCGCGGAGAAGACCAGCGAGCTGATCGCCCGGCACGCCCACTGCTTCGCCGACGAGGTGCAGCCCAAGCTCGCCGCCGAGGGGATCCAGCTGGTCGGCTGGTCTGACCTCGACGGCGAGGAGCGCCAGCGGCTCCGCACCTACTTCCGGGAGGTCATCTTCCCGGTGCTCACCCCGCTCGCGGTCGACGTGGCGCACCCGTTTCCGTACATCTCCAGCCGCTCGCTCAACCTGGCCGTGACGGTGCGCGACCCCGACGGCGGGCCGGAGCTGTTCGCCCGGGTCAAGGTGCCCAACAACGTGCCCCGCTTCGTGGTGGTGGAGAACACCGGCCGGGTCGCCCGCTTCCTCCCGCTGGAGGAACTCATCTCCACGCAGCTCGGCCAGCTCTTCTCCGGTATGCAGGTGGTCGAGTGCCATCTCTTCCGGGTCACGCGCAACGCCGACCTCGAGGTCGACGAAGACCGCGACGAGGACCTCCTCCAGGCGCTGGAGCGGGAGCTGGCGCAGCGCCGCTTCGGCCCTCCGGTGCGGCTCGAGGTCGCCTCCACCATCTCCGAGGAGATGCTCGACACGCTCGTGCACGAGCTCGACATGGACAGCCACGACGTCATCGAGGTGCCGGGGCTGCTCGACCTCTCCGCGCTCTGGCAGGTGTACGAGGCGGTCGACCGCCCCGGGCTCAAGGACCGCCCGTTCGTGCCGGCGACCCATCCCCGCTTCGCCGAGGGCGAGGTGCCGCGGAGCGTCTTCGCCACGCTGCGCGACGGCGACGTGCTCGTGCACCACCCCTACCATTCCTTCTCGACCAGCGTGCAGCGCTTCATCGAGCAGGCCGCGGCCGATCCCAACGTGCTGGCCATCAAGCAGACGCTCTACCGCACCAGCGGCGACTCCCCCATCGTCGACGCCCTCGTGGAGGCGGCCGACGCGGGCAAGCAGGTCGTGGTGCTGGTCGAGGTCAAGGCCCGCTTCGACGAGCAGGCCAACATCGGCTGGGCACGAACGCTGGAGCGGGCCGGCTGCCACGTGGTGTACGGGCTGGTGGGGCTCAAGACACACTGCAAGACCGCGCTCGTCGTGCGGCAGGAGGGCAACCAGATCCGCCGCTACTGCCACATCGGCACGGGCAACTACCACCCCAAGACCGCCCGGCTGTACGAGGACTTCGGCATGCTCACCGCCGACCCGGAGGTGGGCGCCGACGTCACCGACCTGTTCAACGTGCTGACCGGTTACAGCCGGCAGACCGCGTACCGGCGGCTGCTGGTCGCACCGCACGGCGTGCGCGCCGGCATCATCGCGCGGATCGAGCGGGAGATCGAGCACGCCCGCCTCGGCGGCCAAGGGCTCGTACAGATCAAGGTGAACTCGCTCGTCGACGAGGAGGTCACCGACGCGCTCTACCGGGCCTCGCAGGCCGGTGTGCGGGTCGACCTCATCATCCGGGGCATGTGCATGCTGCGGCCGGGCGTACCGGGGCTCTCCGAGAACATCCGGGTCCGCTCGATCCTCGGCCGCTTCCTGGAGCACTCGCGGATCTTCCGGTTCGGCAACAACGGCTCCGCCGAGTTCTGGATCGGCTCGGCCGACCTCATGCACCGCAACCTCGACCGCCGCGTCGAGGCGCTGGTGCAGGTCGCCGACCCGGTCGCCCGCACCGAGCTCGACCACGTGATCTCGCAGTCGATGAGTGACGAGTGCGAGGCGTTCGAGCTGCAACCGGATGGCACCTGGATCCGCCGCCACGGCGAGACCCACCTCCAGGAGGCGCTGTTGCGCCGCGTTCTCGGAGCGCCCAAGTCGCGGGGCACTGAGTAGGCTGATCGGATGCTGGAGGAGGAACGCAAGTACGAGGTGGAGCCGCGCTTCACGCTGCCCGACCTGACCGCGTGCCTGCCCTCCGACGGGCAGGTCGAGGAGCGGCCGCCGGTCACACTCACCGCCACCTACTTCGATGCCCCCGACCTTCGCCTGGCCCGCGCCGGCGTCTCGCTGCGCTACCGCAAGGGCGACGCCGAGCCGTGGACGGTCAAGCTGCCCGCCGAGACTCCCGGCGTCCGGCACGAGATCTCCCGCGGCGGCGCTCCCGGCACGCCACCGGCCGAGCTGGTCTTGCTCGTCACCGCGTACTCGCGGGGCGCCGAGCTGGCACCGGCCGCGGTGGTGCGCACCATCCGCCGGGCGTACCACCTGCGCGACGCCGACGGCCGGCTCCTCGCCGAGCTGGCCGACGACGCGGTCTCGGTGCTCGAAGACCGCAAGGTGCGGTCGAGGTTCCGCGAGATCGAGGTGGAGCGCAAGGGCGGCGGCCGCAAGCTGCTCGACAAGGTGGAGGTGGTGCTGCGCGAGGCCGGCGCGGTGGCGGGCGGCTTCACGCCCAAGCACGTGCGCGCGCTCGGCGACGCGGCGGCCAGTCCGCCCGACCTGGTACGCGCAACCGACCTGCCCCGCAAGCCAAAGGCCGACGAGGTGGTCACCGCCGCCATCCGCAAGGGCATCGAGCGGATCCTGACGCACGACCCGCTGGTGCGGCTGCGCGCCCCGGTCGGCGACAACGACACCGCCGTGCACCAGATGCGGGTCGGCTGCCGGCGCCTGCGCAGCGACCTGAAGACGTTCGGCCCGCTGGTCGACCGCGCGTGGGCCAAGCCGCTCCGCGACGAGCTGGGCTGGGTCGCCGGCCTTCTGGGCGGCGCCCGCGACGCCGAGGTGCTGCGCGCGCGGCTGCGCCGCACGGCGTCCGCCGACCCGCTCAGCCCGCCCGACGAGGCCGCCGTCGCGCGGATCGACGCCGACCTCGCCGCCCGCCACGAGGAGGCGCTGGTCACACTCGACGAAGGGCTGCGCTCCGACCGGTACGCGAAGCTTGTCGACAGCCTCGTCGCCGCGTCCCGCGAGCCGCACCTGACGCCGCTCGCCCGTGAGCGCGCGCTCGACGTGCTGCCCCGGCTGGTGTCCCGGCCGTGGCGCACCTTCGCGCTCGGTGCGAAGGGCGTCGACGGCGCGGCCGACCTCGACCCGTACGCGCCGGACGAGCAGTGGCACTCGGTGCGGATCAACGGCAAGCGCGCGCGGTACGCGGTCGAGGCCGTCGCGGGCGTGCTCGGCGGCGCCGCGCCAGAGCTGGCCAAGGCCCTCGCCGGCGTGCAGGATCTGCTCGGCGAGCACCAGGACGCGGCGACCGCCGCCGAGACGTGGCTCGGCATCGCGGCCACCGATCCGGACGACCACACCCTCGCGGTGACCGCGGGCCGGCTCTTCGAGCGCGAGCGCACCGCGATCCGCGGCGTGCGGGCCGACTTCCCCGAAGCCTGGCGCAAGGCCACGAAGCCCCGGATGACAGATTGGCTGCCGTAGGCACGGTCCGGGCCGCCGGCGGCGTCGTCTGGCGGCCCGGAGTGCGCGGCGGCGTCGAGGTGTGCCTCGTGCACCGGCCGCGCTACGACGACTGGTCGCTGCCCAAGGGCAAGCTCCACGCCCGTGAGCATCCCCTCGCCGCCGCCGTGCGCGAGGTGGCGGAGGAGACCGGGGTATCCGGCCAGCCCCAGGTCCGCCTCCCCTCCATCCGGTACTGGCGCGACGGGCAGCCGAAGGTCGTCGACTACTGGTCGATGCGCATGCTGTCGGCGACGCGCTTCCGGCCCAACGCCGAGGTGGACGGGCTCCGGTGGGTCTCCACCAACACGGCAGAGCGCCTGCTCACGTACGACCACGACGCGCGCGTGCTGCGCCACTTCGCGAGCCTGCCGAGGATCACCGCCGCGGTCGCGCTCGTACGGCACGCGCTGGCGGGCAAGCGGGGCGACTGGCGCGGCCCGGACGGCGCGCGTCCGCTCGACCCGGCCGGGCTGGCCCAGGCGCGGACGCTCGCGCCGGTGCTGGCCGCCGTGGCGCCGGAGCGGATCCTCTCCGCCTCGGTCCGCCGGTGCATCGAGACGGTGGAGCCGGTGGGCGCCCGGCTCGACCTGCCGATCGAGGTCGACGCCGCGTTCAACGAGCCGAAGCCGGGGCAGGAGCCCGCCGACGTCGCGGCCGAAGCAGCCGCCCGGCTCGCCGCGCTGGCCACCGAGTACGGAGCGGTCGTCGTGTGCAGCCAGGGCAAGGTGATCCCGCCGGCGCTGGCCCGGCTGTCCCGGCTGGGCTCCGCGAAGGCGTGGGCCACGCCCAAGGGCACCGGCTGGCTGCTCGCCTTCGCCGGTACGCATCTGGCCGGCGCCGACCGGCTCACCGTCTGAGCGGATCCCCCAGCGGGGATACCCGGGCCTCGCTCCTGGGAGGGAGGCGGAGGGTCGCCGGCGCGGGTGATACTGCGACCGTGAGCGAGCGCGTGAGGTGGCTGGAGACGCTACGCGACCGCACGGCGGCGGTGCCGGCGCGCGTCATCGACGCCGGCGTCGCGCTGCTGTGCTACGGGCTCCTGGCCGTCTCCGTCAGTGGCCACGAGGAGGCTCGGCCGCTCCCGCTGGTGCTGGCCGCCATCGCGACGATCCCGCTCGTCTGGCGGCGCCGATGGCCCCTGCCGGTCATGTGTGTGTGCGGGGTCGCCACCGTCGTGTTCACGATCCGCTACGGGCTCAACGACCCGCCCTACGGCCAGCTTGTCGCGACGTACACGGTCGCCGCGTTCAGCGGCCCGCTCGCCCGCACGGCTGGCGTGGTCGGCACGGTGGCCGGCGTCGGGTTCTCGTTCATCGGGCATCCGGACAAGCTCGTGCAGTTGCCGATCGTCGGGCTGCTCTTCATCGGGGCCTACTCGTTGGGCACCGGCGCCCGCGCCCGCCACGTCCGCATCGCGCTGCTCGAGGAGCGCAACCGGCGGCACGCCGAGGAGCGTGAGGCGGCCGCGGCCCGCGAGCGGGAGCGGATCGCCCGCGACATGCACGACATCCTGGCCCACTCGATCAGCCTCATCGCCGTGCAGGCCGAGGCCGGGCCTGTGCTCGTGCGGTCCGATCCGGCGCGCGCCGAGCGGGTCTTCGACACGATCGGGCAGACCGCCCGCGAGGCGCTCACCCAGTTGCGCCGCACGCTCGGCATCCTGCGCGGCGAGGCGGGCAGCCGCGCGCCACAGCCCGATCTGGACGGCCTGACGGCTCTCGCCGATCGGGCCCGCGAGGCTGGTCTGGCCGTCGCGGTCGAGGAGCGCGGCGACAAGCGGCCCCTCCCGCCGGAGCTTGGCCTGACCGCCTACCGCGTGGTCCAGGAGTCCCTGACCAACGTCGTCCGCCACGCCGCCGCCAAGCGGGTCTGGATCCGGCTCGACTGGGCCGCTGACCAGCTCGGCGTCGAGGTGCGCGACGATGGGCGGGGTCCGTCGAGCGGCGACGGCAACGGAGGTGGGCACGGCATCGTGGGCATGCGCGAGCGGGTCGCCGCCGTCGGCGGCGCACTGCGCGCCGGCCCCGGTCCGGGGGGCACCGGCTTCCAGGTCACCGCCACGATGCCGGTCGAGGTCGGGGAGCCGCACGGCACGACGCCACCTCCAGTGCCGCACGAGCGAGCGGACGAGGGAGTGCGGTAGGCGATGGCTGACCCGCTGCGGGTGCTCGTCGTCGACGACCAGGCGTTGGTGCGCGACGGCTTCAGCGTCATTCTGGACGCCCAACCCGACATCACGGTGGTTGGGGAGGCCGGCGACGGCGAAGAGGCCGTCAGCGCGGCTCTGACGCTGCGCCCCGACGTCGTCCTGATGGATGTCCGCATGCCCAAGCTCGACGGCATCGGCGCCACCGCCCGCATCTCCGCCGAGACCGACGCGCGCGTGCTGGTGCTCACCACGTTCGACGTCGACGAGTACGTCTACGACGCGCTGCACGCCGGCGCGAGCGGCTTCCTGCTCAAAGACATGCGCCGCGACGAGCTCGTCTCCGCGGTGCGCACGATCGCGTCTGGCGAGGCGCTGCTCGCGCCGACGGTCACGCGCCGGCTGATCGCCGAGATGGTCGACCGAGGGCGGGCCGCACCGGCCGGCCGGCGCCCCGAGGGGCGGCTGGCCGCGTTGACCGCGCGCGAGACCGACACGCTGCGCCTGGTCGCCCGCGGCCTCTCCAATGCCGAGATCGCCGCCGAGATGTTCGTGACCGAGCACACCGTCAAGACCCACGTGAGCAACCTGCTGACCAAGCTCGGCCTGCGCGACCGCGTGCAGGCGGTGGTCCTCGCGTACGAGTCCGGGCTCGTCGTGCCGGGCTCGGCTCCGTCCCAAGGCTGAGGCGCGACTCCACTCCTGACGGCGATCCGCGGCGGGGTTCAGCGGACGAGCATCAGCACCATGCTTACCTCAGTGACAGGATTCGCGATCCGGCGGCCGCGCCTGGTGGTGGTGGCCTGGCTCCTCGTGCTGGTCGCCGGCTTCGGCATCGGCATCGGCGTCTTCGAGCGGCTCACCGGCGACATCAACTCAGGCTCCGGCACCGAGTCGGCCCGCGCGGACGACCGCCTCGCCGCCACCGGCCCGGAGCAGCCCACCCTCACCGCGATCGTGCACGGGAAGCCGGCGGACGACCCGGCCGTCCAAGCGGAGGTGGACGGCGCGATCGCCGACATACGCGCGATCCCCGGCGTCGTCGCGGTCAGCCCGCCCCAGCCGTCCGCGCAGACCGGCGAGGCCCTGATCCTCAGCATCACGCTGCGGTCCGACGACGAGACCGACGCGGCGGAGGCGGCGGCCGAGCGGTTGCGCGAGATCTCCGCGGCGCAGGTCGCCGTCTCCGGCGGGCCGCTCAGCGATGAGGAGTACGGCGCTCAGGCCGAGGAGGACGTGCAGCGCGCGGAGATGCTCACCACCCCGGTGGTACTCATCCTGCTGCTGCTCATCTTCGGCGGTCTCATCGCGGCCGGGCTGCCGCTGCTGATCGCGGTCGCCGGCGTGGGCGGCACGTTCGGCATCCTCTTCGCTTTCTCCGAGGTGACCGACGTATCCGTGTACGCCATCCAGGTGACCACGATGCTGGCGGTGGGCCTCGGCGTGGACTACGCGCTGCTGATGGTGAGCCGCTTCCGTGAGGAGCGCGCGGTCGACCCGGACGTACGCGTCGCCGCGACCCGCACCGCCGCGACCGCCGGCCGCACCGTGCTCTTCGCCGGGCTGACCGTCGCGCTCGCCCTCGCCGGCCTGGTCGTCTTCTCCGACCCGTTCCTGCGCTCGATGGGCCTGGCCGGCCTCGCGGTCGTCCTGGTGGACATGC
This sequence comes from Phytohabitans kaempferiae, assembly GCF_042433955.1. Lineage (NCBI taxonomy): Bacteria > Bacillati > Actinomycetota > Actinomycetes > Micromonosporales > Micromonosporaceae > Phytohabitans > Phytohabitans kaempferiae. The sequence goes on along the minus strand of NZ_JBHLUH010000041.1, from coordinate 80,425 downwards.
TCGCCGCGCTCACGCTGCTCCCCGCGCTGCTGGTGCTCTTCGGCCACCGGGTCAAGCCGGCCAAGGAGCGCGCCCGCGGCGGCTTCCTCGCCCGGATGGTACGCGGTGTGCAGCGGCGCCCGCTGGTGACGTTGGTCGCGACCGGGGCCGCGCTGGTCTTCGTCGCGCTGCCGGCACTCGACCTGCGGCTCGGCGTCGGCGATCCGCGTATGCTGCCGACCGATTCGAGCACTCGCCAGATGTACGACGCGCTGGCGACGCACTACCCCGAGGGGAACGCGCCAGAGCCGATCGAGGCGGTGGCCGCCGCGCCCTCCACCGATCGCGGTATCGCCGCGCTGCGCGACCAGATCGCCGGCGTCGCGGGTATCACGCGCGTGGAGGCGGTACCGGCGGGAGGGGACATGACGGTGCTGAACGCGTACCCGTCGGACATCACCCCGTCGGACTCGACGAAGGACGCGGTGAGCGCGATCCGCGACCTGCCCGCGCCGTTCGAGGTGTTGGTGACCGGCGACGCGGCACGGCTGGTGGACTACGAGGAGATGCTGGTCGACCGGGCGCCGTGGGCGATCGGTGTGGTGGTGATCGGCACGCTGCTGCTGCTCTTCGCCTTCACCGGCTCGGTGCTGTTGCCGATCAAGGCTGTGCTCACCAACGCGCTCAGCATCGGTGCCGCACTCGGTGCGGTCGTGTGGGTCTTCCAGCAGGGCAATCTGGCCGGGATCTTCGGTACGAGCGGACTGGGCTACCTCAACCTCACGGTGCCGGTGCTCGTCGCGGCGATCGCGTTCGGGCTCTCGGTCGACTACGAGGTCTTCCTGCTCTCCCGCATCCGCGAACGCTGGCTGGCCGGCGTGCCCGCCGATCGCGCGGTGGCCGAGGGCATCCAGCGCACCGGCCGCATCATCACCTCGGCGGCGTTGCTTCTCGTGGTGGTGTTCGCCGGGTTCCTGATCGGCGGTTTCGTACCCATCAAGGGAATCGGCCTGGGGCTCGTGCTCGCCGTCGCGCTCGACGCGACCGTGGTACGGATGCTTCTGGTACCGGCCACCATGACGCTCCTCGGCCGGTACAACTTCTGGGCGCCAGGGCCGCTGGGCCGCCTGCACAAGCGGATCGAGGTACGGGAGGAAAGCGCCGAGCCAGAGCGGGAGCCCGCACTCGTCTGACCACGCGTTCGCCCGGAACACGCGCGCACACAGAAAAGGAGGGCATCCCGATCAGCGGATGCCCTCCTTCGCCGCTTGCTCAGCGCTTCGGCGCGGCCTTCCGGGCCGGAGCCTTCTTGGCGGGGGCCTTCTTGGCCGCCGCCGTCGCGCGGGCGGTGGTGCTCTTGGTCGCGGCCTTCTTCGCGGGGGCGGCAGCGGCCTTCTTGGTCGCCGTAGCCTTCGCCGGGGCGGCGGCCTTCTTGGTGGCGGCCTTGGCCGTGGTGGCCTTGGCGGTGGTCGCCTTCGCGGCGGTGGTCTTCTTGGCGGCGGCCACCTTCGGCACGCGGCCGCTCGCGACCATCTCCTTGAAGCCGGCGCCGGCGCGGAAGGCCGGAACCGACGTCTTCTTCACCTTCACCGCTTCGCCGGTCCGCGGGTTGCGAGCTGTTCGCGCACCGCGGACCCGCTTCTCGAAGACGCCGAAACCGGTGATCGCCACCCGGTCGCCCTTGGTTACAGCCTGCTGAACCTCCGTCAGCACCGCGTCCAGCGCCGCCGTCGCCGCCTTCTTGTCTCCCAAGCGGGCGGCGAGCGCCTCGATGAGCTCGGCCTTGTTCACGACTTCCCTCCCGTACCTAACTTTGGACTCAACTCGAGCCATTCTGCGCGCACCGTATGCCCTTTGCCCAGTCTGAGCAAACATCCCCGCGAAAAAAGCCGTTGTGTCGTAACGGATTCGCCCCTGTCGGATGATCCGACAGGGGCGAAAACGGCCAGGTAAGGGCTGCGCGATGGTTACGAAACCACTGGCAGGAAGGGGAGACGACGCTCTTCGTAGGCGCTGATGGCGTCCTCGTGCCGCAGCGTCAGTCCAATGTCGTCCAATCCCTCGAGCAGCCGCCAGCGGCTGAAATCGTCGAGTGGAAACGACCAAGTGGCATCGTCGGCCCTGACCTCGCGGGCCGTCAGGTCGACCGTGACCTGCGCGGTCGGGTCGCGCTCGAGCAGGTCCCACAGCGCTTCCACAGCCTTGAGTTCGAGCTCCACGGGCAACAACCCCTCCTTCAAGGCGTTGCCCCGGAAGATGTCCCCGAACCGCGGCGAGATGACCGCCCGGAAACCGTAGTCACGCAACGCCCACACGGCGTGCTCGCGCGACGACCCGGTGCCGAACTCCGGCCCCGCCACGAGGACGGAGGCGCCCGAGTACGCCGGGTTGTTGAGCACGAAGCCCGGATCCTCGCGCCACGCGTTGAACAGCCCGTCCTCGAAGCCGGTGCGGGTCACCCGCTTCAGGTAGACGGCGGGGATGATCTGGTCGGTATCCACGTTGGACCGGCGAAGTGGGACGCCGGTGCCCGTGTGCACGGTGAACTTGTCCATGTACGTACTTCTCCCCTGGAGGAACGCCTAGTTGAGATCGGCGGGCGCGGCGAGGCGGCCCACGACGGCGGTTGCGGCGGCGACCGGGGGCGAGACGAGGTGGGTACGCCCACCACGGCCCTGCCGGCCCTCGAAGTTGCGGTTGGAGGTGGACGCCGAGCGCTCACCGGGCTTGAGCGTGTCCGGGTTCATGCCCAGGCACATCGAGCAGCCGGCGAAGCGCCACTCGGCGCCCGCCTCGGTGAACACCTTGTCCAGCCCTTCGTGCTCGGCCGCCTCGCGTACGGCGGCGGAACCGGGCACCACGAGCATGCGTACGCCGTTGGCGACCTTGTGCCCCCGGAGCACCTCGGCGGCGGCCCGCAGGTCTTCCAGGCGGCCGTTGGTGCACGAGCCGACGAAGACCACGTCGACCGGGATGTCGCGCAGCCGCGTGCCCGGCTCCAGCGCCATGTACTCCAAGGCGCGGCGGGCGGCCGAGCGCTCGACCTCCTCGACGAACTCCTCCGGGTCCGGCACGGCGCTGTCGAGCGCGGAGCCCTGTCCCGGGTTGGTGCCCCACGTGACGAACGGGCTGATCTCCGCGGCGTCCAGCACCACCTCGGTGTCGAACGTGGCGCCCTCGTCGGTCACCAGACCACGCCAGTGCGCCACCGCGGCGTCCCACGCCTCGCCCTGCGGCGCGTTGGGGCGCCCCTTGAGGTACGCGAACGTGGTCTCGTCGGGCGCGATCATCCCGGCCTTGGCGCCCCACTCGATCGACATGTTGCAGATCGTCATGCGCCCTTCCATGGAAAGCGCGCGGATGGCGTCGCCGCGGTACTCCACGACGTGGCCGCGCCCGCCGCCGGTGCCCACCTTGGCGATGAGCGCCAGCACCAGATCCTTGGCCGTCACGCCGGGGGCGAGCGTGCCGTTGACCGTCACCGCCATCGTCTTCGGGCGCGCCTGGGGCAGCGTCTGTGTGGCGAGCACGTGCTCCACCTCACTCGTGCCGATACCGAACGCCAGCGCGCCGAACGCGCCGTGCGTCGCGGTGTGCGAGTCGCCACACACGATCGTGAGACCGGGCTGGGTGAGGCCGAGCTGCGGACCGATCACGTGCACGATGCCCTGCTGGGCGTCGCCCAACGGGTGCAGCTTCACGCCGAACTCGGCGCAGTTGCGGCGCAGCGTCTCGATCTGCGTGCGCGACGTGGGATCCGAAATCGTGAGCAGATCGCCGCGGCGGCTGTTGAACGACGGATCCTCGTACCCCGTCGGCGTGTTGTGGTCTTCGGTCGCGAGCGTGAGATCTGTGCGTCGGACGCTCCGCCCGGCCATCCGCAGGCCGTCGAACGCCTGCGGGCTGGTCACCTCGTGCAGCAGGTGAAGGTCGATGAACAGCAGATCCGGCTCACCCTCGGCGGATCGCACCACGTGGGCGTCCCAAACCTTCTCGGCGAGGGTCCGTGGTTTCTGCGTGTCTCCCACCATCTGGACATCCTAAATTCTGGGAGGTATGTTTCGGCTTGTGGGACACAGTATGAGCGGTGTCGGCGTTCTCGACAAGGCAGTGGTCATCCTGGCCGCCTGTGTCGACGGCGCCAGCTTGGCCGAACTCGTCGAGCGCACCAAGCTGCCCCGGGCCACCGCGCACCGGCTGGCACAGGCGCTGGAAATCCACCGGATGCTAGTCCGCGACACACAGGGCCGCTGGCGTCCGGGGCCACGCCTTGGCGAACTCGCCAACGCCGCGCCCGACGTTCTGCTGACCGCCGCCGAGCCGCTCCTCTCCGCACTCCGTGACGCCACAGGCGAAAGCGCCCAGCTGTACCTGCGCCGTGCGGACGAACGGATCTGCGTCGGTGCGGCCGAGCGCGCGAGTGGCCTGCGCGACACAGTGCCCGTCGGCGCGGTGCTCCCGATGACCGCCGGCTCGGCCGCACAGGTGCTGCTCGCTTGGGAGCCGCCCGAGGCCGTGATGCCACTGTTGCCACGGTGCAAGTTCACCGGCCGCACACTCGCCGAGGTACGCCGGCGCGGCTGGGCGCAGAGCGTCGCCGAGCGCGAGGCCGGCGTGGCAAGCGTTTCCGCCCCGATCCGCGACCGCACCGGCCGCGTTATCGCCGCCATCAGCGTCTCCGGCCCGATCGAGCGCCTGGGCCGCCGCCCCGGCGACCGCCACGCGATGGCGGTGGTACGCGCCGGGCAACGCTTGAGCGGCCTCTGACAGGCATCCTGGCGCACGCTTCGCGGTGCGGCTCGGGGGTTTGTCGCGCCTCACGGTTCGCGCTGACCTCACACGTCGCACCGCGCGCGTCGTTTCCTCGGTCCGGCTTTGCTTCGCGCGGTTTCCGTTGGTGTTCTCCGTTGCTTGGGCGGTGGCCGCTCTCCGCGCGGTCCTTGTGCGCCGCCTTGGCAGTTGCGCTCCCGCGTTGAGGCGCCGCCGCGCGGGCGTTGACGCTCTGGGGCGTGGGCGTGGGCGTGGGCGCGGGCGCGGGCGCGGGCGCTTTCGCGCGGCCTCCCGCTGTTTGTGGGCTTGAGCGCTCTCGTGCGGCCTCCGCTGTTTGCGTGCCAGCCTTGAGAGTGCTGCTCCGCCGGCCTCGGGGTTCCGGCGCGGCCCTGGGCGCCTCCACGCTTACCGTGCGACCCCTGGCTGTTTGCCGCGCTGGCGTTGAGCACTACCGCGTGTTTCCCATGAGGGCCTTGGGCGCTGTCGCCCCAGCGTCGGACGCGAGCGCGCGGCCATTCCCGCTCCGGTACGCGCCGTGCGCGCTTCCGCGCGGCGTCGAGCACCTTCCACGCGGGCATCGTGCGCTGCTACGGCTGCTGCTTCCACGCGGGCCTCGCACGCTTTACACCGGGCGCCTCCATGCCGCCGTCGACCGCCTCCACTCGTCCTTGAGCGATACCGCAGAGGCGTCGGGCGCTGCCCGCCAGCCCTCGGCTTCGGCACCGCCTTGCTGTTCCGCGCGAAAATCTGAGAGCTTCCCACGACCGCCAGCCGTGGCTCGCCTTCCGCTTCGGCCACGCGGAGGTCTCCGCAAGGCTCTGCCACTCGTTCGCATCCCGGCGTATGCGTGACTGCTCCGCCCTTGTAGCACCGCTCGTCCTTCGCCACGCGGCGAAACAGCCTCCGACGGTCATGGTCAGGAAGCCGCCACGACCGCAAGCCCCGGCGGGCCGATAGCGAGACCGCAACACCGAGCACACCACAGCGAGGCGCCCAGCGACCGGTGCCCCAAACCGCCGCACACGAGAAGCCCGCGCCCGAGCGCGAGCAAAGCCGGCGCGCAAGAAAGCCGGCACGCAAGAAAAAGGCCCGCACTCCAAAGAGTGCGGGCCCAAATGTAGCCCCGACCGGATTCGAACCGGCGCTACCGCCTTGAGAGGGCGGCGTCCTAGGCCGCTAGACGACGGGGCCAGGACTTTCTTTCTTTCCTCCGCTGCCCTTCCGGACAACGGTGCTGAACTCTACCAGAGGACCAGCACCGGCGCCTTAACGGACATCGGTTGCTGGGGTACCAGGACTCGAACCTAGACTAACGGAGCCAGAATCCGTCGGGCTGCCAATTACCCCATACCCCATTGGCACATGCCCATCGGGCCGCACCGAGGGGGAACTCTACCCGACCGCCCGGCCGCCCCCCAAATCGACCCGCTGGCGGTCACTCCAGTCCGACGACCGGATTGGCCAGGTCGCCGATGCCCTCCACGCGCACCGTGACCGTGTCACCAGCGGTGATGGGGCTCACGCCCGCCGGCGTGCCGGTCAGGATCACGTCGCCGGGCAGGAGCGTCATGACGTGCGACACGTACGAGACGAGGGTGGGCACGTCAAAGATCAGATCCTTGGTGCGGCCGAGCTGGCGCACCTCCTCGTTGACCTCGCACCGCACCTCGAGGTCGCTCACGTCGAGGCTGGTGGTGATCCACGGTCCCAGCGGGCAGAACGAGTCGAAGCCCTTCGCGCGGGTGAACTGCACGTCGGCCTTCTGCAGGTCGCGGGCGGTGACGTCGTTGGCGCAGGTGTACCCGAAAATGGCCCGCTCGGCGGTCGCACGGTCGGCGCGCCGCGCGCCTGGCGGGCCGATGACCACCGCGAGCTCGGCCTCGTGCTCGACCTGCTTGGACTGTGGTGGGAGCCGGATCGCGTCGCGCGGGCCGATCACCGAGGTGGAGGGCTTGAGGAAGAGCAGCGGCTCCTTCGGCACCTCGTTGCCCAGCTCGGCGGCGTGCTCGGCGTAGTTACGCCCGACGCACACCACCTTGCTCGGCAGGATCGGCGAGAGCAGCCGCACGTCGGCGAGGGCCCAGCGCTGCGTGGTGAACGAGATCTGCCCGAACGGATGACCCTCGATCTCGGCGACCGTCAGCCCGTCGGGGTCGCCCTCCACGACACCGAACGACATCCCACCGGCATGAACGAAACGAGCGATACGCACGACCGCCAACCTACCCTGGACGGATGCCAGGGTCTGATCCTCCAACCTCTGTGGCGCCGCGGCGGGCCCAGAGGACAACCTCCGCGGCACCGGGGCAGACCCAGCCGCCACGCCCGCGGACCCTGGTCCTGGAGGCCACCGAGTGGCGCGCTCGCCGTGCCACACACGAGGCCCGTGTGGACGCGTGGCTGGCCCCCCACCTGGCCCGCCGCCAGGCCGGCGAGAAGCATCCGGTGGAGGACTTCCTTTTCACGTACTACTCGTTTCGCCCGGCCCAGCTCCGGCGCTGGCATCCGGGCGCCGGCGTCACGCTGGAGGACGGGCTGCCGGACAAGGAGTACATCCAGACGGGCCAGGGCGTGATGCTCGACCCGACGGTGGCGGCCCGCAAGTCCACCGAGTGGATCGGCACGCTGCTGCGGCGCACGGCCGGCCGCCCGGCGCACTTCGGATGCTTCGGGATGCACGAGTGGGCGATGGTCTACCGCGCGGAGGGGGTACGCCACGAGCAGGTGCCGCTCCGCCTCTCCCCCGCCGAGACCGACCGTGTGGTGGACGACAACCGGGTACGGTGCAGCCACTTCGACGCGTTCCGCTTCTTCACGCCCGCCGCCCGCCCGCTCAACCTGCTCCAGCCCACGCGCGAGACCCAGCACGACAACGAGCAGCCGGGCTGCCTGCACGCCAACATGGACCTCTACAAGTGGGCGTACAAGCTGTCGCCGCTCGTCGCGAGTGAGCTGGTCGCCGATGCCTTCGCGCTGGCCCGGGACATCCGCGCGCTGGACATGCGGGCAAGCCCCTACGACCTCGCCGACCTCGGCTACGAGCCGGTGCGGGTGGAGACGCCGGAGGGGCGTGCGGAGTATGCCGCCGCGCAGCGCGCCTTCGCCGGCCGAGCGGCAGCTCTGCGCGCCCGGCTCATTGCTGCCCTCGATCGACTCGACGGCTCTTCTTGAGGTCGGAGCGGCGGCGCTTCTCGTCGAGCCGCCGCTGCTTGGCCGCCCGGCTCGGCTTGGTGGGCCGGCGCGGTGGCGGTGGCGGGGCGACCGCGGCGCGCAGCAGCTCCACCAGCCGCTCGCGCGCGGCCTCCCGATTGGCCAGCTGCGCCCGGTGCTCACTCGCCGCGATCGTGAGCACACCGTCGACGAGCCGCCCGGCCAGGCGGTCGAGCGCCCGGTCGCGCAGCGGCGGCGGCAGCGACGGCGAGCCGGCCACGTCGAACGACAGCTCGACCCGGCTGTCGGCCGTGTTGACGCCCTGCCCGCCGGGACCCGAGGAGCGGGAGAAGCGCTCGCGCAGCTCGCCGCAAGGGATCACCAGGCGGTCGGTCACGCGGAGTTCGTCTGCCACGCCCTCTAGTTAAGCGTGTTCACCGCGCGCGCGATGACCAGGATCACGATGAGGAACGACACGCCAGACTGCAACAGCATCGCCAGCTTCGCCCAGCGCGCCAGCGGCATCGTGTCGGTCGGGCTGAACGCGGTGGAGTTGGTGAACGCCAGGTACAGGTAGTCGACGAAGACCGGGCGCCACTCGCTGTGGGTGAGTTCGGGGGTGGTCATCTGCGGGAAGAGGAAGTCGAGGTGGATCTTCCGCGCGTTGGCGCGCGCGGCGGGGCCACCTCGGTCGGTGAGCCAGTACCAGACGGCGAAGACGATCACGTTGGTGAGCCAGATGATCCCGCCGCTGAGCAGTACGTGGCCGGGGTTGCCGCCCCGCTCGCCGTGTACCAGCGTCAGCACCAGCCGCCCGGTGGACCAGACCAGGGCCAGCGACGCCACGGCCACCAGCGCGATGCCGAGCACGCGCAGCGCCGCCGACTCGCGGTCGATCCGGAACGGGTTCACGACGAGCACACCGAGCAGTAGCGCGACCTCCACGGCCGGCAGGAGCCACTTCGGGTCGAACGCCAGGTCCTGCGGCGTCAGGAACTGGAGCACGATCGCGACACTGATCGCCACCGCGACCGGCCACCGGTGCTCACCGGGGTGCGGCCGCCGCCATGCCGGTTCGAGCGGTCGGCCACCGTGATCAGTCACGCGTCCATTGTGTACGCGATGACCGATTGACAACCCTGTTACGGCTTTCTATCGTGATTGGAAAGCGCTTTCCAATCACGAGGGTCTGCCACCTCGCCTCCCCCACGAAAGGCAGACCCCGCATGCCACCACTTCGCATGCTCCGACCCGGCGTCGCCGCGGTGCTGGTCGCCACCGGCCTCACCGTCGTGTCGCCCACCGCTCCGGCCCAGGCTGCCGACAGCGCCCCGATCGGCTTCGCGGCCGTCGACGCGCTCGGGCAGAACGGCACCACGGGCGGCGCCGGCGGCCCCACCGTCACGGCCACCACGACCGCGCAGTTCCTGGACTACATCGCGCGCCCCGGCCCGTACGTCATCCGGGTCTCCGGCACGATCACGCTGCCCAAGGGCAACAGCGACGGCATGCACAACGTGACCTCCGACAAGACCATCGTCGGCATCGGCGCGAACGCCCGGCTGGTCGGTGGCGGCCTCAACATCGGCCTGCCGGTCGACGACGACCTGACCAGCCCGCCCGCGAACGCGGTGCACAACGTGATCATCCGCAACATCACGCTGACGGGCGCCTCCGACGACCTGATCAACGTGCAGATGTTCACGCACCACGTGTGGATCGACCACAACGACTTCTCGAACGGGGACGACGGCGCGGTCGACATCAAGCGCGGCTCGGACTACGTCACGGTCTCCTGGAACCGCTTCTACGACCACGACAAGACCACGCTCGTCGGGCACGACGACGACAACGCCGCCCAGGACGCCGGCCGGCTGCGCGTGACGTACCACCACAACTTCTTCGACGGCTCGGACCAGCGCAACCCCCGGGTGCGCTTCTCCCCGCTGGTGCACGTCTACAACAACTACTACGACGACAACAGCTACGGCATCGCGTCGACGATGGACTCGGGCCTCTGGGTCGAGGGCAACTACTTCTACAGCGTCAACAACCCCGGCCGCGTCAACTTCAGCGGCGAGTTGGGCCGGCTGGTGCAGCGCGACAACATCCTCGTCGCCTGCAACCACCCCATCGAGGAGCGCGGCGGCGTGCCCGACCCGCGCACGTACTACGCGTACACCGCCGATCCCGCGTCCAGCGTCCCGTCGGTCGTCCCGGCCGGCGCCGGCGTCGGAAAGATCTGAGGAGGGCGACCCATGAAGCGACTCATCCCGATCGCCGCCGTCGCCTCGGCGGCCACGCTCGCCGCGGCGCTCCTCGGCTTCGCCGGCGGTGCGCAGGCCGCCACGCTCTTCGGCGACGACTTCGAAGACGGCGACAGCACCGGCTGGACCACGAGCGGCGGCACCTGGTCGGTCGCCACCGACGGCTCGCGCGTGCTGCGCCAGGCCGGTACGAGCAGCGACGCCCGCGCGCGGGCCGGCTCGGCCTCGTGGACCGACTACACGGTCACCGCCAAGGTCAGGCCCACCGCCTTCAGCGGCGGCAACCGCTTCGCCGCCGTGCTCGCCCGCACGCAGTCGGCCACCAGCTACTACTACGTGGCGCTGCGCTCCAACAACACGGTCGAACTCAAAAAGCTCGTCAACGGCACCGCCACCACGCTCGCCTCGACCTCGCTGGCGGTGTCGGCCGGCACCACGTACACGGTCAGCCTCCAGGTGGCCGGCTCGACGCTGCGCAGCACGGTCAACGGCGGCGCGGCGCTGACCGCCACCGACACCGCGTTCGCGGCCGGCGGCGTGGGCGTGGCCACCTTCTACACCGCGGCCAACTTCGACGACGTGTCGGTGCGGACGGCGACCGCGCCCACCACGCCACCGCCGAGCAGCCCGGCGCCCAGTACGCCGCCGCCCACCACACCACCGCCCACGACATCACCGCCCACGACGCCACCGCCGACCCCCGGCGGCGGGCCGATCGGGTTCGCCTCGCTCAACGCGCTCGGCCAGAACGGGACCACCGGCGGGGCTGGCGGGCGCACGGTCACCGCGACCAACGCCACCGAGTTCCTGGACTACATCGACAGCACCGAGACGCTGGTCATCCGGGTCGCCGGCCAGATCAACATCACCAGCAAGCAGGGGGTACGCCCCAACAAGACGATCATCGGCGTGGGCACCTCGGGCCACATCAACGGCGGCGGGCTGGACTTCTACCGCTCGTACAACGTGATCGTGCGGAACCTGCGCTTCACCAACGCGGAGGACGACGCGATCAACGTGGGCCAGGAGTCGCACCACATCTGGATCGACCACAACTCGTTCTCCGGCGCGGTCGACGGCTCGATCGACGTCGTCCGCGGCGCCGACTACGTCACAATCTCGTGGAACCACTTCGACCACGCCGACAAGAGCATGCTGATCAGCCACTCAGACGGCGCGGCCTCCACCGACATCGGCCACCTCAAGGTGACCATCCACCACAACTTCTTCGACAACAGCCGCCAGCGGCATCCGCGCATCCGCTTCGGCGAGCCGGTGCACGTGTTCAACAACTACTTCCTTGACAACGAGCTGTACGGCGTCGCCTCGGTGCAGCAGGCCGGTGCGGTGGTGGAGAACAACTACTTCGAGAACGTGCCGTTCCCGTGCTTCTCCGCCAGCGGGTACGCGGACAGCGGCCCGGGGCGGCTCGTGCACCGGGGCAACACGTTCGTCGGCTCGGGCACGTGCGAGGCGGCCGGCACGGTGGTCGAGCCGCGCACCTACTACTCGTACACGTTGGACAGTGCGGCCAGCGTGCCCGCCACGGTCCGCGCGGGCGCGGGCTACGGGAAGGTCAGCTGATCCGGCGGCGGTGAGCGCAGGGGCGACGCCGACGGCGCTGGGCTGTCGTCGGCGCGGTCCCGGGCCGGCAGCCACAGTACGAACGTGCTGCCGGCCCCCACCGACGAGAAGACCGCCACGTGACCGCCGTGCGACTCGGTGATCTGCCGCACGATGGCGAGACCGAGGCCCGTACGGCGATCCTGGGACGGATGGGCGCCCCGCCAGAAGCGGTCGAAGACGCGCGGCTGGTCGTCGTCGGGGATGCCCGGCCCCTCGTCCGCGACCGCCAGCCACAGCCAGCCGTCCCGCTCGCCGGCCGCCACGGTCACGGTGCCGCCCTCGGGCGAGAGGCGTACCGCGTTCGACAGCAGGTTTCCCGCCGCCCGGCGCAGCGCGTCGTGGTCGCCGATGAGCATCAGGTCGCCGCGCACGTCGTACCGCAGAAGGACACCGCGCCCGGCGGCGATGGCGGCGAAGTCCTCCCCCGCCTCGCGCGCGACGCCGCCGAGGTCGACGTCGGCGTCGGCGAGCGCGACCGCGTTGCGGCGCGCGGTGGCCAGCAGGTCCTCGACGAGCCGTGACATGCGCGTGGTGGCCCGGTCGATGACCGCGACCGCCCGCTCCCGCTCGGGCTCGGTCGCGTCGGGCGCGTCCATGAGCGAGGCGTCGAGGTTGGCCCGGATGACCGCGAGCGGGCTGCGCAGCTCGTGCGAGGCGTCGTCGATCAGCTGTCGCTGGGCCCGGAACGCCTCGTCCAGCCGGTCGAGCATCGAGTCGATCGTCTCGCCGAGGTCGCGCAACTCGTCCCGGGGGCCGGTGAGCCGGATCCGCCGGGACAGGTCGGTCGCCTGGATCTCCCGCGCGGTGCGGGCGATCGCGCCCACCGGCCGCAGCGCCCGCCCGGAGAGGACCCAACCGATGCCGAGGCTCGCGACGAAGAGGCCGCCGAGCGCGATCAGCGAGTAGTTGCGCATGGTCTCCAGCGTGCTGAAGTTGACCGCCGACTCGATCTCGTCCACCTCGGCGACGGTCATGGTGCCGGTGCGCACGCCGTACTTGTAGACGCCCGCCTCGTACGACTTAGTGATCGGCTTGGGGTCGGTGGTGCGCTCGACGGCCACGTACGTCACCACGAGCCCCGCGCCGGCCAGTGCGAAGAGCAGCGTCGAGTAGAGCACGGTGAGGCGGAACCGGATGGTCCGCACGAAACGCATCACGCCACCTCCCTGAGCCGGTAGCCGCGTCCCACGACCGTCTCGATCGGCTCACCGCCGAGCTTGCGGCGCAGCGTGCCCACCGTCACCCGGACCGTCTGGGTGAAAGGGTCGGCGTTTTCGTCCCACACGTGCTCGAGCAGCTCCTCCGCCGACACGACGTGCCCGGGGCGGGTCATGAGGTATTCGAGCACGCCGAACTCCTTCGGCGTCAGGTGCAGCGCGTCCCCGTCCACGCTCGCCTCGTGGCGGGCCACGTCGAGCCGGATGCCGCCCACCTCCAGCACAGCGGTGCCGCCGCCGGTGTCGCGGCGCAGCAGCGCCCGTACGCGCGCGAGCAGCTCGGCCAGCGCGAACGGCTTCACCAGGTAGTCGTCGGCCCCCTCGTCGAGCCCGCGCACCCGGTCGTGCAGCGCGCCCCGCGCGGTGAGCATCAGGATCCTCAGCTCGCTCCCGCCCTCCACCGGCACCTCGCCGCGCCGGATCGCGTGGCAAACGGCGAAGCCGTCGCCGTCGGGCAGGTTGATGTCGAGCAGCATCAGGTCGTACGCGTTGACGGCCAGGCGGTCGTACGCCTGCGCCGCGTCGCCGGCCATGTCGACGGCGTAGCCGGCACGAACCAGGCCGAGGCGCACGGCCTCGGCCAGGTCTTCTTCGTCTTCCACCACGAGGAGGCGCATGGCTGAACGCTATCCGCCGCCGCGGATGATTCGCTCAGCCGCTCGCTGAGCCTGGTCGATCGGGATGGCGAAGCCGATGCCGATGTTGCCGTTGCCATCCAGTGTGGCGATCGCGGTGTTCACGCCGACCACCTCACCCCGGGCGTTCACCAGCGGGCCGCCGGAGTTGCCGGGGTTGATCGAGGCGTCGGTCTGGATCGCGTTGCGCCGGGCCCCGGTGTTGCCGAGCCGCACCTGGCGGTCGAGCGCGCTCACGATCCCCGCGGTGACCGTGCCGGAGAGCCCGAGCGGCGAGCCGACGGCAAGCACCGGCTCGCCGACCCGGGTACTGCCGGGCTGCGCCAGCGCGAGAGGGCGCAGCCCGGACGTCGGATCCACGCGGAGGACGGCGATGTCGCTGCCGGGGTCGCGCCCCACGACCTCGGCGGCCAGCCGCCGCCCGTCCTGCCCCACGACAGTCACCGCGTCGCCGCTGGCGACCACGTGGTTGTTGGTGATGATGTGGCCCTGGTTGTCGACCGCGAAGCCGGAGCCGCCGGAGCGCCCGACCCGCACCTGCACCACTCCCGGCAGCGCGGTCGCCGCCGCGCCGACCAGGTCGTGCGGCACGCCGCCCTGGGCCGGTGGCGGTGCCGAGGTGGTGGGCGCCGGCGTCGCCGCGGCGGGCGCGGGGGCGTCGTCCGCCACCACGCCGCCGGCGATCGCGCCGGACGTCGCGGAGATCGCCACCACCGCCAGGCCCGCGAGCAGCAGGCGCGGCCACCGCGCGGGGTCACTCTTCGCGACCTCCCCGGGTACGGCGGGCCGGGGCGCGCCCCACGGGTCGAGGTCGGGCGAGATGAAGCCCGGGCCGCGCGGCTCGCCGAGTCCTCTTAGGTCAGTCACGTCAGCCCTCCACTATGGAATGCGCGAGAACCAGAACATCGAGGCGGCCGCCGCCATCAGCGCGAGTACCAGCCCGATGCCGATGAACCGGGCCGAGACGTCCTGCCGCTCCGTGGTGAATCCGACCGAGCTGCCGATGTCCTCGTACACCGCGCGCAACTCGTCCGAGGTGCCCGCCTCGTGGTACGTACCGCCGGTCTGCCGCGCCACCGTCTCGAGCGTCTCGCCGTCCACCGGCACGCTCATCAGGCGGCCTGCCCCCTCGATGGCGCCCGACGCGGTGCCGAAGGCGATCGTGTCCACCGGTATGCCGGCCGCCGTCGCCGCCTCGGACGCCTCGTCCGGCCCGCGCCCGGAGGTGTTGGCACCGTCGGAGAGCACCACGACCCGGGACGGCGGCGGCTCCTCGGCGGCCTCCGCGTCGAGCGTCTGGATCGAGCCCAGCGCCGCGAAGATCGCCTCACCGATCGCCGTACCCTGCTCGCCGGCGCTCCCCTCGGCCAGCCGGTCGATGCCGCCGTACATGGCCTGCCGGTCGGTCACCGGCGCCACGAACACCGACGCGTTGCCGGCGAAGCCGACCAGCCCGACGTTGAACTCCTCGGGCAGCCCTTCGACGAAGTCGCGCGCCGCCGCCTTGGCCGACGTCAACCGGTCCGGCGGCACGTCGGAGGCCATCATGGACAGTGACACGTCGACCGCCACGATGACGGTGGCCCGCTCGCGCGGGACGCGTACGTCGTCGCTGGGGCGGGCGAAGCCCACCACCAGCAGCCCCAGCATCGCCAGGAACAGGCTCGCCGGCAGGTGCCGCCGCCAGCCGGGACGCTTGGGCGCCACGCGGTCCAGCAGCCGCAGGTTGGTGAAGCGCACCGCGTACCGGCTGCGCCGGCGCTGGAGCACCACGTACAGCACGACTATGACTGCCACGCCGACGAGCAGCCAGAGCCGCATCGGGCTCTCAAAACTCACGCGGTACCTCCTCTCGATGGCGGCTTCGCCGCTGTCGCGAGGCGGCGCTGGGCGTACACGTGCCGCACGATGTCCGCCACCCAGTCCCGGTCGGTCCGAAGTGGAAGGTGCGCCGCCCCGGCCCGCCGCAGCGCCCGCCGCACGGTCTCCCGCTGCGCGGCGGCCGCCGCCGCGTACCGCTCGCGCAGCCGCCGGTCGCCCGTGGACACCTCGCGCCGCCGCCCACTCTCCGGGTCGACCAGCGTGATGAGGCCGACATCCGGCAGCTCCAGCTCACGCGGGTCGGCCACCTCGACGGCCAGCACCTGGTGCCGTACCGCCAGGCGCCGCAACTCCTCCTCCCAGTCCGGCCGGGCCTCGGGGTCGTCCGAGTCGGGCAGGCCGTCCAGGAAGTCCGAGACCACGACCACCAGACCCCGCCGCGGCGCCGACCGCCGCAGGCCCCCGATGGCCTCGGCCAGCGCCGGTGGCTGGGCTCCCGCACCACTACGGGGTACGGCGAGCAGCAGGCGCAGCAGCCCGAGCAGGTGCGTCCGCCCGGTACGGGCCGGGAAGCGCCGGATCGACTCGGTGCCCAGCACGTGCGCGCCGAGCCGGTTGCCTGAGCCGGCGGTCAGGAAGCCCACCGCCGCGGTCGCCGCCACCGCCAGCTCCCGCTTCTCGATCTCCGCCGTGCCGAAGTCCATGCTCGGCGTGGCGTCGGCGAGCAGCCAGGTGGTCAGCTCCCGGTCGGCGTCGACCTCGCGCACGTGCGGCACCGTCGTACGCGCGGTGACCGCCCAGTCCATGCGGCGCACCTCGTCCTCGCCCGGCCGGTACTCCCGGCTGCCGGCCAGCTCGCTGCCGGCTCCGGGGAGCAGGCCGAGGTGCTGGCCGTGCAGCAGCCCGTCGAGCCGCCGCGTGATGGTCAACTCCAGCCGCCGCAGTCGCCGTTCCGGTGCCAGCTCGTGGATCGAGGCGTACCCCTCGCGATTCCCGCTCATGCGGCCCGTTCCGCCTGATGGGGTGCGATCCGTGGCGGTGGCACCGCCTCCAGCAGCCGGCGCACGACGGAGTCCGCGGACACGCCGTCGGCGACCGCGTCGAACGACAGCACCAGCCGGTGCGACAGCACGTCGACCGCGAGGTCGGTGATGTCGGCGGGGAGTACGTAGTCCCGCCCGCGCAGCAGCGCGAGCGCCCGGGCAGCGGCCACCAGCCCGAGTGTGGCCCGAGGGCTCGCGCCGTACGCCAGCCGCGACCGCACGTCCCCCGCGCCGAACCGCTCCGGCTGCCGCGTGGAGACGACCAGCCGCACGATGTACTCGGCGAGCGCGTGGTGCACGAACACGGTCCGCGCCAGCTCCTGCAGCCCGCGCAGCCGCCCCGGGTCGAGCACGGTGCGCGGTTCCGGCCGCGTCGTGCCCATCCGGTACAGGATGCCCAGCTCCTCCTCGTCGGTCGGGTAGTCCACCACGACCTTCATCAGGAACCGGTCCCGCTGCGCCTCCGGCAGCTGGTAGACGCCCTCGGACTCGATCGGGTTCTGAGTCGCGAGGACCAGGAACGGATCGGGCACCGGGTACGACCGCCCGCCGATCGAGACCTGGCGCTCGGCCATCGCCTCCAGCAGCGCCGACTGCACCTTCGCCGGCGCCCGGTTGATCTCGTCGGCCAGCACCAGGTTGGCCATCACCGGACCCAGCTCCACGTCGAACGTCTCCTTCGACGACCGGTAGATCCTGGTGCCGACGATGTCCGACGGCACCAGGTCCGGCGTGAACTGGATCCGGCTGAAGCTCCCGCCCACCGCCGTGGCCAACGTCTGCGCCGCCAGCGTCTTGGCCACACCGGGCACGCCCTCCAGCAGGCAGTGCCCGTCCGCCAGCAAGGCCGTGAGCAGCCGCTCGACCAGCCGATCCTGCCCGACGATCACGCGCTTGACCTCGAACAACGCCTGTTCGAGCTGCATGTGCGGCGGCGCTGCCTCGATGTCGGCCAGGGTGAGCGCGTTGTCGGTCACGGAGCTGGCGCGGGTCGCTCGCTCAGCGCCGTGGTGCGTGGGCGCCGCCGGGCCACGCTCACTCACAGGTCACCCTTCGCCGGTGCGTTACCGCCGTTCTTGTCGGGGCAGTTCTCGTCCACCGCCGTGCCGCTCTCCACGATCTTGACCGTCGTGCCCGCGCCTCCCGCGTCGTCGGCGGCGTACGCCACACCTCCGGCCACCGCGACAGCGGCGGCCGCACCAGCGAAGCTCAGGCCCACGATTGTCTTGATCCGCATCGATCCTCGTTCCCTCCGTCGAACCCGCCCTGTGTCTGGCGTTCCAGACGGGCGCCCGCGTTCCGTCAGCTGGGGGCAGCACCACGGGCGCCCGCATACGCCCATGTCACCAGGAGGAGCCGAAAAACCGCCGAAGGCGAGGAGGCGCCCGCTCAGGAACCCAACAGGTCCCGTAGCTCCCTCGTCGCGGCGAGCTGAGGCGACAGCTGGTACAGGCTCAGGATCAGGTCGAACGCGCTGGTGAAGTAGGCGTCAGGGTCACGGAAGTCCGCGTGCACACGACCGTGCAGGAGCGGCGGGAGCGCGGTCTCGGGGTCGCCCTCCAGCACGATCGGGAGCACGCTGCTCTTACCCGCCTCCGCACCGATCATGCGGACGCCGATAAGGTCGCCCTCCGCCGCGACGACGAAGCCGCGCATGGGCTCGCCGTTGTCATACTTCGTCCGGTACCGGGGAGTGCCGACCACGATGACGCGATCGGCCTGATGCACGCGCTCGACGAAGCGCGGCACGCTCGCGCCGATGCGCGCGTTCTCCCACCGGTCCAGCACCACGACGATGCCGGCCTTCAGCAGGTCGTCGGCGAGATCGTGCTCGACCCAGCGCTCCTGCGCGGCGTCGCCCCACGCATAGCTGACGAAGCACTCCGGCGGGGCGATCCCCTCCTGCGTGACGTACGCCTTCAACCGGAACAGCGCCTGCTCGAACCGGGCCCGCCCGGCGGCCGTCTCCTTCTGCGTATCCAGCTCGGCGGCCTGCCGGTGGCTCAGGGCGATGGGCTCGTCGACCTTCGGCAGCGACAGCCGCTCGCCGCACCGCGCGC
Organism: Phytohabitans kaempferiae; assembly: GCF_042433955.1. Taxonomy (NCBI): domain Bacteria; kingdom Bacillati; phylum Actinomycetota; class Actinomycetes; order Micromonosporales; family Micromonosporaceae; genus Phytohabitans; species Phytohabitans kaempferiae. Next base: position 61,857 of record NZ_JBHLUH010000041.1, on the reverse strand, counting down.
AGAACGCGCTGGTGAGCCCCTCCGCCAGGTGCTCTCGCACGACCGCGCGGTTGACCCGGTGCCCCTGCGCGCAGACGACCGGCTCGTAGCGGTGCACGGTCAGCTTCGGGCGGGCCAGGAAGCTCTCGAACAGGCCCTGGAACATCTTCCGTACCGGCGCGCCCAGACCCGGGTCGAAGTAGAGCACGAAGTCGAGTTCGCCCTCGCGCTCCGCCTCCAGGCGGAAGCCGCACACCTTGCCGTCGCCGACCCGGTACCGGGCCTCGTTGCGCCACTGGTTCGCGCGGGCGAACGTGCTCGCGTAGCCCAACAGGACGACCAGCGAAGCGTAGACGTTCTCCACCGCGCCGGAGACCGTGTACGCGGCGGCCTCCTCGACCCGCTGCTCGTCTTCCATCGCCGGCTTGCGCAGATTGATCAGGCCGGGAAACACCAGGTAGACCTCCGCGCTCAGCGGATCGGTCTCGCGGAAGCAGACGCTGTGGTCGAGGAACATCGCCACCGCCGAGTCCAGGAGCACCTCGCGCTCGGCTGCGGGCAACGCGTCCAGCTCCGGCAGGTGGTACTCACCGCGCAGCAGGCGCCGCTCCTCCAGCGCGCCGAGCCCTCGCTGGTTGCGCCGCGCCTCCAGCACGATCGAGGAGGCGAGGTTGTTGAGCAGCTCGGGCGAGAGCAGGATCCGCTCCTCGCCCTTGGACGTGCGCAGCCGCGACACGTACCCGTGGTTGGCGAGGTGCCCGACGGCGGTGAGCATCTCCGCGTCGGTGAACCCCTGCGCGACCCCGTCCCGCTCCAGCCGGGCACGCAGCTCCGGCACGGTCAGGATCACCCTTTCGCCGTGACCCTCCTCCTTGAGGCCGAGCACGTGGTCCTTGATGCGCTTGAACGTGTCGGTGGTGATCGTGGTCGGCCGCTCGTCCCAGGCAATGGTGGCCCGCATGTGGTGGAGGAGGTCGGTGAGGCCCTCACCGGTGAGCGCGCTGGTCGTCACGCAGACACGAGCCCCGGCCTGGGCACAGAACTGCTCGATCTCGTGCGGCGCGAGGCGGGCGGTGCCGCGGTCGGAGCGGGCCGCGACCAGGATGACCGGCCGTCCTTCGAGGTGACGCAGCCAGTACTCGACACCGTGCAACGGCACGTCGTCGCGCGTGGGGTCGAAGAGGACCAGGGCGAGGTCGGCGTGGTCCAGGAAGAGCGCGTGGGTGAGGCGGTAGTCGGGTTGGCCGGCGAGGTCCCAGAGCACCGCCTCGCACCGCGCCCCGTCCTTGCGCGTGGCACCGAGCTCGTCGACGACCCAGAACTGCTGGCCGTGCGTCGACGGATGTTCCTTGAACTCCCCGTGCGCCAGCCGGTAGCCGAGGCCGGTCTTGCCCGTGCCGGAGTCGCCGACCAGCACGATCTTCGCCGTGGTGTACGCCTCGCTCGCCCCCGGGGACGCGGCGAGCAGCAGCGCCGGATCGAAATCCCAAAGGTCTACGGCGATGTGCCCGGCACCGGTGACCTTCGCGGTGGCCAGCGGTGACACGTCCGGATGGATCGCCGCCAGGTAGCGCCAGTTTTCGTCCGGCGGATGCCGCATCACCTGGACGCACTGCCAGGTCTCCGTCGACCAGAACCGGATGGTGTCGTCGTCGCCCGCCGACACCAGCAGGCGCCCGTCCGCGGTGAACGCCGCCTGGTAGACCCGGTCGGTGTGCCCCTCGAGCGCGTGCAGAAGGGCTCCGGTGCGCAGCAGTCGCACCTCGATGACCTCACCTGCCCCACCGGCGGCGATGACACCTGCCGGATGGATGGCGAAGAATGCCACCATCCATTGGAACGTGCTGATGAGCTGGCCGTCGGCGTGCATCCGGGTCAACGCGGCCAGGGCGCTGAGCGCCACCACCGAGTCGTCGTCAGCGCCGAAGGCGACGGCTCGCACACTGTCGACCTCCGATACCTCGCTCCGGAGGACCAGCGCGTCGGCCCTGACCTCCCACAGGCGGAAGCCGTCGCGATGACCGCTCACCAGCAGAGTGCCGGTCGCGTCGAAGGCGAGCGAGGTCGGCGGAACGACGTGACGCGTGTGGAGTGGCTGACCGCTCGCCACGTCCCAGACCTGGATAACGCCATGCTCCGACCCGCCGCGTGTGCCGCCTGCCGTGACGAGCAGGCCCTCGGCACGCTTGAAGCACAGCTTGTCGACGGGCACGGCGGCAACCAACACGACGGACGCCAGAGAGGTGGCGTCGATGAGGTGGACGTGCCGGCCCGTCGCCAAGGCCAGCACGCGACCATCTGGTGACCAGGTCAGACAGGAGATCCCCGAATCGCTTGGCAGCCGCAGGGAACTCCGCTTGGTGAAGCCCTCGAACGCCGTCACGTCCGCATCCTCGCGTACCAGGGTGATCACCGTAAGCACGCGTCAGGAATCTGGCACGCGGCTAGGCTCGACATCGTGCGCTTGACCAAGTACACGCACGCCTGCGTGCGTCTTTAGGACGGCGACCGCCAGCTCGTCATCGACCCGGGCGTCTGGAGTGAGGGCGCGGCACTCGAAGGGGTATCGCACGTCCTCATCACGCACGAGCACGCCGACCACATCGACATCGACCGGCTGGCCGCGGCCCAGGTCGCCAACGCCGACCTCAAGGTGTCCGCGCACACCGCCATGACCGCCCAGTTGGAGAAGCTCGGCGACGCCGCCGTCACGGTCGCCAGCGGCGACGAGTTCGACGCCGGCGGCTTCCAGGTGCGCGTGGTGGGCGGCGCGCACGCCGAGATCTATCTTCGACCAGTGGTTCGACATGAAGGGCGACACCGCGTACTCGCGCATCGGGGTGGGCGAGAGCGTCGAGCCCTAGGCTACGCGGCGCTCCAGCCGTGCCAGGCGTGCACGGCCACCTCGATGACCGGGCCGTGCACGTCGACGGTCTGATACTGCGTGTACTTCGCGCGTAACAGAGCGACGGCGTGCTCCACCGCGGAGGATGCCTCGGTCACCATGGCCAGCCCGTCGGCGCGGGCCCACCAGAGCGCCGACCAGTCCTCGTCCCAGTGCTGCGCGAGGAGGCTCACGCGGGGATTGGCCCGGATGTTGTCGAGCCGCCGCAAGGCCGTATGCCGCTTGGGCTTCGCGTCCACCGCGGACCAGATCGTGTCACCGTCGAGAACGAACGTCACCGGCACCAGGTGCGGCGCGCCCGCACCGTCCACCGTGGCCAGTGTGGCGACCCGGGCGGCGGCGAAGCGGATGCGGGCGGCGGCGGTCACAGCACCACGTCGGCCAAGCGGTCGACCTGGTCGACCGACGGGATGGTGGGGTCGAAGACCAGCTCGGAGACGCCCACGTCGGCGTACGCCCGCACACGCTCGCGGATCGCCTCGGGCGAGCGCAGCGCCGCCTGTGCCACGCCCTCGCCACCGTCGGGCAGGAAGCTGTAGTAGCGCCGCAACGAGTCCATCGACACCGAGGGATCGCCGAGTCCGAAGTAGACGAGTGCGGCGATGCGCGGCTCCCCCTCGCGGCCGGCTTCGTGCCACGCCTGACGTACCTTCGCCACCATCGGGGCGACCGCCTCCGGCGTCGAGCCGCCCGCGGTCCAGCCCTCGCCGTACCGCGCCGTACGTCGCACCGCCGCGTCGGACGTACCGCCGATGAGCACGGGGATGCGGTTGCCAGCGGCCGGCTCCGGACCGACCGGTTGGTCGTTGCCGGTGACGCTCTCACCGGCCCACGCGCGGTGGAGCAGGTCGAGCGCCTCGTCCATGAGTCTGCCTCGGCGGTTGACCGGGCGGTCCATCGCGGCGAAGTCGTCCGGCCGGCTGCCCACGCCCAGCCCGAGCACCAGTCGCCCGCCGGAGAGGGCGTCGAGGCTGGCGGTCACCTTGGCGAGCAGCACCGGCCGGTAGACCGGCGTGACCAGCACGTCGGTGAAGAGCCGGATCCGCGACGTGGCGCCCGCGGCGACGGCGAGGGCGGTGAGCGAGTCGTACGACGGGTACACGATCCGGTCGATCGTCGCCAGCGAACTGAACCCCCGCTCCTCCGCCCGCCGCGCCCACTCGACCACATCCGGACCCTTGACGTGCAACGTGTTCGGTAGCCCGATCGCGATGTCCACGAGCCCCAAGCTACCCCTCACGCGAGGCCGGCGAGCTTGTAAAGCACAAGCGAGCCAGCGACCGCCACGTTGAGGCTCGCGCCCATGCCCACCATCGGGATCTCCACCACGTCGTCGAGCAGGTCCAGCGCCTCGGGCGGGATGCCGCTCTGCTCGTGCCCCAGCACCGCGACCGTACGCCGGCGCGCCGCCCGCAGGTCCGCCAGCCGCACCGCCTCTTCGGCCAGCTCCACACCGAGCACGTGCGTACCGCCGGCCCGCTGCTTGGCCAGCCAGCCGAGCGGGTTGCCGACCCAGTGCACGCAGGCGGGACGGCGCAGCGTGTTGCCCTTGTCGAGTGCTTCCGGTACCCACGGGAACGGCGGCACCGCCAGGCACGCGCCCACCGCGTCACAGGTGCGCAGGAGCGTGCCGAGATTGACGCCGTGCAGTGGCCACAGAGGTGCGGCGATCAGATGGTCCCAGCAGGGGTGCTCGCGGCGGCGACGGCTGGCGTGCAGCTCGCGGCGGGTGCGAAGCCGGATCGACCGGCCCGCGCTCATCGGCGGTGGGCGGACGCGCCCTTCGTCTCGAGAGTCATCCCACCACGTTACTCCAGACCATCGTCACCGCGCGGTCGAAGGTGACGACGCCGGCCCGGGCGAAGGCCCGCGGACGGTCAGGTGCTCGGTCGGGCCGCCAGTCCGCACACACCACACAGACCAAACAACAGGTTTACCCCGTTCCTTCGCAGTCTCGCCGTTTCCGGCGGCTACGGTCGTGGCATGGCGAGAGGGCTGACGGTGCTCTGCTGGTTGGTGGCCGCACCGGGCGTGCTGTGGGCTGCGGTGCGCCTGCTGGGCGTGGAGCGCGGGCCGCTCGTGCAACTGCTCGCCTTCACGCCGTACGTGGCCGGCTGGAGCCTCGTCCCCGTGGCGCTCGCCCTCGCCCTGCGGCGCTGGTGGCCGGCGGGCGTCGCGGTGGTCGCCGCGCTCGCGCTGATCGCCGTCGTGGCGCCGCGGGCGATCGGCGGCGGCGCCGGTAGGGCCGATGGCCCGACCCTCCGCGTGCTGACCGCCAACCTCCTGGCCGGCGCGGGCGACGCGCGGACGCTGGTGGGGCTGATCCGCGAGTACGACGTCGACGTGCTGGCGGTGCAGGAGTTCACCCCCGCGGCGGCCGACCGCCTCGACGCGGAAGGGCTGGCCGAGCTGATGCCGCACCGGCAGCTCAATCCCATCGTGGGCACCGCCGGCTCCGGGCTCTACTCCCGCCTCCCGCTGACCGGTGGCGGTGTGCGGCGCAACCCGGGCGGCTTCACGCAGGCGTACGCGACGCTCACCGCGCCCGGCGCGGTACCGGCCACAGTGGAGTCGGTGCATCCGGCGGCGCCGTACTCGCTGGAGATGCTCCCCGACTGGGAGCGCGACCTCGACGCGCAGCCACGCGCCACGCCCGACGGGCCGGTGCGCATCCTCGCCGGCGACTTCAACGCCACGCTCGACCACGCGCCGCTGCGCCGCCTGCTCGCCTCGGGCTACCGCGACGCGGCCGACGCTGCCGGCGCGGGGCTCACCGGCACCTGGGGGCCGTACTTGCCCAACCACCGCCATTCGTCGGACGGCGTGCCCGCCATCCGGCGAATGGCGGCCAGGATAACTGGCGACCGCATCCCGCCGGTCACCATCGACCACGTGCTGGTGGACCGCCGCGTCGGCGTACGCGACGTGTCTGTGCTGCGCCTGCCGGGCAGTGACCACCGCCCGGTGTACGCGGAGCTGGCGCTACCGCGCGGCGATGTGGGCGGGTGACAGCCCGTACGTGAGCGCGTCGACGAGCGCGTGCCAGCTCGCCTCGACCACGTTCTCGTGCACGCCCACGGTGGTCCAGTCGCGCCCGCTGCCGTCGGCCGTCTCCACGAGCACGCGGGTGATGGCGCCACTGCCGTGGCTCCCTTCGAGGATGCGCACCTTGTAGTCGGCCAGCTCGAAGTGGGCCAGCTCGGGGTAGTGCCGCCGCAGCGCGACCCGCAGCGCCTCGTCGAGCGCGTTGACCGGGCCGTTGCCCTCGGCGGTGGCGATGACGCGCTCGCCCCGTACCCGGACCTTGACGGTGGCCTCGGAGACGACCGCGCCGTCCTCGCGGTGCTCGACCTGGACGCGGTAGGACTCCAGGGCGAACGGCCGCGTGGCGCCCTCGCCCGGAAGCTCCGAACGGACGAGCAGCTCGAACGAGGCGTCCGCGGCCTCGAACGACCACCCCCGCGCCTCCAGCTCCTTGACCCGGCGGGTCACGGCCGAGAGGGCTTCCGGATGGCCGGCCAGATCCAGGCCGAGCTCGCGGCTCTTGAGCTCGATGCTGGCCCGGCCGGCCATCTCGGTCACCAGGATCCGCATGTCGTTACCCACAATGGACGGTTCGATGTGGTTGTAGAGCACCGGGTCCACTTTGATCGCGCTCGCGTGCAGCCCCGCCTTGTGGGCGAATGCGGCGGCCCCGACGTAAGCCTGGTGGGTGTCGGGGGCGATGTTGGCGATCTCGGCGATGGCGTGCGAGACGCGCACCATCTGGTCCAGGCAGCCATCCGGTAGGACGGGCAGCCCGAGCTTCAGCTGGAGGTTGGCGACCACCGCGAAGAGGTCGGCGTTTCCGGGGCGCTCGCCGTATCCGTTGGCGGTGCACTGGAAGTGCTTCACGCCCGCCTCGACGGCGGCGACGGTGTTGGCGACGGCGCAGGATGTGTCGTTCTGACAGTGGATGCCGAGGCGCTCCGGCCCCACGCCGAGGCGCTCGACCAGCTCACCGATCGCGGCGGTCACCCGCGAGGGGAGCATGCCACCGTTGGTGTCGCACATCACCACGACCTCGGCCCCGGCCTCCAGGGCGGTGGAGACGACCGAGGAGGTGTACGTGGGGTCGAAGCGGTAGCCGTCGAAGAAGTGCTCGCAGTCGAGGAAGACCCGCCGCCCCTCGGCGACGAAATGGGCCACGGTGTCGCGCACCATGGCGAGGTTCTCCGCCCCGTTCGTACGCAGCGCGCGCTCCACGTGGCGGATGTCCGACTTGGCGACGAGGCAGACGGCCGGCGTCTCGGCGTCGAGGAGGGCGCGCACCTGGGCGTCGTCCGCGACGGCGACACCGGCCTTGCGTGTCGCGCCGAACGCCACCAGCACGGCATGTTTGAGGGGCAGCTCGTTGCGGGCTCTCGCGAAGAACTCGGTGTCCTTGGGCATCGCACCTGGCCAGCCGCCCTCGATGAAGCCGACGCCGAACTCGTCGAGGAGACGCGCCACGGCGAGCTTGTCCACGACGGAGTAGCTGATCCCCTCACGCTGAGCCCCGTCACGGAGCGTGGTGTCGTACACCTGGAAGGTCATCCTGCTCTTCCTTTCTCATCCCAACAAAAAGACCCCCCGCGGTCGCGGGAGGTCTGCGCGCTCGGCGTGAGGGGTGCCGGCGCGCTAGGTGCCAATAATGAGGGCAAGGTAGGTCACGTCAACACTCTGCCACCGCGCCGGCACGTTTGGAAAGCATGGTCCACATCTCGGGAAGTTACCGTGGTCACGGTCGAGTGGATTAGGTCTGCGTCTATGGGGGTACCACGGTGCTCGGAAGGAGTGATAGCCGTGAACAGGCACGATCCCCAGACCCCGTACCAACCCCCGAACCCCAACGAGGTCGGTGGCGCGATGCCGGGTGCCGTGCCGGGCCAGCGCGCGTTCGACCCGTGGACGTATCGCGATGACTCCGGGGTGACCGGTGCGGACCTCGTCGGCTACAAGGTGGAGGCGACCGACGGCAGTATCGGCAAGATCGATCGCTGCAGTTACGAGGTCAACTCCAGCTACCTGGTGGTCGACACGGGTCCGTGGATCTTCGGCAAGAAGGTCCTGCTGCCGGCCGGTGTCGTCAACAGCGCGGACCACGACGAACGCAAGGTGTACGTGGACCGGGCCAAGGACGAGATCAAGTCCGCGCCCGAGTTCGACGAGGACACGTACACCGAGCCCGTGTACCGGGACAAGGTGGGCTCGTACTACGGCGGTCTGTACTAGATCATTTCCCTCCCTCTAGGACCGGGGCGTCTCGCGCATCGCGCGGGGCGCCCCGGTTGTCTCCTGCGTTACAAGGACGGCGCGCTTCGGCTGTTTTCTGGGTTACCGTGACGGCGTGGATCGCACGTTGCCCTTCACGACCACCTTCAACTTCCGCGACGTCGGCGGCTACCTCGGCCTCGAAGGCCGAGCGGTCCGCTGGCGCCGTCTCTTCCGCTCCGACTCGCTGCACCGCCTCGACCGCGGCGACGCCGACGCGTTCGTCGCGCTGGGCGTGCGCACCGTCATCGACCTGCGCCGCCCCCGCGAGGTCACCCGCGACGGCCGCGTCCCCGCCTACGACGGGCTCGGCTACCGCCACATCCACCCCGAGCACCAGGACTGGGACGAGATCCCCTACGAGGAGAAGATCGGGGTCGCCCGCTACCTCGCCAACCGCTACCACGACCTGGCCGAGCAGGGCTCGGTCGGCATCTCGGCCGCGGTCGGCGTGATCGCCGACGAGGCGGCCTCCCCGGTGGTCGTGCACTGCGTGGCCGGCAAGGACCGCACCGGCGTGGTGTGCGCGCTGACGCTCTCGGTGCTCGGCGTGAGCGACGAGGACATCGCCGCTGACTACGCGCTGAGCACAGCGGCGTCGGTCCGGTTCACGGAGTTTCTGAAAGGGCGCCAGGTGCCGGTGCACGAGGTCCCGCAGCCGTACTTCTCCTCCCCCGCCGAGGCCATGCTCCTGTTCCTGCGCGAGCTTCGCGAACGCCACGGCTCGGCGGAGGGCTACCTGATGGCGGCCGGCGTCAAGCCCGAGCAGCTCGACAACCTCCGCACGCACCTGCTCGGCTGACGCCGCGCCAAAGCACGCGATGTGAAAGGGCGGTGCCCACACGGGCACCGCCCTTTGCCAAGGCGCCAAGCGCTACAGGACGCGGTGGACCCAGCCGAACGGGTCGTCGGCGCGACCGCGCTGGATGGAGACGAGCTGCTCGCGCAGTGCCATCGTCACCTCGCCCGGGCCGCCGTCGCCCATCACGATCTCGCCCTCGGGCGAGCGGACGGTGCCGATCGGAGTGATCACCGCCGCGGTGCCGCAGGCGAAGACCTCGCGGAGCCGGCCGCTCGCGGCGTCGGCCCGCCAGTCGTCGAAGCTCACCGGGCGCTCCTCGACCCGGCGCCCCTCGCGCGCGGCCAGCGCCAGCACCGAGTCGCGAGTGATGCCGGGCAGAATGCTGCCGGTCAGCGGCGGGGTGGCCATGCTTCCGTCGTCGTACACGAAGAAGACGTTCATGCCGCCGAGCTCGTCGACGTACTTACGCTGCACCGCGTCGAGGAAGACCACCTGGTCGCAACCGTGCTCGATCGCCTCCGCCTGGGCGGCCAACGAGGCGGCGTAGTTGCCACCGCACTTGGCCGCGCCGGTGCCACCGGGCGCCGCCCGCGTGTACTCCTGGGAGACCCACAGCGCGACGGGCTTGACGCCGCCCGAGAAGTACGAGCCGACGGGGGACGCGATCAGGACATACAGGTATTCGAGTGCGGGCCGCACGCCGAGGAAGACCTCGCTCGCGTACATGAACGGGCGCAGGTAGAGGCTGCCGTCCTCGGTCGGCGGGATCCAGCCGCGGTCGGCCTCGATGATGTGGTGCAGCGAGTCGAGGAAGACCTGCTCGGACAGCGGGGGCATGGACATGCGCTCGGCCGAGATGTTGAAGCGCCGGGCGTTGGCGTCCGGGCGGAACAGCGTCACCCCGCCATCGGCCGCGTGGTATGCCTTCAGCCCCTCGAAGATCTCCTGGGCGTAGTGCAGCACAGCGGAGGCCGGATCCATCGGGATCGGGGCGCGCGCCTCGACCCGGGCGTCGTACCACCCCTTGCCGTCGGCGTATCGAATCGTGACCATGTGGTCGGTGAAGATGCGCCCGAAGCCCGGATTGGCCAGCAGCGCGGCGCGCTCGGCGGCCGATACCGGCTGAGGATTCGGACGGATCTCGAAGTCGAGCTTGTCACCACCGCTCATCGCGCTGGACCTCCAAAAGTATGGGTATGCAGGATACCCCGAACGCTCGTTAAAAAGGCGCCCGGGAAGGAGGGGTGGAGCGAGAAGGAGGAAAGAGGACCGCTCAGCCCGCGGCAGCGGTGGCGAGCCGGTCGCCGACTTCGGCGGTGCGCAGCGGGGCGCCCGGGGTGCGGGACGCCAACTCGGCCGCGACCGCCTCGGATACTCGACGGGCCTCGTCGGCATGGCCGAGGTGGTCGAGCAGGAGGGACGCCGACAGCACGGCCGCGACCGGGTCGGCCAGCCCCTTGCCGGCGATGTCGGGAGCCGAGCCGTGGACCGGCTCGAACATCGAGGGGAACTCACGCGCCGGGTTGATGCAACCGCTCGCGGCGAGCCCGATGCCCCCGGTCACCGCGGCGGCGATGTCGGTGAGGATGTCACCGAAGAGGTTGTCGGTCACCACCACGTCGTAGCGCTGCGGCTGGGTCACCAGGAACATGGCGGCCGCGTCGACGTGCTGGTACTCCGTCTCCACGTCGGGAAACTCGGCCTTGACCGCGTCGAAGGCGCGCGACCACAGCGAACCGGCGTGGGTGAGGACGTTGGTCTTGTGCACGAGCGTCACCTTGCGCCGCTCGCGGCGCTCGGCGCGGGCGAACGCGTCGCGGATGACCCGCTCGACGCCGTGCCGCGTGTTGAGGCTCTCCTCGGTCGCGACCTCGGCGGGCGTGTCGCGGTGCAGCGTGCCGCCGGCCCCCGCGTACAGCCCTTCGGTGCCCTCGCGCACCACCACGAAGTCGATCTCGCCGGCCTTGACCTGGCCGAGCGGGCTGGAGGTGCCGGGCCAGAGGCGGGCGGGGCGAAGGTTGACGTACTGGTCGAAGGCGAAGCGGAGCTTGAGCAGCAGCCCGCGCTCGAGCACGCCCGGCGGCACGGTGGGGTCGCCCACGGCGCCGAGCAGGATCGCGTCGTGCTCGGCCAGCTCGGCGAGCACCGAGTCGGGCAGCACCTCGCCCGTCCGGTGGTAGCGTGCGGCACCGAGGTCGTACTCCGTCGCGGTCACGCCGGGCAGCACAGCGTCGATGACCTTGCGGGCCTGCGCGACCACCTCGGTCCCGATGCCGTCGCCGGCCACCACCGCGATGCGAGTCACAGCAAACCCCTTCGTCATGACACCTCAAGGCGCCGACCGTAGCGTCGCAGGCACACGACGTCACGACCAGCGCGGTCAACCTATGCTGAAGGAACGTTAATCGCCCGTCCCGATTCTCGGTACGCGGATCCCATCATCCGGTACACAGGTCTTTCTCAGCGAATCTCCATGATCCAGTCAACTTGACCGCCTACCTTGTCCATCATGGCAATTCAGCGGGCCCCGTTGCCGAGCAGGAGCGTCGCACGGGTGGGGCGGCCGAGAGACGGGCGGGGGCGGGCCGATCTCTGGCTCGGCTACCACGGCCCGGCCAACCGGCCGTTCGGCGCCTCGACCGCCGCCGCCACCGGCCGCCTGGTCGCCCGCCACGCGGTGCACACCTCGGCCGCCGACTTCTCGCTGATGCTGGTCGCGCCCGACTGGATGACCCGCCGCGAGGTCAGCCTGGCCATCGCCGACGCGGTCGCCGAACTGCGCGCGATCGACGTGACCTACAGCCCTCTCCGCCGCGGCAGCCTGGTCTCGCTGCTGCGCCGCGGCGAGGTCTCCCCCGACGCCTACCCGCCGCTCGCCGACATCGTGGCCCGCTGCGACATGATGCGGGCGGCCACCGACGGCTGGTTCGACGCCTGGGCGGTGCCCGGCGGCTTCGACCCGGGCGGGCTGCTCAAGGGCTGGGCCGTGGAGCGCGCGGCGGCGCGGCTCGTCGCCGCAGGCATCACCGACTACGCGGTGGTCAGCGAGGCCGACCTGTCCGTGCGTGGCAACGCACCGCACGGTGGCCCCTGGCGCGTCGCGATCCACCACCCCCGCGCGCCGCAGCGGATCGCGATGATCCTCGAGATGACCGAGGGCGCGGTGGGCACCTCCGGCATCACCGGTCACCGTGGTCACGTGGTCGACCCGCACAGCGGCGAGATGGTGGGCCACGCCGGCTGCGCCGTCGTCACCGGCCCCGACCTGGCCATCGCCGACGCCTACGCCACCGCCCTCTACGCCGCCGGTCCGGCCGGCCTGGGCTGGTTTCCCACTGTCGACGGTTACCGCATGCTCTTTGCCGACTGCCGTCCCGCCTGACCCGCGCACCGCGCGGCCACACCTGAAGAGCTTCACTCCAGGGGGTAAGGAAGATCAGCCTCCGCGGTCTCGGCAAGTGACCGCGGAGGCTGATCGATAAGTTCGAGCACGCGTGGCTCGCGCACACGGGAGGTGCGGCAACACACCACGGCAGCCGCGTCACCCGAAGACACTCCCACGCGGTGCGTAACCAATTGAATACGCTATCGATTGGCCCCCGCCGGACGCAAGGCAGCCACTCCGGCCGCGTGTCGCGCGGGGTGGTGGCCCACTCACGTTCACCGGGTGGCAATATCTGTGCCCGTGAGTTTTGACCTCGTCGTGTGGGCCCTGGACGATGGCGCCACGCCAGCGGACGTACGGGCGGCGCACGAGCTGTGCCGCGAAGGTGAGCACGCGGAGGGCGAAGTCGACCGACGGATCGGCGGGTTCTACGCCGACCTGACCGCCCAGTACCCGGACAAGGAGCCGGTCGCGGACAGCCCGTGGACCGACACTCCCCTGCACGTCGCGACCGACCACGTCCTGATGTGCCTCAGCGAGTCATGTGCCGACGCCGTGCTGGAGGCGATCGAGCGCCTCGCCGGCGAGCACGACCTCATGCTCCTCGACCTGCAGGACGGCACGGTCTATCCCCCACCGAGCCGGGTCGCGTGAAAAAGGGCTCCCCGCGCCGCGGGGAGCCCTTCGCACGAAAGCTCAAACTCACTCTTCGCGCAGGTCGGCCGCGCTCGCCGCGGTCGCGCCGATCACGTCGGCCGACTGCGTGAGCACCTCCGCGCCGACCGAGGAGTCGACGGTGAGGGTCATCAGCGCCTCGCCGCCCGCCTCGCGCCGCGCCACCTGCATGGCCGCGATGTTGACGCCCGACTCGCCGAGGATCGAACCGATCGCGCCGACGACGCCGGGACGGTCGACGTATCGGAAGAAGAGCAGGATGCCGTCGGCGGTGAGCTCGATGTCGAAGCCGTCGACCTCGGTGAGCCGGATGATCTCCTTGGTGCCGCTGACGACCACCGTGCCGGAGACGCTGACCGTGCGGCCGTCGGGCAGGGCGCCGCGGACGGTGACCAGCGTCGGCTCGTCGACCGAGTCGGCGAACGTGGTCAGGTCGACCTCGACGCCCCGGTCGGCCGCGAAGAGCGGCGCGTTGACGTAGGTGACCTGCTCCTCGACCACCGAGGCGAAGAGGCCCTTGGTGGTGGCGAGCTTGAGCACCGAAACCTCGTTGGCCACGGCCTCACCGCGCACCTCGACGGTCACGCTCGCGGCCACGCCACCGGCGACGGCGGTGAAGACCTTGCCCAGCTTCTCCGCGAGCGGGAGCAGCGGCCGCACGTCTTCGGCCACCACGCCGCCGGCCTGCACGTTGACCGCGTCCGGCACGAACTCGCCCTGAAGCGCCAGCTTGACGCTCTTGGCGACCGCGAGACCCGCCTTGTCCTGCGCCTCGGCGGTGGAGGCGCCCAGGTGCGGCGTGGCCACCACGTTGTCGAACGCGAACAGCGGCGAGGCGGTGCAGGGCTCCTTGGAGTAGACGTCGATGCCGGCGCCCCCCACGCGCCCCTCGGCGATGGCGTCGGCGAGCGCCTGCTCGTCGATCAGCCCGCCGCGCGCGGCGTTGACGATCCGCACGCCCGGCTTGACGATCGCCAGCTCCTTCTCGCCGATGAGGCCCACGGTCTCCGGCGTCTTGGGCAGGTGGATCGAGATGAAGTCGCTCTCCCGTAGCAGCTCGTCGAGCCCGACCAGGCGGACGCCGAGCTGGGCCGCGCGAGCCGGCTGCACGTACGGGTCGTACGCGATCAGGCGCGTGCCGAAGGCCGCGATGCGCTGGGCGAAGAGCACGCCGATGCGCCCGAGGCCGACCACGCCCACGGTCTTGCCCTGCACCTCGACGCCGGTGTACTTGGAACGCTTCCACTCGCCGGCCTTGAGCGCGGCGCTGGCGCTGGCGGTGTTGCGCGCGACCGCGAGCAGCAGCGCGACGGCCTGCTCGGCGGCGGAGACGATGTTGGAGGTGGGGGCGTTGACGACCATGACCCCGCGAGCGGTGGCGGCGGGAACCTCGACGTTGTCCAGGCCGACGCCGGCGCGGGCGACCACCTTGAGGCGCGGGGCCGCCGCGATGGCCTCCGCGTCGATCTGAGTGGCGGAGCGGACGATCACGGCGTCGGCCTCCGCCAGCGCGGCGAGGAGAGCCGTGCGGTCTGTGCCATCCACATGACGGACGTCGAAGTCGTGCGCGAGCACGTCGATGGCGGCGGGAGCGAGCTCTTCAGCGATCAGTACGACGGGAGTCAGTACGACGGGAGTCAATGCGACGGGAGTCATCTGTCCTCGTAGGTTTTGTGGGCGGGTCGTTGGCGACGCGTCGACCTTGAGTGAGTTGTGGCCGTGAACAGCGCGCCGCTCTGCGCCCTGCGCCTCCCCGCGAGCGGACGGCTCTCGCGGTCTTTCGCCCTCCGTCACGGCGGGCGCCACAACGACGACCGGCGTGGGGAAAGCGTGCGTGCCCTTCATCCGCGATGGTAGGCGCACCAGGACGCTCCGTCGCTCCCGCCTCGGCGTGAGCGCCCTCACAAAGCCATCACAAAGGACGTAACCGGCACGCGTCAGGCGCTCAGCCAGCCGACCCGGAGGCGCTCAGGCCACGGGGTGACGATCGACACGGGCAAGCTCGCGGCCCACCTGGCGAAACGAGGTGGCCTCCGACGACAGCGTCTCGAGGAACGTCTCGAACGCGAGTGCCCCCACCGGCGGGTAGATCCGCTCCCGCGGCGGCTCCTGCCCCGGCGCCAGCGCCCCCTCGGCGACCATGAACTCCAGGATCGCCTCGCGTACCGCGGGCAGGGCGACCGGCGAGTGGTACAGCACGTTGAGCGCCTGCATGCGCATGCCCTTGACGTGGTCTTCGCCCTTGTTGTCGTGGAAGTGCGGGTTACGCGTCTCGATCTGCAACACCGGCACCGAGTGCGGCAGCACCTGCGACGACACGGCCGGGAGTACGCCACCGAACTGCTCGAACAGCTCGACGTACTCGAACGGCTCGACCGCGAACCCGCCCGCCAGCCGCATCCGCAGCCCCAACTCCAAGCTGAGCGCGTGCTCGCCGGCGTTGCCGGTGGCGATCACCTCGGTGCCGAAGCCGGAGTACTCGGCGACGAGGCGGTTGAGGAACATGTTGGTGACCTCGGAACTACGCCCCCGCCGGCTGAAGAAGAGGCGTCCGTCGCGCAGCTTGGGCTTGGAGTGCCAGGAGATCCGGACCATCGAGTACGGGCTGTCGGCGGAGGCCAGGTGCAGGCCGGCCGCGTACGCCTTGCAGTACTCGTTGACCGCGCCGGGTACGTAGTTGTCGGCGTCGACGTAGCCGAGGTAGCGCCGGCCGGTCATCGCGGCCATCGCCATGCCGATCAGCATGGCCTCGCCCTTGCCGGTGCGCACCAGACCCTCGTCGTCGATGAGCTCGGGAAGGCCAGCCGCCTTGATCGCCGCGGCGAGGCCGGGATCGCGCTGGTGGATCGCCATCGCCGGACGCTCCGCCGAGCGGCAGAACTGCTCGAGGCTCTGCACCTCAATCTCGTACCGATCGATCGGCTGTCGCGCGCTGTTACTGACGAGAACGATGAGGCAGTCGTGCGGAATTCCAGAGAGCACGCCCTCAATTACTCTGCGTGTCTCATTCATGCAAGGAATAACGACGACCAATTCCTCCTCGACCGCCCGCATGGCGTCTGGCGGCACCAGTTGGCTATGCGAACCGCCCTGGTCAGCCCTGCGCTGCCCGCCCGAGTCCAACTCGATGACGCGCTGAAGCTCGTGGATCCGGACGGCGCCGAAGCGCTCGGTTCGGTGCGGTTGCTCCAGACGCATGAATCGACCGTACCTGAGGGTGCGATTAAGCGCGCGTAAGCGAAGACAGATTGAGGGGAAGGTAGCGGCGCCGTTCGGAATAGTTCCATGCACGCAATGTGCCGGTAACGCAGTCTCGGCCGTTCCGTGACCGAGGCGCCCCCCGGACAGGCCGGAGGGCGCCTCGCGTGACGCGGTGGAACCGGACGGCTAGGCCGTCTCGGTGATGGGGCGGTCGACCCAGCTCATCATCGCCCGCAGCTTCTTGCCGGTCTCCTCGATCGGGTGAGCGGCGCCCTGCTCGCGGTACTTGGTGAAGTTGGGGCGGCCGGCGTCGTCCTCGGCGATCAGCTCGCGAGCGAAGGTGCCGTCCTGGACCTCGCCCAGGATGCGCCGCATCTCCTCCTTGGTCCGCTCGTCGATCACGCGCGGGCCACGGGTGTAGTCGCCGTACTCGGCGGTGTCGGAGACGCTGTAGCGCATGCGGGCGATGCCGCCCTCGTACATGAGGTCGACGATCAGCTTCAGCTCGTGGAGGCACTCGAAGTAGGCCACCTCGGGCGCGTAGCCGGCCTCGGTGAGCACCTCGAAGCCGGTCTGCACCAGTGCCGCCGCGCCGCCGCAGAGCACCGCCTGCTCGCCGAAGAGGTCGGTCTCCGTCTCCTCCTTGAACGTCGTCTTGATGACGCCCGCCCGGGAGCCGCCGATGCCCTTGGCGTACGAGAGGGCCAGCGGGAGCGCGTTGCCGCTCGCGTCCTGCTCGACGGCGACGAGGCACGGTACGCCCTTGCCGTCCACGTACTGGCGGCGGACCAGGTGACCCGGGCCCTTCGGCGCGACCATCGCCACGTCGATGTCGGCCGGGGGCTCGATCAGCCCGTACCGGATGTTGAGCCCGTGCCCGAAGAAGAGCGCCTTGCCCGCGGTGAGGTTGGGCGCGATGGACTCCGCGTAGATCTTCCGCTGCGCGGTGTCCGGCGCGAGCAGCATGATGACGTCGGCCCAGGCGCTTACCTCGGCGGGCGTGCCGACGGTCAGGCCCTGCTCCTGCGCCTTAGGCCGGCTCTTCGACCCCTCGGGCAGGCCGATCCGCACCTCGACACCGGAGTCCCGGAGGGAGAGCGCGTGGGCGTGACCCTGGCTGCCGTACCCGATGACGGCGACCTTCTTCCCCTGGATGATCCCAAGGTCGGCGTCGTCGTCGTAGAAGACCTCAGCGGCCATTTCTTCCCTTTCTTGGTTCGTTTCCGGGCGTCCGCGGTGCCCGCGGCCGCCGAACGATGTCAGGCGGCGCGCAGCGCCGGACCCGTGGTGATCGAACGCGAGCCGCGCCCGATGGCCACCATGCCGGACTGCACCATCTCCTTGATTCCGTACGGTTCGAGGTCGCGCAGCAGCGCGTCGAGTTTGTCAGCCGTGCCGGTGGCCTCGATCGTGAGCGTGTCCGGCGCGACGTCTACGACCCGCGCGCGGAACAGGTTGACCGTCTCGAGCACCTGCGAGCGGACCGGGCGGTCGGCCCGGACCTTCACCAGGAGCAGCTCCCGCTGGACGGCCACGGTCGGGTCCAGCTCGACGATCTTCAGGACGTGCACCAGCTTGTTGAGCTGCTTGGTGACCTGCTCCAGCGGGGACTCCTCGGCGTTGACCACGATGGTCATCCGGGACACCTCGGGGTGCTCGGTCTCCCCGACCGCCAGCGAGTCGATGTTGAACCCGCGGCGAGCGAACAGCCCGGCCACGCGGGCCAGGATGCCCGGCTTGTTCTCCACGAGAACGGAGAGCGTGTGCTTGGTCATCGGTAGCTCAGCCTCACAGGTCGTCTTCGTCGAAGCTCGGGCGCATGTCGCGGGCGAACATGATCTCGTCATTGCTGGTGCCGGCGGCCACCATCGGCCACACCATCGCATCCTTGCCGACCACGAAGTCGATCACGACGGGGGCGTCGTTGATCTCCATGGCGGCCTTGATGGTCTTGTCGACGTCGTCCGCGCTCTCGCAGCGCAGGCCGATGCAGCCGAGCGCCTCGGCCAGCTTGACGAAGTCGGGGATGCGGTGCTTGTGGGTCCCCAGGTCGGTGTTGGAGTAGCGCTCGCCGTAGAACAGCGTCTGCCACTGCCGCACCATGCCGAGGTTGCCGTTGTTGATGATGGCGATCTTGACCGGGATGCCCTCCAGCGCGCAGGTGGCCAACTCCTGGTTGGTCATCTGGAAGCAGCCGTCGCCGTCGATCGCCCACACCGTGGTCTCCGGCTTGCCGACCTTGGCGCCCATCGCGGCCGGGACGGCGTAGCCCATCGTGCCTGCGCCGCCGGAGTTGAGCCAGGTGTGCGGCTTCTCGTACGAGATGAACTGGGAGGCCCACATCTGGTGCTGCCCCACGCCGGCGACGTAGATCGCGTCCGGGCCGGCGATCTCGCCCAGCCGCTTGATCACGTACTGCGGAGCGAGCGTGCCGTCGGTCGGGTCGTCCCAGCCCAGCGGGTAGCGCTCGCGCAGGTCGTCGAGCTGAGCCCACCAGTCGGCGCGGTCGCCGCCGCGCCCGGCCGCCCGCTCCGCCGAGACGGCCTGGATCAGCTCGTCGATGACGTGCCGCGCGTCGCCCACGATCGGCACGTCGGCGGTGCGGTTCTTGCCGATCTCGGCCGGGTCGATGTCGGCGTGCACGACCGCCGCGTCCGGCGCGAACGAGTCGAGCTTGCCGGTCACCCGGTCGTCGAACCGCGCGCCGAGCGCGACCAGCAGGTCGGCCTTCTGGAGCGCGTACACCGCGGCGACCGTGCCGTGCATGCCGGGCATGCCCAGGTGCTGCTGGTGCGAGTCGGGGAACGCGCCACGCGCCATAAGCGTGGTCACGACCGGGATGCCGGTCAGCTCGGCGAGCTTGCGCAGGCTCTCGGTGGCGCCGGCCTTGAGCACGCCGCCGCCGACGTACAGCACCGGGCGGCGGGACGAGGACATCAGCCGGGCCGCCTCGCGGATCTGCTTGCCGTGCGGGTGCAGCGTCGGCCGGTAGCCGGGCAGCTCCAACGTCGGCGGCCAGCTGAACGTGGTCTGGGCCTGCTGCACGTCCTTGGGGATGTCGACGAGGACCGGTCCGGGCCGCCCGGTCGCGGCGAGGTGGAACGCCTCGGCCAGGACCCGCGGGATCTCGTCGGCCGTGGTCACCAGGTAGTTGTGCTTGGTGATCGGCAGCGTGATGCCCTGGATGTCCGCCTCCTGGAAGGCATCCGTGCCGATCGCCGCCCGCGAGACCTGGCCGGTGATCGCGACGATCGGCACCGAGTCCATGTACGCGTCGGCGATCGCGGTGACCAGGTTGGTCGCGCCCGGACCGGAGGTCGCGACGCAGACGCCGACCTTGCCGGTGGCCTGGGCGTATCCGGTGGCGGCGTGACCCGCGCCCTGCTCGTGGCGGACCAGGATGTGCCGGATGGCCGAGTCGTAGATCGGGTCGTACGCCGGCAGGATCGTGCCGCCGGGGATGCCGAACATCACCTCGACGCCGAGCGCCTCCAGCGACTTGACGAGGCTTACCGCGCCGGAGACCTTGGCGGGGGCGGACGGAGCGGCCGGCGCGGCGTTGGCCGCGGCGGCGAGCATCGCCGGTGACGGTGCTCGGTGGGCGAGGGTCTCAGGTGTGGGTCTCGTCATGGCGTTCAGCCTTCTGGCTCGTGGTCGGCGGTCTCGGGACACATGGCTTCGGTAGACACGCGGCGTCTGTTTGGGCGCACTGGGCCTGTAGACACGCTACGTCTGTCAGGCACAAAAAAGGCCCGCGTGCGAACGCACGGGGCCAGCGCACTCTCCAGCGGGGAGAGTGCGCTCAGGTAAGTACTCGAGACGACCAAGTCGGCATGTGGCTAAGCCTGACGCATCTCACGCGATGAGTCAACTGCTCTCACATTGTGGGCGCGGCGTGGCGTAGGCCCAGCATTTTGGTGTCGGTCGGTTTCCTGTTGGGGCACCGGCACGACTCGAGCGGGCGACGTGGCGGACTCCAAGCGCGCCTCGAAGTGCTCGGCCGGCACCGGCCAGCCGGACAGGTAGCCCTGGCCCAGCTTGCACCCCGCCTCGACGACCATCGCCATCTGCTCCTGCTCGCCGATCCCCTCGGCGATCACCTCCAGGCCGAACTGGTGCCCCAGCTCGACCACGACCCGGACCATCTGCCGCACCACCAGCGAGTGGTCGATCTTCAGGATGTCGACCGGCAGCCGGCGCAGCTGGCCCAGCGAGGAGTAGCCGGCGCCGAAGTCGTCGAGCGCGATCCGCACGCCGGTCTCGCGCAGGTCGCGCAGGCGGCGGATCAGCTCTTCGACGTCGGTGGAGACGGCGTGCTCGGTCACCTCCAGCACGAGCCGCTGGGCCGGCACGTGGTGTGCCCGCAGCGCGTCTTTCACCTGATCGACGTAACCGCTGGCGTGCAGCTCACGAGGTGAGACGTTGACCGAGACCCACACGTCGTGCCCCTCGGCCAGCCACCGGGAGAGCTGGTGGCAGGCCTGGTGCAGGACCCAGGCGCCGAGCCTGTTGATCATCCCGCACTCCTCGGCGAGCGGGATGAACTCGTCGGGCCCGACCTTGCCGAGCCGGGGATGCTGCCACCGCAACAGCGCCTCGGCGCCGACCGGCCGCACGTCGGGCAGCACGACCACTGGCTGGTATTGCAGGTGCAGCTCGTCACGGTCGATCGCGCCGCGCAGCTCGTGCTCCAGCTCGGTGCGGCGGCGCAGCTTCACGTCGTAGGCCACGTCGTAGAGCTCGACCCGGTTTTTCCCGTGTGACTTGGCCCAGCGCAGGGCGATGTCGGCGTTGCGCAGCAGCGTGGTGACGTCGGGCACGCTCTCGCAACTGGCCAGCCCGATGCTGACCGAGAGGAAGACGGTGCCGCTCGCCTGCTCGTATGGCCCGCCGAGCACGCCGAGCAGCCGGGCGGCCGCCCGCTTGGCCTCCTCGGGGCGCGCCCACATCAGCACCGCGAACTCGTCGCCGCCGAGGCGGGCGGCCACGTCGCCGGGCCGCAGATTCATCCGGAGGCGCTGCCCCACCTCGACCAGCACCGCGTCGCCGACGTCGTGGCCGCGCATGTCGTTGACGTTTTTGAAGCCGTCGAGGTCGAGCGCGAGCAGCACCGCCCGGGCGCCGGCCGCCTGCTCCTCCTCCAGCGCGCTCAGCAGGCCACGCCGATTGGCCAGGCCGGTGAGCGGGTCGGTGTGGGCCAGCTCGCGGAAGTGCGCCTCCCGGTCGCGCAGGCGCTCGGCGTAGGCCCGGACGTCGTGCAGCGCCACGAACTGTCGGCCGACGAGGGCGAACCCCTCCAGGATGCCGCTCACGATGCCGACCACGTCGAAGGTGCCGCCGCGACCCAGGTGGTAGATCGCCGAGGCGGCCATCGCGGCCATCGGCAGGAACGCGTAGGCGCTGCCCCGGCGGCTCAGCTCGTCGTCGACCGCCGGGCTGTCGTCGCCCTCCGGCACGCGCGGGGCGGACGGCCGGTCGGTGCGGCGGGCGGCGAACGCCACGACGCCGAACGCGGCCGACAGCACGACCGCGCTGAGGTCGGCGAACAGTGGCTGACCCTTGCAGACGCCGCCGGCGACGCCGATGCCGGCCACCGTCGCCAGCGTCACGCCGGCACCGACCCACACGATCGGCCCACGCGGGCGCGGCGCGCGGATCACGATGATCACGGCGACGCCGAGCGTCAGCGCGGCGATCGCCGCCGGGACGAGCACCGGCTCGCACCACAGCGGCGTGCTGTCGCCGAGCAAACGGGTCGGCTCGGTGACCGCCACCCAGCAGACGAACCACACCGCCGCGGCGATCACGAAGCCGTCGAGCAGGTAGCGCAACGCGCCGCGCACCGAGGGCGCCGCCCCCGGGAGCGCCAGGAGGCCGGCCAGCAGCAGCACGCCACTCACCCCGACGCCGGTCGCGAGCAGGCCGCCCAGCGAGGTCAGGTCGGAGCGCTCGTGCACCACGTGCTCGCGCACCGCCAGGCTGCCCGCGATGCCCCCGGCGGTGGTCAGCGCTCCGGCCGCCGCCCCCGCGGCGAGCAGCCGGTGGGCATGACGGGTCGCACCGGCGCGCGCTCGCGCCGACGCGGCCAGGCGCACGACACAGGCGAGCACGAAGACCACGCCCGCCGTCGCGACGGCCGCCACCACCGAGGGGAGGGGCACGAACCCATGCTGCCGGATATCCGCGGGCCATGGGGGACTGCTTGTGCGACCCGCGACGGATTGGCACGAAGCGCCTAAACAGACGGGGTAGGCAGCAATGCCCCGTCCGGCTGATCCCGAATATTGAAACGTGACAGACTGGTTTCATGCCTGAGCTGCGGTCGAAGACCTCCACGCATGGTCGCACCATGGCCGGCGCCCGCGCCCTGTGGCGCGCCACCGGCATGACTGACGACGACTTCGGCAAGCCGATCGTCGCGATCGCCAACAGCTTCACCCAGTTCGTACCCGGGCATGTGCACCTCAAAGACCTCGGCGGCCTGGTCGCCGACGCGGTGGCCGAGGCCGGCGGCGTCGGGCGCGAGTTCAACACGATCGCGGTCGACGACGGCATCGCGATGGGCCACGGCGGGATGCTCTACTCGCTGCCCAGCCGCGAGCTGATCGCCGACGCGGTCGAGTACATGGTCAACGCGCACTGCGCCGACGCGCTCGTCTGCATCTCCAACTGCGACAAGATCACGCCGGGCATGCTGATCGCCGCGATGCGGCTCAACATCCCCACGGTCTTCGTCTCCGGCGGCCCCATGGAGGCCGGCAAGACGGTCGCCATCGAGGGCATCGTCCACGACAAGATCGACCTGATCGACGCGATGATCGCCTCGTCCAACGACGCGGTCACCGACGAGCAGCTCGGCGGGATCGAGCGCTCCGCCTGCCCCACCTGCGGCTCGTGCTCCGGCATGTTCACCGCCAACTCGATGAACTGCCTCACCGAGGCCATCGGCCTGGCCCTCCCGGGCAACGGCTCGACCCTGGCGACCCACGCCGCGCGCCGCGCGCTCTTCGAGCAGGCCGGCAAGCTTGTCGTCGACATCGCCAAGCAGTGGTACGAGGGCGACGACGCCTCGGTGCTGCCCCGGTCGATCGCGTCGTCGAGCGCGTTCGAAAACGCGGTCGCGCTCGACGTGGCGATGGGCGGCTCCACCAACACCGTGCTGCACCTGCTGGCGGCGGCCCGCGAGGCGGAGCTCGACTTCGGCGTCGCCGACATCGACGCGATCTCCCGCCGCGTGCCCTGCCTGTCCAAGGTCGCGCCCAACTCCCCCAAGTACCACATGGAGGACGTCCACCGGGCCGGTGGCATCCCCGCCATCCTCGGCGAGCTCGACCGGGCCGGCCTGCTCCACCGTGACGTGCGCGCGGTGCACGCCACCTCGCTCGACACCTGGCTCGCCGACTGGGACGTGCGCGGCGGCACGGCCACGCCCGAGGCGATCGAGCTCTTCCACGCGGCGCCCGGCGGGGTGCGCACCACGCAGCCGTTCTCCACGGAAAACCGGTGGGACCGCCTCGACCTCGACGCGGCCGAGGGCTGCATCCGCGACAAGGCACACGCCTACACGGCCGACGGCGGGCTCGCCATCCTGCACGGCAACCTCGCGCCGGACGGCTGCGTGGTCAAGACCGCCGGCGTCCCCGAGGAGGTGTGGCGGTTCAGCGGGCCGGCACGCGTCTTCGAGTCGCAGGAGGCGGCGGTCGACGGCATCCTCAACAAGCTGGTCCAGGCCGGCGACGTGGTGGTCATCCGGTACGAGGGGCCCAAGGGCGGGCCGGGCATGCAGGAGATGCTCTACCCGACCTCGTTCCTCAAGGGCCGGGGCCTGGGCCGCGCCTGCGCGCTGATCACCGACGGCCGCTTCTCCGGCGGCACCTCCGGCCTCTCCATCGGGCACGTCTCCCCCGAGGCGGCCGGCGGCGGCCTGATCGCGCTGGTCGAAGACGGCGACGAGATCGTGATCGACATCCCGGGTCGCTCGCTGGTGCTCAACGTGCCGGACGAGGTGCTCGACGCCCGCAAGGTGGCCCAGGAAAAGCGTGACAAGCCGTACACGCCGGTCGACCGGGATCGCCCGGTGTCGGCGGCGCTGCGCGCGTACGCCTCGATGGCCACCTCCGCCAGCGACGGCGCATACCGCCTGGTCCCCTGACCACGCCCGACCCCTGGCACCCGCCGGAGCGAGGGCCAGGGGAGGTGGGTCATTCGGCGCGTACGTTGTCGATGTCGAACTCGCCGGGGTGTGCCCAGACGTAGATCTCGCGCACGTCGGCCAGCGCCGCCGCGTCGCACGACATTGTTGGTCCCGCCGAAGCGGAACTTCTTGCCGTCGAGCTTCAGCTCGGCGCCGTGCCGCACGACGAAGCCGTCCTTCGTGGACGGTGCGGCGACGGCCGGTGCGGCGGGAGCGACGACGGCGAGGGCGACGAGCGCGGTGAGGAGGGTTCGTAATCTCATGAGGTACTCCCGGGAGTCTGGGGCTGTACGTCGTTGACGCACCTCAGCACCGGGCGGGCGGTCAGCGCAGCGGGGTCGAGGTCGGGGCGGGCGGTCACCGTGAACGTCGCCGACTCCCCCGGCAGCAGCGTGACCATCAGCTCGTCGACGGAGGCGGACGGGTCCAGCCGATCGGGAAACAGGGCGAGGTCACGCAGGATCGTGCCGGCGCGCACGGTGACCCGCCAGCCGTCGGAGAGCGGCTCGGCCGTCGCCTCGTACTCCGGCGCGGGGTAGGCGATGTCCTTGTCCTCGGCGAAGAACCACCACGCCCGCAGGCCGTCCGCGTCGGCCAGCACCAGTTCGCGGCTGGGGTCTTCGCTGCCGGCCACGTCGCCGGGGAGCGGAAGCGTCACCGCGCGGCGCGGTGGCACGTCCAGCTCGATCGCGGTCTTCGCGCGCCCCTCCCCGGTGACGGCCAGGCGGGTCACGGCGGCTGTGCCCTGCCACGGCTCGGCGCCGTCGTTGACCGCCACGAGCACCAGCTCGCCGTCGCGCGGCTGGATGGTGAGGAGGCGGTCGGCGTACGCACGGCGCAGCGAATACCACAGTGGCTTGCGCCGCCCGTCGCCGTCGATCGCCGCCCACGAGGTGACCGGCCAGCAGTCGTTGAGCTGCCATACGACCGTGCCCATGCACAGTGGACGGAGCGACCGGAAGTGCTCGACGCCAACGGCCACCGCGCGGGCCTGGTTGACCTGGGTCAGGTAGTGCCAGTCGTCGAAGTCGTGGGGCGCGGGCAGGTGCGCGTCGAGTCCACGTTGGAGCTTGGCGTCGCCGTCGATCGCCTTCTGGTGGTGGAGCATCCCCGGCGAGTCGTGCGCCAGCGGCTCGTCGCTGATCGCGCGGCGCAGCGTGGCGTACACCGGGGGACCCTGGTAGCCGAACTCCGCCACGAACCGCGGGCGGTAGTCGCGGTAGTGGACGTAGTCCTTCTCGTTCCACACGTCCCAGATGTGCATGCTGCCGTGCGCCGGCTCGTTGGGGTGCCGGGAAGGGCCGGAGTACGGGCTGCTCGGCCAGTACGGCCGCGTGGGGTCCAGCTCGGCGACGATGGCCGGCAGCACCTCCAGGTAGTAGCCCTCGCCCCAGGTGCGCCCCGCCAGCCGCTCCGGCCAGCCCCAGTCGTGAAAACCCCAGATGTTCTCGTTGCTGCCGAACCAGGCGACCAGGCTCGGATGGCTGGCGAGCCGAGCGACCTGTTCGCGCGCCTCGGCCACCACTTCACTCGCGATCGGCTCCTCCTCGGGGTATGCGGCGCAGGCGAAGAGGAAGTCCTGCGCGACGAGGAGCCCAAGTTCGTCCGCGAGATCGTAGAACTCCTCCGACTCGTACCGGCCGCCGCCCCACACGCGCAGCAGGTTGACGTTGGCGGCGATGGCCTGGGCGAACCGCTCCGCGTAGCGCTCGCGGGTCATCCGGGTCACGAACGTGTCGTCGGGGATCCAGTTGACCCCGCGGGCGAAGACCGGCACCCCGTTGACCACGAGCGTGAAGGGCGTGCCGTGCGCGTCGGCGGTGGTGTCGAGGCGCACCGAGCGGAAGCCGATCCGCCGCTGCCAGGTGTCCACCGCGTCGCCTCCCGCCGAGCGGAGGGTCACGTCGAGGAGGTGGCGGACCTGCTCGCCGTACCCCCTCGGCCACCACAGCTCAGGGTCGCGGACCTCGACCGTCACCACGGCCGTGCGCTCCCCCGGCGCGATGGTGGTTTCCGCCCGGAAGCCCGTGACCGCCGCGCTCACCGAGAGCGGCTCGTCGGACTCACGCTCGACCTCGACGTGTACGGCGACCCGCCCGACCCCGTCCGCCACCGTCGCCAGTGGACGGACGGCGGCCAGCCGCGCGGTGTCCCAGCTGTGCAGGCCGATCGGCTGCCAGATGCCCGCGGTGACGACGTTGGGCCCCCAGTCCCAGCCGAAGTTGCAGGCCATCTTGCGGACGAAGTTGAACGGGTCGGGGTATGCGTTGGGCCGGTCGCCGAGCCCGGCCCGCACCTCCTCGGCGTACCGGTACGCCGATCCGAAGTGGACGCGCAGCCGGTTTTCGCCGGTGCGCAGGTGCGGGCGCGCGTCGAAGCGGTAGGAGCGGTGCATGTTGGCGGTGGTGCCCAGTTCGGCGCCGTTGAGGAAGACCGTGGCGACGGTGTCCAGGCCGGCGCAGGCGAGGTCGACGCGGGACCGGCTGGTGGCGTCCCATTCGAACGCGGTCTCGTAGACCCAGTCGGCGTGGCCGATCCAGCCCAGCGCGGTCTCGTTGTCGTCCAGGTACGGGTCGGGTATGCGGCCGGCTGCCAGCAGGTCGGTGTGGACGCACCCGGGCACGGCCGCCGGCACCTGACTGACCGGAAAGTCAGCCGGCACCGCCGGTCCGGCGGCCGGGGCCACCGTCCAACCGTCGTGCAGCGGTCGAAAAACACTCATGCCCGTCCTCGCTTCACCGCGGGCGGGCATGAGGCACAAGACGCACTGAGCCTGATGATTCCCTCGCTTCGCTCGGTCATGTACCTACCCCTTGATCCCGGAGAGCGCGATGCCCCTGGTGAAGTGCTTCTGGAAGATGAGAAAGACGATGACTGTGGGCAGAGAGGTGAGCAACGACGCGGCCATGATGACCGCGAAGTGTTGTGGGTTGTAGGCGTTGGACGCGTTGAGCCGGGAGAGCGCGACCGGGAGGTTGGCCATGTTGTCGCTCTGCACGATGATGAGCGGCCACAGGAAGTTGTTCCACTCGGCGAGCACCACGAAGATGGCCATCGCCGCGAGCGCCGGCCGCATCAGCGGCATCACCACTCGCCACCAGATCCGCCACTCGCCCGCGCCGTCGACCCGCGCGGCGTGCACCAGGTCGTCGGGGATCGAGCGCATGTACTGCACCAGGAAGAAGACGACGAACGCCTTGGCGAGCGCGGGGATGATGTATCCCTCGTAGCTGTTGAGCCAGCCCAGGTTGCGCACGATCAGGTAGTTGGGGATGAGGCTGACCTGCCAGGGCACCATCATCGAGGCCACGATGACCACGAAGATGACCCGCTTTCCGGGCAGGTCCATCTTGGTCAGCGCGTACGCGGCGAGCGCGGCGAGCAGCAGCGACACGACCGTGATGGTGGACGCGACGAAGAGGCTGTTGAACATGAATCGCCCGAAGCCGCCCGGCACGTCGACGAAGCGCTGGAAGAGCCCCGCGACGACCTGCTCCCCTCGCTGCTCCGGCGTGTACCTGGCGTCGTAGAACGCGTCCAGCGTCGGGTCGTGCGGCACGAAGCTGGGCGGATTCCTGGTCAGCTCGGGCACCGGCTTGAAGGCGGCGGTGAGCATCCAGTAGAAGGGCACCAGCATGGTGAGGCCGAAGAGGTACAGCGGGATGCGGCCGAGCGCGGGCCACAGGTTGCGTCGCATCACAGCTCCCTCAGCGCCTTGGTGACCCGGAGCTGGATCATGCTCACGATGAAGATGATGATGAAGAGCGACCAGGCGATCGCCGAGGCGTACCCGAGCTGGAACTTCGTGAAGCCCATGTCGTAGAGGTAGGGCACCAGCATCAGGCCGCTGTCCTGCACGCCGCCCACGCTGCTCACGCCCCGGAAGACGATGTAGACCGCCTCGAAGACCTGGAACGCGGAGATGAGGCTGGTGATCACCACGTACGTGGTGACCGGCTTGAGCTGGGGCAGCGTGATGTACCAGAACTGCTGCCACGCGTTGGCCCCGTCGAGCCGCGCCGACTCGTAGTGCTCCTCCGGGATCGCGTTGAGCCCGGCCACGAAGATGACCATGCCATATCCGCAGCCGCCCCAGACCGCCATCACCACCAGGATCGGGATCGTCAGCGCCGGTGTGGCGAGCCACTGCACGGGCTCCACGCCGACCCAGCCGACCACCGTGTTGGCGAGGCCGAAGTCTTCCACGGTGAAGATCCAGCGCCAGATCAGCGCGACCGCGATGGTGGAGGTGACGGCGGGCAGGAAGAAGAGCGTACGCATGATGCGATCGCGCCAGCTCGTGCCCTGGAAGGCGACCGCCAGCGTCAGCGCGAGCACGGTGGTGAGCGTGACCGCGGCGGCGACGTAGACGAACGAGTTGGCGAGCGCCTGGCGGAAGCGCTCGTCCTCGAACCACAGCCGCTGGAAGTTGTCGATGCCCAGGAAGGACGGCGGCTTGACCCCGTTGTAGTTGGTGAACGCGAAGTACAGCGAGTTGAGCAGGGGCCACACGAGGAAACCGATGAACAGCACCGCGAACGGGAGCAGCATCACGTACCCGGGAAGCGCTCGCCGCAGCCGCATGCGCCGCAGTTCGGGCGAGCGCTTCGCCCGGCGTACCCGACCAGGACCCTGGCCCCCCGCGGCCGGCGCCCCCGGCGCCGGCGCGGTGGTGGTCGGCGTGGCCATCTACTTGAGGTTGTTGTTCATGATCGTCGCGGCCTCGGAGAGCGCCTTCTTCGGATCGACGTTGTCGTTGACGACCGACTGGAGCTTCTTGGTCACCTCGGCCTGGCTGACCTCCCAGCCCTTGCAGTTGGGCGGGCCGCTGACCGTCTCCATGGTGGTCGCGAGCGTCTGCTTGACGTTGTCGGTCGTGTTGAGCGTGTTGAGCTGGTCCGACCGGGGCGAGAGCCACAGCTCACCGGCCCGGTTGTAGACCTCCTTCTGGAGCAGCTGGATGGCCTCGTCGGTGTACGTCCACTTGATGAAGTCGGCCGCCGCCTTCGGGTACTTGGTATACGACATCACGCCGATGATCCGGCCGCCGACGAACGTGCCGGCGCCCGCCGGACCGGTCGGCAGCGCTGCGACCTGCCACTTCCCCTTGAGCTGCGGATGCGTGGTGTCGATCGCGTTGGCCACCCACGAGCCGTCGATCGCCATCGCGACCTCGCCGTTGGCCATGCCGGCGGCCGAGTCGGTGGCCGCCTTCGGCACACCGTGCTCGCGGAACTGGTCGGCCCACGTGGTGGTGGCGAGCACGGCCTGGTCGCTGTCGATCGTGGCCTTAGAGCAGTCGTCGGCGTAGAGCGAGCCGCCGGCCTGCTTCAGCCAGTTGAACCAGGGCAGCCACTCGAAGGTGTTCCAGTTTTCCACCAGCGGGGTCTTCACACCGGCCGCCTTGAGCTTGGTGATCGCGGCGGTGAGGTCCTCCCACGTCTTCGGCGGGCCGCTCAGCCCAGCCTTCTGCAGCAGGTCGGGGCGGTAGAAGAGCAGGTAGAACGCGTTGTCGAAGGAGACGCCGTATACCGCGCCGTCGGAGGAGGTGATCGCCTTGAGCACCTCGGGGCGGGTCTGCTGCTTGATGCTGCCGATGTCGTGCGTGTTGAGGTCGATCATGCCGCCCAGCTCGCCGAACTCGATGCCCCACGACATGCCGCCGGAGATGATGTCCGGCCCGGTCTTGGAGGTGGCGGCGGTGAGCACCTTGGCATGGCCGTCGTCCCAGGAGAGCGCCTGGACCTTGATCGTCACGTCGGGGTGGGATTGCTTGTAGACGTCCGCGACCGCCTGGAGCGCCGCCGCGTGCTCGTCGGAGCCGGTGTTCCAGAAGGTGAGGGTCGCCGGCCCCTCGGCGTCCTGGGCCGGCTCGTCGCTGCCGCCGGAGGTGGTGCAGCCGGCCACGAGTGCGGTCATCGCGGCCGCGGCCGTGACGACCGCCAATCGCGTACGCATGTCTGCCTCCATATGACTAGCGCCACAGCATCGATAAGTATTGACTGAACCGGTTGAGTAGGCACACGGTACGGCCGGTCCCACAGAGTGTCAATGGCGTGTTAACGGC
Organism: Phytohabitans kaempferiae; assembly: GCF_042433955.1. NCBI lineage: Bacteria > Bacillati > Actinomycetota > Actinomycetes > Micromonosporales > Micromonosporaceae > Phytohabitans > Phytohabitans kaempferiae. The sequence goes on along the minus strand of NZ_JBHLUH010000041.1, from coordinate 31,357 downwards.
TTGATCGTCCGCTAACGGAAAGGAACTTAACCGGACAAGCGTTCGGCGACTGGCCCGTTTCCGCTGGCCACGAGGTAGCGTAAGACCGCTTGTTACTAAGGAGCGCCACGTGAGCGAGCTTGCGATTGAGCCACCGGGCTCGGCGGCTTGCGCGAGCGGCGGCTCCTCACGCGGTGAGGAGGCGGCGTGAAGCGACCCACCATCGCGGACATCGCACGGCGTGCCGGAGTCTCGAAAGGCGCCGTGTCGTATGCCCTCAACGGGCAGCCCGGTGTCTCCGAGGCGACCCGGCAGCGCATCATCGCGATCGCCCAGGAGATCGGTTTCAACCCCAACAGCGCCGCCCGCGCGCTCTCCGGGGCCACCGCCAACGCGGTCGGGCTGGCCCTCTGCCGCCCCGCGCGCATCCTCGGCATCGAGCCGTTCTTCATGGAGCTGATCAGTGGCGTGGAGGCGGAGCTGTCGGCCCGCTCGTACGCGCTGACCCTCCAGGTCGTCGCCGACCAGGACGCGGAGATAGCGGTGTACCGGCGCTGGTGGGGCGAGCGACGGGTCGACGGCGTCTTTGTCTGCGACCTGCGGGTCGACGACCGGCGCGTGCCCGTACTGGAGGAGCTGCAACTCCCCGCGGTCGTCATCGGCGGCCCCGGCCACACCGGCAGCCTGGCCAGCGTGTGGGCCGACGACGCCGCCGCGCTCGTCGAGACGATGGAGTACCTCGTCGCGCTCGGCCACCGCCGCATCGCCCGGATCGGCGGGCTGCCCGGCCTGCTGCACACCGAGATCCGCAAGCAGGCGTTCCTCGACGCCAGCGAGCGGCTGGGGCTGGAGCAGTCGGTGAGCGTGCCCTCCGACTACACCGGCGAGGAGGGCGCCCGCGCCACGCGCCGCCTGCTCAGCACCGCCGGCCGCCCCACCGCGATCATCTACGACAACGACGTGATGGCCATCGCGGGGCTCGCGGTGGCGCAGGAGATGGGGCTCGCCGTCCCCGGTGACCTCTCGATCGTGGCCTGGGACGACTCCGCACTGTGCCAGCTCACCCACCCTCCGCTGACCGCGATCGGGCGAGACATCCCGGCGTACGGCGGCCACGCCGCCCGGCAGTTGCTCGCCGCGATCGAGGGTCGGCAGATCGGGGCGTACCAGGATGAGACCGCGCACCTGACTCCTCGTGGGAGTACCGCGTCTCCGCGCACGACGGGCTAACATCACGGGGTACTCGCGACTGGCGCATTGAGGTGGAAGAGACCACCGGGGAGCGACCACGATTCACGGCACCGCGCGCCTGGGTGCCGGTCATCGTCGACATGCCAGGAGGTCGCTGTGCACGAGCCACCGATCCCACACCTGACCGCCGCCGACCCGGAGCTGGCCCGCCTCGTCGAGGGTGAGGCCCAGCGGCAGCACGACAAGCTCCGCATGATCGCCTCGGAAAACTACGTCTCCACGGCGGTGCTCGAGGCGAGCGGCACGGTGCTCACCAACAAGTACTCGGAGGGCTACGCCGGCAAGCGCTACTACGAGGGTCAGCAGTTCGTCGACCCGATCGAGACGCTCGCGATCGAGCGGGCCAAGGCGCTCTTCGGTGCCGAGCACGCCAACGTCCAGCCGTACTCCGGCTCCCCGGCCAACCTCGCCGTCTACCTGGCGTTCCTCCAGCCGGGCGACACGGTCATGGGCATGTCCCTGCCGATGGGCGGCCACCTGACCCACGGCTGGTCGGTCTCCGCCACCGGCAAGTGGTTCAACTCCGTTTCGTACGGGGTCTCCCGCGAGACCGGCCTCATCGACTTCGACGAGGTGCGCGACCTCGCCCGCCGCGAGCGCCCGAAGGTCATCTTCGCCGGCGGCACCGCGATCCCGCGCACGATCGACTTCGCCGCGTTCGCCGAGATCGCCCGTGAGGTCGGCGCGGTGCTCGCCGCCGACATCGCCCACATCGCCGGCCTCATCGCCGGTGGCGCCCACCCCACTCCGGTCGGGCACGCCGACGTCATCACCACCACGACCCACAAGACCCTGCGCGGCCCGCGCGGCGCGATGATCCTGTCGACCGCCGAGCACGCCACCGCCATCGACCGCGCCGTCTTCCCCGGCCTCCAGGGCGGCCCGCACAACCACACCACGGCGGGCATCGCGGTCGCGCTGCACGAGGCGTCGCAGCCGCCGTTCGCGGCGTACGCGGCCCAGGTGGTCGCCAACGCCAAGGCACTCGCCGCGGCCCTCGTCGAGCGGGGCTTCGACCTCATCTCGGGCGGCACCGACAACCACCTGATCCTCGCCGACCTGACCAGCAAGAGCATCGGCGGCAAGCCCGCGGCCAAGGCGCTCGACCGGGCCGGCATCGAGCTCAACTACAACACGGTGCCGTTCGACACGCGCAAGCCCTTCGACCCCTCCGGCATCCGGCTCGGCACGCCGGCGCTGACCACGCGCGGCCTGACCGAGGCGCAGATGCCGCAGGTGGCCGCGTGGATGGACGACGCGGTGACGGCCGCCATCAAGGAGGACGAGGCGGCGCTCGAGCGGATCGCGGGCGAGGTCCGCGACCTGCTGGCCACCTACCCCATACCGGGCTACAAGTCCGCCTGACGATCTCTCTCGGGTCAGCGGAACGCTATGGCTGTTACGGGCTCCGTAGCAGCCATGGCGTTTCCCTCGAGGCGTGTCTGCGAATGGCGAAGACGGCACGAACCCACCGGGCTTGAGGCAATGAGGCGGTTGAGGAAGCTCGAACGAGCCGGATGGCCATCCGCCAGGTAGCCTCCGGCCAGAGGGCTCAAGCTGCCAAGCAGTGCGTATGGGCCGCGCTGGGGCCTGGTGTCGGGTTGGAGAAGCTGTCGAGCTGGGCGCACCGGTGCACCCAACCTGCCCCGGACGCCGGGATACGCGACTCTCGGCGTGGACGCCAGGCCCGGTGGTTGCCGCGCTGGACCCGGCGGCAGGTGTGGGCGATTGTCGGGGACACTGCCCCTTCAAACCGGCCTCAAGGGGCTATGTCCCCGACAAAGCCCCTTGTCCGGGCTGACTGGGTCGGGAGGTGGTCCGTCCGTGGCGACCAGTTGACCCTAGAGGTGAACTCTTCGCCACGCGCGAAAGCACGCGGGCACGCCCTCGATCAACCCAAGCGATCCAGAGGCTGCCCGCCCGGTGGGCAATCCGAACCGACGCCGACGTCGGCGGCGTCGCGCGCGCCGCGATCGTGGGGACGCGGAGGATGAGGCCGCGGGAGCAACGGCCGCGAGCACGACGGGCATCGCGGCAGCTCCCCTCTGTCACACCGGAATCGACCGCAACGGAAAGCGCGAAAAGATCGCTAGTTGCTCGGGGCGCGGTGTTCTTCCAGGAAGGCTTCGATGCGCTCCGCAGGCGCGGGACGGGCGAGCGCGAACCCCTGCCCCAGCCCGCACCCCGCCTCCTGGGCCTGCCGGATCTGGGTCATCGACTCCAGGCCCTCGGCGATGATCTCCACGCCCAGCCGGCGGCCGAGGTCGGCCACGACGTCGATCAGTGGGCGGCTGTGGCCCTGGAGGTCGGCGGGGAGTTGGTCGCTCGGGGCGGCGATGATGGCGCCGTCGATCTTCAGGAGGTCGACCGGGAGGCGGCGGAGCTGCTGCAACGATGCCTGCCCGGCGCCGAAGTCGTCCAGGGCCGTGCGTACGCCCAGTGACCGCAGCGCCGCGAGCTGGCTGACCATCGCGGCCGCCGCCTCGGTGGGGAGGCGGGACTCGGCCACCTCGACCACGAAGAGCTCGGGCGGGACACCGTGCTCGGCGAGCGCGCCCTTGAGCCGCGTGACGTAGTCGGCGGCGGACAGCTCGCGGGGTGAGACGTTGATCGACATCCACAGGTCGCGGCCGGGCACGGTCCAGGCGGCGAGCTGCCTGGCCGCCTGCGTGAGCACCCACTGGCCGATCTCTTCGAGCAGCGCGAGGTCTTCCGCGACGGGCAGCAGCTCGTTGGGGAGCACCGTGCCGAGCGCGTTGTTGCGCCAGCGCAGCAGCGCCTCGACGCCGACCGGCTGCCGGTCGGGCAACGAGAGGACCGGCTGGTAAACCAGGTCGAACTCGCCACGGGCGGCGGCGCCGGGCAGCTCGCGTTCGAGGTCCATGCGGCGGACCAACTGCTCTTCGAGGTAGGCGTCGTACCACTCGATGCGGTCGCGGCCAAGCTGGCGGGCGCGGCGGCGGGCGAGGTCGGCACGGCGGAGGACGTCGTCGACGCTGTCGCCACCGGAGACCTCGGCCAGGCCGATGCTGACCTTGAGGTGCACGATCGCGCCCGGCAACTGGTAGGGCTCCGTGAGCACGGTGAGCAGGCGCGTGCCGAGCGCGTACGCGAGGACCGGCCCCTCGACGGTGACCACCGCGAACTCGTCACCGGCCAGGCGGGCCGGCAGGTCGTCGGAGCCCACGGCGGTGCGCAGCCGGCGGCCGACCTCGACGAGCACCACGTCGCCGACCTCGCGGCCGCGCACCTCGTTGACGTCGGCCATGCCGTGCAGGTCGATGACGAGCAGCGCGCCGGTGTGCCCCTCGACCTGACGCTGGCTGACGATCGTGCGCATCAGCTCACGGCGGTTGGCGAGGCCGGTCAACTGGTCGGTGAAGGCGAGCTGGTGCAGCGTGCGCTCGAGGTGGCGGCGCTCGCCAACGTCGCGTACGTGCACGACGAGCGCGGCCACCTCGGGCACGTCGCGCTGGTCGCCCACTGTGGACTCGGTGTCGCGCCAGGCGCCGTATCCGTCGCGGAGGCGGGCCTCGACCAGCGGCGGGCGACCCGGTGCCTGGCGCTCGGCGAGTACGGCGGTGAGCAGCGAGGTCACCTCGGGCGCGTCTTCGGGGTGCATGAGCGCGGGGAACGGCCGCCCGATCACGTCGGCGTCGGAGAGGCCGAAGAGACGGGCCGCGGCCGGCGACTGCCAGCGCACGACGAGGTCTTCGCTGACCACCATGATGAGGTCGTTGGCGCCGGCCACGAGCGAGCGGAAGTGGGCCTCCTGCTCGACGAGCCGGCGGGCGAAGCGGCGGACGTCGGCGGCGGCCATGATCTCGCGGACCACGACGGTGGGGATGACCATGAGGCCGAGCAGGATCGCGGTGTGGTCGAACTCGCCGACCGTGATCAGGTGGTAGAGCGCGGCCAGCATGGCGAGCAGCGCGGGCACGGTCAGCAGCGGATAGCTGGACAGGCGCGTCTCGGGATCGTTGGGCGGCGGCAGCTCGCCGTCGGCGTCCGCGCGGTAGGCGCCGAGCAGCACCAACACCGGTCCGATCGCCACCAGGGCGGCGGCGAGGAGGAGGCCGCGGTGGCTCACGCCGTACGCGATCATCATCGTCTGAATCCCGAGGCCGAGCACGGCGGCGCCGGCACCGACGCCGCAGAGCAGCGCGGCGCGGCGGTAGCGGGCGGCGCGCAGCGCCGTCACCGTGACGATCGAGAGCCCGCCGACCGCGAAGAGGAACCCGGCCAGTGCGGCCGGCGGCATGCCACCGGGCGGCGGCAGGAGCCAGCCAGTGAAGGCGAGGCTGATCCCGATGCTGACGCCGTCGCAGACGCGGCGGAGGCGCACGCCGATGTTGGTGGCGGCGCCGGGCAGGAGCAGGACACCGAGCACGTACATCGCGACGGCCGCGGCCAGCCCCACCGCGCTCACGGCCGCCTGGTGCGCGCCGTCGACCTGGGGCAGCGCGACCGCGGTGACCCCGCCGGCCAGCGCGCCCATGCCCAGGAAGCCGGCGCCGCGGCACGGGCCGAAGCTGTGCTGGGTCGAGTGGATGTGCAGGGCGAGTCGCACCAGCCGGTAGGTCACCAGCGCGGCGATCCCGCCCACGCCGGCCACAAGGCCGAACGCGGGAGGGGTGAGGCCGGCGATGGAGCCGGCCAGACACACCGCGGCTGCGGCGAACACGGCGATGTCCACTGTGGGGACGGCACCGAACCGGGTACGGGCGCCAGGGTTGTACGGCACTGTCACTGCCGGGTCCTCTTCACGAGGGAGTGAGGGGGGACGGCGCGGCTCCGCTTTTGGCGAGACCGCACCTATGACCGGTAACGAAACGCCGGCCACACGGGTTACGGGTCAGTATCGAACCAAGATTTCGGACGGCAGGTCAGCCTCCCGCGACCGATGGAAGGATCCGCACCTCCCCATCCTCGTCGCGGCTGGCGTAGACCTCGCCGGAACGAGTGCCGAAGTAGACGCCCGCCGGATCGGCGTCGTCGGCGCACATGGCGTCCCGCAGCACGGAGGGATAGTACGGCTCCGGGGGCAGTCCCGCGGTGAGCGGCTCCCACGACGTGCCCGCGTCGGGCGAGCGGACGACCCGGCACCGGTGGTCGACCGGGAAGCGCTCGGCGTCGCGGACCAGCGGGAAGTTGTAGACCACGCCACCGCGCGACGGATGGGCGAGCATCGGGAAGCGAGGAAATCGGGAAGCGAGGAAATCGGGAAGCGAGGAAATCGGAAGCGAAGAAGAGGCCCTTTCCCGTGCCGATCGCTAGCAAGGTGCCCATGGCGGCACACCATGCCCGCCGTATGACGGAAAGTAACCCGTGCAAGGATCGGTGGCGTGACCATCCGCTTCCGGCCGCACGGCGCCATCGCGATCGCGGCCCTCATCGCCCTGATCGGGGCGCTGCCGCTGGCCACCGCGGGCTGGTACTACCTGCCCGTGCTGCTCGTGCCGCTCCTGGTGGCGGCCTGGGCGCTGCGCGCCGGCACCGAGGTGAGCCCCGACGGGCTGCGCGTGCGCGCGCTGCTCGGCCAGCGCCGCATCCCCTGGTCGGAGGTCAGCGAGCTTGGCGCCGACCACCGAGGCCGAGTGCTGGCCCGGCTGACCGACGGGCAGGTCGTGCCGCTCACCTCCGTACGCGACCGCGACCTGCCCCGCCTCGCCGAGGCCGGCAACCGGGATCAGTAGCCGTCGGTCACCTCGTTGATCAGCGGCGTGCCGTCGACGAAGCGGCGCAGTTGCTCGCCCACCAGCCGGTACGCCCGCGGCAGCAGCCCGCGCACCGAGCCGCCCACATGCGGGGTGAGCAGGAAGTTTGGCATGTTCCACAGTGGATGACCGGCGGGCAGCGGCTCGGGCTCGGTGACGTCGGCGGCGGCCGCGATCCGCCCGCTGGCCAGCTCGGCGACCAGCGCGTCGGTCTGCACGACCGGCCCCCGCGCGCCGTTGACCAGCAGTGCGCCGTCGGGCATCGCGGCGAGGAAGCGCGCGTCGACCATCCCCCGGGTCTGCTCGGTGAGCGGCACGATCAGCACCACCACGTCGTGGTGCGGCAGGAGGTCGGGCAGCTCCTCGACACTGTGCACGCCCTCGTCCGGGCGGGCGGTGCGGGCGACCCGGGTCAGCGACACCTCGAAAGGCGCCAGCCGGGCCGCGAGCGCCGCGCCGATCGACCCCGCGCCCACGATCAGCACGCGCTTGCCGGCCAGCTCGTCGGTCGGCGCGTGCTCGCCGTACGACCACTCGCCGCGCGCCTGCGCCCGGATGAACGCGGGGAACGCCCGCACGTACGACAGGATCGCCGTCATCACCCACTCGGCGGTCGGCGAGTCGTGGACGCCCCGCGCGTCGCAGAGCAACACGCCCTCGGGCAGCCGCCCGACCCAGGCGTCCGCGCCCGCCGAGAGGAGCTGCACGACGCGCAGGTCGGGCATCTTGGCGGCCAGGCTCGCCGACTCGGCGAGGGCGAGGAAGGGCGGGACCCAGAACTCCACGCCCCCCAGGTCGGACGGGAGCGCGTCGGGGCGCGCGGCCACCTCCACGGTCACGCCCGCCGGCACCTCGCCGATCAACCCCGTGCCCTGCTCGTGAGGGATCCAGATCTTCACAGCTCACGACAGTAACGGCAGCGCACGGCCGGGGTACAGCCGCCGGACAAGCGCCCGCCAGCTTCCCCCGCGGCCTCGACCCGCATGACCCCGGCACTGCCGCATGCCGTGCCGGCCCCGTGCTGCTCCGCTTCCTGCTGATGCGGGGGTGGGTCGCCCAGCGCACTTCCCTCTTGAGCGGAACCTCGCGCGTGGCATCCGCCTCGTCCTGCGCGTGGTCACCTCCACACACAGCGCACGCGGCTACCCTGGCCGGGTGGACGCGCGCCCCCCGTACCGTGCCACCGTCGCCGCCCTGGCCCTGACCCTGGCGGTCGGCGGTTGCACCTTCGGCCCGCCCAAGCCCGACGAGGCCGGCGAGCCGCCCACGTTTCCCACGCCCAGCGTGACCGCCACTCCGCCGTCGGGCAACGACCAGGAGATCGCGGCGACGGTGGTGGCCAAGGGCTTGCGCGTGCCCTGGGGCATCGCCTTCCTGCCCGACCGGGGCGCGCTGGTCACCGAGCGCGACACCGCCAAGATCCTCAAGGTCGGCCCCGAGTCCGGCACCGACGGGCTCAAGGTCACCACCGTCCAGACCCTCCCCGAGGTGCACGCGGAGGGTGAGGGCGGGTTGATGGGCATCGCCGTCTCCCCCGACTACGACGACGACAAGACCGTCTTCGTGTACTACTCCACCGAGACCGACAACCGCATCGCCAAGCTCACGCTGGGGCAGCGTCCGGTGCCGATCGTGACCGGCATCCCGCTCTCCGGCATCCACAACGGCGGGCGGCTGGCCTTCGGCCCCGACGGCTTCCTCTACGCCACCACCGGCGACGCCTCCGAGCGCGGGTTGGCGCAGGACACGGGCAACCTGGGCGGCAAGATCCTGCGCATGCGGCCGGACGGCAAGCCCGCCCCGGGCAACCCGATCCCCAACTCGCTGGTCTGGTCCTACGGGCACCGCAACGTGCAGGGCATCGCCTGGGACCAGGGCAAGCGGATGTACGCGACCGAGTTCGGGCAGAGCACCTGGGACGAGATCAACCAGATCCAGCCAAACAAGAACTACGGCTGGCCGGTGGTGGAGGGGCGCGGAAACGATCCCAAATACACCAATCCGATGGTCGTCTGGTCGCCCGCCGACGCGTCCTGCTCCGGCCTGGCCGTGGTCGAGCGGCTGCTGATCGCCGCCTGTCTGCGCGGGCAGCGGCTGTGGTCGGTCGAGCTCACTCAGGGCGGCACCGTCTTCGGGCAGCCGCGGTCGCTGCTCAACGAGCAGTTCGGGCGCCTCCGGACAGCGATCACGGCGCCGGACGGCTCACTTTGGGTGACGACCTCGAACCACGACGGCCGCGGCGAGCCGAAGCCCGAAGACGACCGGATCCTCCGGCTGGTCTTCTCGGGGGGCGGAGCTGGAAAAAGCTAGGGCCAGGTTTTGGCACTAGCGGTGCCGGGCACGGCAGAATCTTGTGATGGAAGAGCGCACGGACAGTGACCGTCGCATCGCTTCAGCGGTGCGACGCTTTGTGGGCGCACTTCGCCCCATTCCGTCCGCTTTCCGGTCGACTGCCGCCCGCCGCATCGGGCTCGGACTGCTCGTCCTCGCGGTGGCCGTCGTCGGTGTGGTGGCGGGCGTGCTCCTCGGCGCGCGGACGGAGACCGACGTCGGCCCGTTCCGGGCCGAGATGTCGATCATGCCGTCCTTGGTCGGCGACACCGAGGTGGCGATCCCCCCTCTTGGCTCGCTCCACCTGAACAGCCACGACGGCCCCGTCCACCTGAACGTGAGCCTCGGCGCGCTCGACCCCGGGCGCACCGAGGCGCTGATCGACGACCCGGCGGGCATCACGCGGGCCAGCCAGACCGCCGTCACGGACGTCCGGCAGGGCCTCATCCAGCTGGCCATGCGCACGGTCGGGGTCTCCGTGCTCTTCGCCATGGCACTGGCCGCGCTGGTCTTCCGGAACGTCCGCCGGGTCGCCTGGTCGGGCGTGCTGGCGCTGGCCATCGTCGGGGGAAGCCTGGGCAGCGCGATCGCCACCATCCATCCCGACTCGATCGAGGAGCCGCGCTACGAGGGCCTGCTGGTCAACGCGCCGGCCGTGGTCGGTGACGCGCGCCAGATCGCCAACGACTACGGAAAGTACGCCGAGCAGCTCCAGCAGCTCGTCGCCAACGTCAGCCGCATCTACACCACGGTCTCCACCCTGCCCGTGTACCAGCCCGCGGAGGGCACGACCCGCGTCCTGCACGTCTCCGACCTGCACCTCAACCCCACCACGTGGCCGATGATGCGCACCGTCGTGGAGCAGTTCGGCATCGAGGCGGTGATCGACACGGGCGACATCACCGACTGGGGCAGCGAGCCGGAGGCGTCGTACGTCGCCTCGATCGGCCTGCTCAAGGTGCCGTACGTCTTCATCCGGGGCAACCACGACTCGGCCGCCACCGGCGCCGCCGTGGCCCGCCAGCGCAACGCGATCGTGCTCGACAACTCGATCACCAACGTGGCCGGCCTCACCATCGCCGGCATCGGCGACCCGCGGTTCACGCCCGACAAGGCGACCTCACCGGCCGGCTCCGGCGCCTCCAAGCAGACCATCGAGCAGGTCATCGGCGCGGGCGAGCAGTTGGCCGCCACGATCCGCGGCTCGGGGCAGCCGGTCGACATCGCGCTCGTACACGACCCCGCCTCGGCCGGCGCGCTCTCCGGCACCTGCCCGCTCGTACTGGCCGGGCACACGCACTCCCGCGACGTACGCACGCTCGACCAGGTGCCCGGCCAGATGGCCACGCGCCTGATGGTGGAGGGCTCGACCGGCGGCGCCGGGCTGCGCGGCCTGGAGAAGGAGGAGCCGCAGCCGCTGGTGATGTCGGTGCTGTACTTCGACAGCGAGACCCGGGCGCTCCAGGCGTACGACGACATCAAGGTGGGCGGCACCGGCCAGTCGCAGGTGACGCTGGAGCGGAAGGTCATCGAGGACGAGCAGGTGGCGCCGGCCGAGGGCCAGCGCCCCGCCCCGACCCCGACCCGCTGAGCCCCGCTCGCCGCGCGCGGGGCGCGTGCGGCGAGCGGACAGCGCGCGTCAGGACAGGCGGGAGATGATCAGCTCGCGGACGGTCTTGGCGTCGGCCTGGCCACGCGTGGCCTTCATGACCGCGCCGACCAGCACGCCCGCCGCCGCCACCTTGCCTTCGCGGATCTTGGCGGCCACGTCGGGGTTGGCGGCGATCGCCTCGTCGACGGCGGCCGTCAGCGCGCCGGTGTCCGACACGACCTCGAGGCCGCGAGCGGTCATGATCTCGGTCGGCGAACCCTCGCCCGCGATCACGCCCTCCAGCACGGTACGGGCCAGCTTGTCGTTGAGCTTGCCCTCGTCGACCAGGCGCTGGAGCTCGGCGACCTGCGCGGGCGTGGCGCCCACCTCGATCAACTCGATGCCGGCCTCGTTGGCGCGCCGGGCCAGCTCGCCCAGCCACCACTTGCGGGCGCCGTCGGGCGACGCGCCGGCCGCCACCGTCTGCTCGATCAGCTCGACCGCGCCGGCGTTGACCACCGACTGCATGTCGAGGTCGGAAAGGCCCCACTCGGTCTGGAGCCGCTTGCGGTGCACGCGCGGCAGCTCCGGCAGCGAATCCTTCAGAGTGGCGACCCAGGCGGGGTCTGGAGCGAGCGGCACCAGGTCGGGCTCGGGGAAGTACCGGTAGTCGGTCGCCGTCTCCTTGGAGCGCCCGGACGTGGTGTCGCCGGTGTCCTCGTGGAAGTGGCGGGTCTCCTGCGTGATCCGGCCACCACCGTCGAGGACCGCGGCCTGGCGGAGCATCTCGGCGCGTACGGCCCGCTCGACCGAGCGGAGCGAGTTGACGTTCTTCGTCTCGGTGCGCGTGCCCCACTCGGTCGAGCCGACGGCCATCAGCGAGGTGTTGACGTCGCAGCGCAGCGAACCCTGCTCCATCCGCACGTCGGAGACGCCGAGCGAGCGGATCACGTCACGCAGCTCGGTGACGTACGCCCGCGCCACGATCGGGGCCAGCGCGCCCGTGCCGGGGACCGGCTTGGTGACGATCTCGACCAGCGGGATGCCGGCGCGGTTGTAGTCGACCAGCGACTCGGTCGCGCCGTGGATGCGCCCGGTCGCGCCGCCCACGTGCTGCGTCTTGCCGGTGTCTTCCTCAAGGTGGACGCGCTCGATGCCGATCCGCACGATCTCGCCCTCGACCTCGACGTCGAGCCAGCCGTCAACGCACAGCGGCTCGTCGTACTGGCTGATCTGGTAGTTCTTCGGCATGTCCGGATAGAAGTAGTTTTTCCGGGCGAAGCGCGACCAGGTGGCGATCGTGCAGTTGAGCGCGAGGCCGATGCGGATGGTGGCCTCGATCGCCGCCCGGTTGGCCACCGGCAGCGAGCCGGGCAGCCCCAGGCACACCGGGCAGATCCGCGTGTTGGGCTGGCCGCCGAAGTCGATCGGGCAGCCGCAGAACATCTTCGTCTTCGTGCCCAGCTCGACGTGCGTCTCCAGGCCGATCACCGGCTCGTAGCGGGCGACGACGTCTTCGTAGGTCGGAAGGGTGACGGTCATGACAGCTCCCTGGGAGTCAGCGTGCCGACCGCGGACTCCAGCGCCGCCGCGACCCGGTACATCCGGTCGTCGGCGAGCGTCGGGGCCATCACCTGGAAGCCCACCGGCAGCCCCTCCGACAGTCCACAGGGGACGGAGATGGCCGGGCCGCCGTACAGGTTGACCGGGATCGTGAAGAGGTCGGCCAGGTACATCTGGTAGGGGTCGGCGGTGCGCGAGCCGAGCGGGAAGGCGACAAACGGCGTGGTCGGCGAGACCAGCACGTCGACCTGCTCGAAGGCGGCCGTGAAGTCCCGCGTGATCAGCGTGCGCACCTTCTGCGCCTGCCCATAGTAGGCGTCGTAGTAGCCGCTGGAGAGCGCGTACGTGCCGATGATGACCCGCCGCTTCACCTCCGGACCGAAGCCGGCCTCGCGGGTGAGCGACATGACCTCCTCGAGCGCCTTGGCGCCGTCGTCGCCGACCCGCAGGCCGTAGCGGACGCCGTCGAAGCGCGCCAGGTTGGAGGAGCACTCGCTCGGCGCGATCAGGTAGTAGGCGGGCAGCGCGTACTGGAAGTGGGGGCACGAGATCTCGACGACCTCGGCACCGAGCTTGGTGAGCGCGTCGAGCCCGTCGCGGAAGGCGGCCGCCACGCCCGGCTCCGCCCCCTCGGCGCCGAACTCGCGCACCAGCCCCAGCCGCACTCCGGTCAGGTCGCCGGTCGCGCCCTGCCGGGCGGCACCGACCACGTCGGGCACCGGCTGCGGGATCGAGGTGGAGTCGCGCGGGTCGTGGCCGGCCAGCACCGCGTGGAGCAGGGCGGCGTCCTCGACCGTACGCGCACACGGCCCCGGAGTGTCCAAAGAGGAGGAGAAGGCGACCAGCCCGTAGCGGGAGGTGCCGCCGTAGGTGGGCTTCGCCCCGACCGTACCCGTGACGGCTCCCGGCTGGCGGATCGAGCCGCCGGTGTCGGTGCCCACGGTGAGTGGCGCCTCGTAGGCGGCCAGCGCGGCGGCGCTGCCGCCACCGGATCCGCCCGGGATGCGGGTGAGGTCCCACGGGTTGTAGGTGGGGCCGTACGCCGAGTACTCCGTCGACGAGCCCATCGCGAACTCGTCCAGGTTGGTCTTGCCGAGGATCACGAGCCCGGCCGCGCGCATGCGCTCGACGATCGTGGCGTCGTAGGGCGGGCGCCAGCCCTCAAGGATCTTGGAGCCGGCGGTGGTGGGGACGCCCCGCGTGGCCACGATGTCCTTCACGCCCACCGGCACGCCGGCCAGCGGGCCGAGCGACTCACCGGCCGAGCGGCGCTCGTCGATCTCCAGTGCGGCGGCTCGCGCGCCCTCGGCGTCGACGTGCAGGAACGCGTGCACCCGGTCGTCGACCTCGGCGATCCGCGCGAGGTGCGCCTCGGTGACCTCCGTGGCGGAAGCCTCGCCGCTCGCGATCGCGGCCGCGAGCCGCGCCGCGCTCATCCTCGTCAGGTCACTCACGGCCGTCCTCGCTTCGCTGCGGGCGGCCGCAAGGCTCCAAACGCACTAAATCTGATGCTTCGCTCGCTCACGGTCACGCCTCCTCTTCCAAGATCCGGGGTACGCGGAACCGGCCCTCTTCCACGTCGGGCGCGCCGGCGAGCGCCGCCTCGGGCGTGAGGCAGGGCATCTCGACGTCGTCTCGCAGCACGTTGGTGAGCGGCACGGAGTGTGACGTCGGCGGGATGTCCTCGGCCACGACCTCGCCCACGCGGGCGACCGCCTGGAGGATCACGTCGAGCTGGCCGGCGAAGAGGTCGAGCTCCTCTTCCGAGACGGCGAGCCGCGACAGGCGCGCGAGGTGCGCGACCTCCTCGCGGGAGATGGCGGCCATGAGTGCCCCCTTCGAGACGACCGGCTTGTGGACCGAGCGTGGCACTCGCCCGGTGACCCGAGCGAGTTTATGACCCCAGTGAGTTTAGTTAGCCACCCTCCGCCGTCCCGCGCCCGACTCCCCCGACACCGGCGGCGCCGAGCAAAACGGTGCGCTGTCGACCGAACTCCTCGCGGTCTCACTCCGTATAACCCGGTATGCCCATACGGCGTGAGGTGATCCTGCCTGCCGCCGATCCTCTCGTCGCATGGCGGCGGATCGCGCTGGACAAGCAACTACCCGCACCGAGGTTTCCGAGCGGCGTGCGCGCACCCTCCGTGGCTCTGCTCGGCGCGCTGCTCGTGCTCGCGGTGGTGAGCGCCGTCTATCTGGGCATGTTCCACGGACGGGTGATCCCGCAGGCGGTGGTCGACTCGCAGAACCGGCTGGTCACCAGCCTGGCCCGCGCCCTCAACGCGACCGTGACCACCGGTGTGGAGGAGATGGAGACGGCCGCCGAGCGGGTTCAGCCGGGCGGCGACCCGGCGGCACTGCTCGCCACGGCCGCGGGCGGCGGCACCGCGTGGGCCGGCGCGGTCGTGCTCGACGGGGGTACCCGCCAGCCGGTGGCCGCGCGCGGCGAGCCGGTCCCGGTCGCGAACGTGCCGGCCGACGTACCCAGCACCACCGTCACGCCCCTGCTCCAGGGCGCCGAGCCGCGCGCGTTGATCGTCGCGCCGCTGCCGGACGGGCGGCTGCTCGCCGGCATGACCTCGCTGCGCGTACGGCCGCTGCGCCTCGCCCCCGACGCCCAGCAGTCGGTGCTGGTGGGGCTGCCGAGCGGGGAGAGCGCGGTCGTACAGGGCGCGCCGCCCACGGGCGGACCGGCCGGCGAGGTCATCCGGCGCACGCTCGCCGAGACGGTGGACGGACGGGCGGTGCGGTCGAGCGGCGGGCCGGCCGGGAGCGCGCTGCTGGTGGTCGCCGCGCCGGTCGGTTCGCTCGGCCTCGCGGTGGCCTCGACCGTCTCCGCGCCCGTGATCGACGTGGGCTCGCCGTGGAAAGGGCTGGTGCCCGCCGGCGGGCTGGTCGTGGCCGCGCTGCTCGCGTTCTGGGTCGCCCGCGCCGCCGTGGTCCGCCCCGTGCGGCGGCTCCTGGCCCGCGCCAAGGCGGACGCCTGCGGCGACCGCGCACCGCCAGGCAAGATCAAAGGATCCGCCGAGGTACGCCGCATCGCCGCCGCCCTCGATGACCGCGCCCGCCCCCGTGGGGTACCGGCGGTGGTGTTGCTGCTCGGCATCCCCGCGATCGTGTTCGGCTGGTCCGGCGCGGTGGGGTACGCGTTCGCCGGCGGGCCGGTGCCCGTACCCGCGCAGGTGGTCCTGGACAGCGAAAACCAGGTGCGGGCCGCGACGGTGGCGCTCGGCGAGTCGCTCGACGGCGGGCTGCGGCAGGTGACCATCGCCGCCGCGCAGAACGCCCAGACCGCACCGCAGCGGCTCGGCCCGGCGCTTGAGGGGCTGGTGGGGAGCGACAGCCGCTACCGGGGCGCGTACGTGACCGACCCCGAGGGGCGCGTCGTCACCACCGCCGGGCGCGAGCCGCTGCGGCAGGAGGAGGCGCTGCCCCGCGAGAGCGGCGTACGGCTGGCCAACACCGGCGGGCGCCTGCCGGTCATCTACGCGTACGCGCACCGGCCGGACGGGCACAGCGTGGTGGTCGAGTTCGACGTGCCGCAGCTCGCCGACCTGCTGCGCCGGGCCGACGGGCGGGTCCGCGTGGTCGACGCCGAGCTGCGCACGATCCTCGACACCGAGGGCTTCCGGGCGTTCCAGCCGCTGGCCGGCGGAGAGGCGCGGGCGACCGCCACGGCCGCACTCCAGGGACGCGCCGGGGCCAGGGTCGCCGGGGCCGCGCTCGTCGCCGGTACCCCGCTGGCCGAGCCCAGCTCCGCCGCTGGGCTGCGCTGGTCGGTGGTGGCCGAGCAGGCAGTCGGTGATCTCGCACTGCCGGTCAACAGCCTGCGCCGGGCGAGCCTGGTGCTCGGCGGCGCCGCGGCCGTACTCGCCGTGATCGCGCTCGGCTGGCACTACTTCGTGCTGCTCGTACCGCTGCGCCGCCTCGCCGCCGCCGCGGACCGCATGGCCGACGGCGACACCGAGACGGTGATCTCCCCGCACCGGCCGGACGAGATCGGCGCGGTGGCGAGCTGCCTGGAGATCTGCCGCCAGGTACGCGTGCACGGGCCGACCCGCCTCGGCGGCGCCGAGCGGCTGCGTGGCACCGGCGCGGCGCCCACGGTCGTCGTGCGCCGCCCGCCCAACCGCCGCAAGACCGGCGCGCGCCGCGCGGGGAGGCGCTGACGTGCTCTTCCTGTACGGCGTCTTCGCGACCAGCTGCCTCGTGCTGCTCGTCGCGGGCATCGTCGAGCAGCGGGGGCACGAGGCCAACCTGCGGCGCATCCCCACGCGCATCCTGGTCAACGGCATCCGAGGCAAGAGCTCGATCACCCGCCTCTGCGCGGGCGCGCTCCGCGGCGGCGGGCTCGCCGTGGTCGCCAAGACCACCGGTACGGCCGCCCGCTTCATCTTCACGGACGGCAGCGAGGAGCCGATCTACCGCAAGTTCGGCATCGCCAACGTGGTGGAGCAGATCGGCATCGTCCGCCGCGCCGCGATGTTCCACCCCGACGCGCTGGTGATGGAGTGCATGGCGGTGATGCCGGCGCTCCAGGAGATCAACCAGGAGAAGCTGATCAAGTCGACGATCGGCGTGCTGTGCAACGTACGCGAGGATCACCTGGCCGAGATGGGCCCCACGCTCGACGACGTGGCCCGCTCGCTGAGCCGCTCGATGCCGGTCGGCGGCGTGTGCGTGACGGCCGAGCGGGAGCGGCTGCACATCCTCCAGGAGGAGGCGGCCAGGCGCGGGTGCCGCCTCGTCGCGATCGACCCCGAGACCGTGACCGACGAGGAGATGCGCGGCTTCGGCTGGATCACGTTCAAGGAGAACGTGGCGATCGCGCTCGCCGTCGCCCAGCTCATGGGCATCGACCGGTGGGACGCGCTGAAGGGCATGTACGACGCGCCGCCCGACCCCGGCGTGCTGACCGTGGAGACGTACGAGGCGAACGGGCGGCGGCTGCGCTTCGCCAACGTCTTCGCCGCCAACGACCCCGAGTCCACATTGCTCAACGTGCGCCAGCTCGCCCAGCAGGGGCTGATCCGGCGGCCGGTGCACCTGGTGATCAACTGCCGGCCCGACCGGGTCGAGCGCAACGGGCAGATGGGAGCACTGGTGCCGCGGCTCGACCCGGACCGCGTACTGCTGATCGGCGAGCCGACCCGCAGCGCGCTGGCCAGGATTCCGGAACGGTGGCAGGGCCGGGTACTCGACCTCGGCGGGCGGCAGCGCCCCGGCGCCATGCTCGACGCGCTGATGGGCCAGGTACGCGGCACGGCCTCGGTGGTGGCGGTCGGCAACATCCACGGGCAGGGCGAGGTGCTGCTCGACGAGCTGGCCCGGCTGCGGGGTGCGCGTTGACGGTCATCCCGGGCGGGGAGCTGAGCCCGCAGTTGGCGACGATGTGTCTCGGCGTGGGGCTGATCTTCGCGCTGGTCTGCTACCTCACCACCAACCTCTCCCCCGGCGGCATGATCACGCCCGGCTGGATGGCGCTCGCCATGGTCGAAGACCACCTCCAAGCCGGCGTGATGGTGGTGATGACGGTGGTGACCTTCGGGCTCATGAAGGTGCTCCAGAAGATCGTCATCCTCTACGGCAAGCGCCTCTTCGCCGCCGTCGTACTGCTCAGCGTGCTGCTCCAGGTCACCGCGTTCCTGATCATCCAGCGCGACGTACCGCTGCTCTTCGCCCACCAGACGCTCGGCTTCGTCGCGCCGGGCCTCATCGCGTACCAGCTGATCCGCCAGCCCAAGGGCGCCACCATCCTCGCGACCACCGTCGTCTCCGCGGCGACGTACGGCGTGGTGATCAGCGGCATCCTCACCGGCCTGGTGCCGGTGACGTAGGAGGGAGTGTCGATGTACCAGCACGATGGCGACTGGCGGGCCGACCGGCGCCGCACCGACCGGCGGCGCTGGCTCGGCGCGGGCGCCGCGGCCCTGCTCGTGCTCGGAGTCGGCACTTTGGTCGTGTACCAGGCGCGAAGCGCGTCCCCCTCCACCCCCGCGGCGGCCACCGGCCCCGAGGCGAAGCCGGAGGCGGTCCCCCCGCCCGTCGAGGAACTCCAGTTCAAGCGCGTGAGCGACCCGCCCCGCACGCTGGTGGTCGACGCGGCCGGCGGCACGCTCGCGGTCTTCACCGACAAGGCGCGCACGGTGCGCGTCACCGGCCCCAGCCGTACGTTCGCCGAGGAGGCGCACACCACCGCGACGGTCACCACCGACGCCTGGATACGCATCGCTCCGCGCGTCTGGCAGAAGTCGTCCGAGAGCGAGACCTGGGTACGCCCCTGGCTGGAGAAGGCCCTCGCCGACCGCAGCCCCGACGCGCTGGCGATCGCGATGGAGTACGTCGAGGGCGGCGAGCGCGACGCCGCGTTCGGCCCGCTCTCCGACACCGACCCCGACGGCCGCGCCGAGCGCTCCGACTTCTACGACTACCTCGGTATCGAGTGGGAGTTTCCGGACGGCAAGAAGGAACGCCCCGACCCCGACCACATCCGCAGCCTCGACTGTTCCGGCTTCCTCCGCATGGTGTACGGCTACCGCATGGGCTATCCCCTCCGCGGCACCAACACGCGCGGCGCCGGCCTGCCACGCCGCGCGTACGCGATGGCCGGCTTCGGCCCCGGCCTCCAACTGATGCCCAACCGCGGCACGCAGGCCCGCGAGTACGAGCTGCTGAACGCCGGCGACCTGGTCTTCTTCAACGGCGGCCCGGTCCTCAACGACCACATCGAGCACATGGGCATGTACCTCGGCGTCGACAGCGAGGGCCGGCACCGCTTCATCTCCAGCCGCACCAAGGCCAACGGCCCCACGCTCGGTGACACCGGCGGCGACTCCCTGCTGGACGGCTCCGGTCACTACGCCGTCCGCTTCCGCACCGCCCGCCGCATCTGACCCGGAGCCCTACGCGGGCTCCTCTGTGGGGCCGTTGGGTTTGAGGGCGCGGTAGCGGGACAGCCACGCCACCAGCTCCTCCGCCGGCATCGGGCGGGCGTAGAACCAACCCTGCGCCACGTGGCAGCCGGCGGCGTGGAGGAGGCGCCACGTGCGCTCGTCCTCGACGCCCTCGGCGACCACCCGCAGCCCCAGCGCGCCGGCCAGCTCGATCACCGAGCGGACGATGGCGGCGTCGTCGGCGTCGGTGGCCATGCCGAGTACGAAGGAGCGGTCCACCTTGACCTCTGCGAGCGGCAGGCGGCGCAGGTGCTGCATCGACGAGTAGCCGGTGCCGAAGTCGTCGAGTGCGATGGCCACGCCGATCTTGTCGAGCCGGGCGATGGTGGCCAGCACGCGACGGGGGTCGGCCATCAGCGCGCTCTCGGTGATCTCCAGTTGGACGCGTTCGGCGGGGAGGCTGTACCGGACGAGGAGGTCGGCGATCTGGTCGACGATCTCGCCATCGTGCAGGTCACGGACGCTCACGTTGACCGCGGCGCGCAGGTCGAGGCCGGCGGCGCTCCACTTGGCGACCTGCTCGATCACGTCGTCGACGACCCGGCGCGTGAGCAGCCGCATCACCGCGCTCTGCTCGGCGACCCGGATCAGCTCCTCGGGGTCGACCATGCCGTGCCGCGGATGCCGCCACCGCAGCAGCGCCTCGACGCCCACCACCTCGCCGGTGTCGATCGCGATCTGCGGCTGGTAGTACATCGTGATCTCGCGGCTGCCCGTGTGGTCGAGCGTCCGCCGGAGGTCGGCGAGCAGGCTCAGCCGCTCCGGCGAGTTGTGGTCGGACTCGGGCGCGTAGACGGCGACCGTGTCGCCCCGGTGCTTGGCGTCGTACATGGCCACGTCGGCGTGGCGCAGCAGGGTCGCGAAGTCTTCGCCGTGGGCCGGGTACACCGCGATGCCCACCGAGCCGGAGACGTCGAGCGGCAGCCCGTCCAGCGCGACCGGCTCGGCCAGCGCCTCCACGACCCGGGCGGCCAAATCGCGGGCATCCTCGACGCCGGCCAGCCCCGGTGCGAGGATCGCGAACTCGTCACCGCCGAGGCGGGCGACGATGTCGCCGGGGCGTACGACGCCGGTGAGGCGGCCGCCCACCTCCACCAGCAGCCGGTCGCCGACCGCGTGCCCCAGCGCGTCGTTGACGTGCTTGAACCGGTCGAGGTCGAGCACCAGCAGCGCCAGGTGCCCGTCAGTGCCGCCGTTGGCGAGCCGCTCGGCGTGCGCGGGCACCTGGTCGGCCACCTCGCCGAGCAGCGCTTTGCGGTTGGCCAGTCCGGTGAGCGGGTCGACGCGGGAGCGTTCCTCCTGCTCGGTCGAGAGGCGGGCCATCCGGTACACCGCGTAGAGCGGCACCACCACCAGCGGGATGAGCGCGGCACTCGCCTGCGCGGCGGCCAGCAGCACCGGGCTGAGCAGCAGCAGCGCGCCCATCGAAAGCAGCTCGAACGGGAGCCCTTGGCGGAACATCGCCCACCACCGACCGCCGAAGAGCAGGCGTACCGCGATGGTGACCGAGCCGTACTTGACCACGAACCAGGCCGCCGCGGCCGCCGCCACCACCGCCACGTCGCCCCAGCCGATCTTTTCGAGGTCGGCGAGGCGGCTCACCCCGTACGCGGCGGAGAGGGCGATCGCGTACTGGGAGGCGTTGAACGCGGCGCGCCACCACACGTGTCGCATGCGCCACGAGGAAACCACGACCGCCGCGGCCTGCACGGCGATCGCGGGCGCCAGTCCCCAGCCCAGCATGATCGCAAAAGTGAAGCAGGTGGACGGGAACACCGCCGAACTCTGCCGTCGCCCGGGCGGGGTGAACGGGCGCGCGTCCACCAGCACCGCCAGCCCGGCCATCACCCAAAACGCGGCCGGCAGGTCGGCCACCTGACCCGGCAGGCGGGCCAGCGGTACCGCGCCGAGAAGGGCGGCCACTGTGATGACCGCCAATACGAATGCGAAGAATGGACGAGCCCGTTCGGCAGGAACGGAGTTCCGCGACGCTGCGGCCTCCATGCGATCCTCCCGCCGTCACACCTGTCCGCGAACCGTCCACCACCATAGGTGCGCGAACGCGCCAGGCAGGGAGTATTCGCCAACAGTCGTAACTAACTTGAGATACGCGAGTAGACGCGCCCGTTATTCATCCACGCTCTGTGCCACCTCTCGAGCGGCTTCCGCCCCACGCTCGAGCAAAACATCGAAACCGGCCTCGTCGAGCACCGGCACCTTCAGCGAGACCGCCTTGTCGTACTTCGATCCTGGATTGTCGCCGACCACCACGAAGCCGGTCTTCTTCGAGACCGAACCGCTCACCTTGCCGCCGCGCGCGGTGATCTCCTCGGTGGCGCGGTCGCGGGAGTACGTCGAGAGCGTGCCGGTCACCACGACCGTGACCCCCTCCAGCGGGCGCGGACCCTCGTCGACCACCTCCTCGGCCATGCGCACGCCGGCCCGCCGCCACTTGTCGACGACCTCGCGGTGCCAGTCGACGGTGAACCACTCCCGCAGGCTCTCCGCGATCGTCGGCCCCACGCCCTCGACCCCGGCGAGCTCCTCCAGCGACGCCTTCTCGATCGCGTCCATCGAACGGAAGTGGCGGGCCAGCGCCTGCGCGGCGGTGGGCCCCACGTGGCGGATGGAGAGCGCGACCAGCACGCGCCAGAGCGGCCGCTCCTTCGCCTCCGCGAGGTTTTCCAGCAGCTTGGTCGCATTGCTGCCGAGCGAGCCGTCCTTGTTGACGAAGAAGTCGGAGCGCATGAGGTCGTCGGCGGTCAACTCGAACAGGTCGCCCTCGTCCTGGATGACGCCCGACTCCAACAGCGCCACCGCCGCCTTGTAGCCGAGCACCTCGATGTCGAACGCGCCCCGCCCGGCCAGGTGGAACACACGCTCGCGGAGCTGCGCGGGACAGGAGCGGTTGTTGGGGCAGCGGATGTCGATGTCGCCTTCTTTGGCGGGCGCGAGCGGTGAGTCGCACTCGGGGCACCGCTCGGGCATCTCGAACCGGCGGGCGCCGTCTGGCCGCAGCTCCATCACCGGGCCGAGCACCTCGGGGATCACGTCGCCGGCCTTGCGAATCACCACCGTGTCGCCGATCAGCACGCCCTTGCGCTCGACCTCGCGGGCATTGTGCAGCGTCGCGAGCGCCACCGTCGAGCCGGCGACCCGCACCGGCTCGAGCACCGCGAACGGCGTGACCCGCCCGGTGCGCCCCACGTTGACGCGGATGTCGAGGAGCTTGGTGTTGACCTCCTCGGGCGGGTATTTGAACGCGATCGCCCACCGTGGCGCCCGGCTGGTCGAGCCGAGCCGCCCCTGGATGCTCACGGGGTCGACCTTGACCACCACACCGTCGATCTCGTGCTCGACGTCGTGGCGGTGCTCCCGGTAGTACCCGATGTACTCCCGCACCCCGGGCAGGTCTGGCTTGACCTGCCACCGCTCGCTGACCGGGAGGCCCCAGCCCTTCAGCACCTCGTAGGCGGCGCTCTGTGCCGGCGGCTGGAAGCCGTGGCGGGCGCCGATGCCGTGCACCACCATGCGGAGGCCGCGCGAGGCGGTGATCCGGGGGTCCTTCTGCCGTAGGCTGCCGGCCGCCGCGTTGCGCGGGTTGGCG
Organism: Phytohabitans kaempferiae; assembly: GCF_042433955.1. Classification (NCBI taxonomy): domain Bacteria; kingdom Bacillati; phylum Actinomycetota; class Actinomycetes; order Micromonosporales; family Micromonosporaceae; genus Phytohabitans; species Phytohabitans kaempferiae. The sequence goes on along the minus strand of NZ_JBHLUH010000041.1, from coordinate 8,365 downwards.
AACGGCGCCTTGCCCTGCTCGACCAGGCCCGCGTTGAGGTCGCCGAAGGCGGAGACCGGGAAGTAGACCTCGCCGCGCACCTCGACGAAGTCGGGCACCTCGTCGCCGGCGAGCCGCTCGGGCACGTCGCGGATGGTGCGCACGTTGTTGGTCACGTCTTCGCCGGTGCGCCCGTCGCCGCGCGTGGCGGCCCGCACGAGCCGCCCCTTCTCGTATGTCAGGTTGACCGCCAGCCCGTCGACCTTCAGCTCGCACAGGTAGGGCACCGGGCCGCCGGCATCGCGCTCGACCCGCTCGGCCCAGGCGGCCAGCTCCTCGTCGTCGAACGCGTTGTCGAGCGACATCATCCGCTCGGCGTGCTCCACCGGCGTGAAGAGCGTGGAGAAGGTGCCGCCCACGCGCTGAGTGGGCGAGTCGGGGGTGCGAAGCGCGGGGAACTCCTCCTCGAATGCCTCCAGCTCCCGCAGCATCCGGTCGAACTCGGCGTCTGAGACGGTCGGCGCGTCGAGCACGTAGTACCGATACTGATGATCGGAAACCTCGGCGGCGAGCGCGGCGTGACGCTCGCGGACATCGGCCGGCGGCTCTTTGCCAGCCGCCTCCACCTGCTCCGCAGTGACCTGCTGTGGGATGACTTCCTCAGACACCACTGCACCGTAACCGCTGGGTACGACTAAGTTGACTGACCATGAGTGAGCCGACCAAAATCTTGCTCGACGAGTCTGAGATGCCTCGTCGTTGGTACAACGTGCTCGCCGATCTGCCGAGCCCCCCGCCGCCGGTCCTGCACCCCGGCACGCTCCAGCCAATCGGTCCAGACGACCTCGCGCCGCTCTTCCCGATGGAGCTGATCCTGCAGGAGGTGGCCACCGACCGGTGGATCGACATCCCCGACGAGGTGCTCGACGTCTACCGGCTCTGGCGCCCCTCGCCGCTCTTCCGCGCGCACCGGCTGGAGAAGGCGCTCGGCACCCCCGCCAAGATCTTCTACAAGTACGAAGGCGTGTCGCCGGCCGGCTCGCACAAGCCCAACACCGCCGTCCCCCAGGCGTACTACAACGCGGCCGCGGGCATCCGCCGGCTCACCACCGAGACCGGGGCGGGGCAGTGGGGCACCGCGCTCGCGTTCGCCTGCTCGCAGTACGGGCTGGACTGCGAGGTGTGGCAGGTGCGCGCCTCGTACGACCAGAAGCCATACCGGAAGATCATGATCGAGACGTTCGGCGGCGTGATCCATCCGTCCCCTTCGGACCTCACCGCCGCCGGCCTCGCCGTGCTGGAGAAGGACCCCCGCTCGCCCGGCTCGCTCGGAATCGCGATCTCCGAGGCGGTCGAGGTGGCCGCGCAGAACCCGGACACCAACTACGCGCTGGGCAGCGTGCTCAACCACGTACTGCTGCACCAGACCGTGATCGGTGAGGAGGCGATCGCCCAGTTCGCCAAGGTGGGGCTCACGCCCGACGTGATCGTGGGCTGCACCGGCGGCGGATCCAACTTCGGCGGCCTCGCCTTCCCCTTCCTGCGCGAGAAGCTCGCCGGCCGCATGGACGTCACCATCCGCGCGGTCGAGCCCGCGAGCTGCCCGTCGCTGACCAAGGGCGTGTACGCGTACGACTTCGGCGACACCGCCGGCATGACCCCGCTGATGAAGATGCACACGCTGGGGCACGACTTCATCCCCGACCCGATCCACGCCGGCGGCCTGCGCTACCACGGCATGTCCCCGCTCATCTCGCACGTCTACGAGCTGGGGCTGATCGAGGCGGTGTCGAAGACGCAGCGGGAGTGCTTCGAGGCGGGCGTACGCTTCGCGCGCACCGAGGGCATCGTCCCCGCCCCCGAGCCGACACACGCGCTGGCCGCCTGCGTCGACGAGGCGCTGCGCTGCAAGGAGACCGGCGAGGAGAAGGTGATCCTCACGGCGCTCTGCGGGCACGGTCACCTCGACCTGGCCGCCTATGGTGCGTACCTCGCCGGCGACCTGGTCGACCACGAACTCTCCGACTCCGACGTGGCCTCCTCGGTCGCGGCGCTGCCGAAGGTGCCCGCCTGAAGATCGTTCCCAAGAGGCGACGCCACGGAAACAGCCCTTGGCGATCCCGTGGATCGCGGACGGTGCGGCCGCGGGAGCAGCGGCCCGGAGCACGGCGGACATCGCGGTAGCCCTATGTCTTGTCTTGCCTTGGATCGTCCCGAGGGTTCCTCGCCGGATCAGGCGAAGCGGGCGCCTTCGTCGCGTCGGTGGGCCCAGGCGGCCAGCGCGGCCATCGCCAGGGTCCAGGCCGCGAGGGCGACCATCGATGTCGGCGACACGCGGAAGTCGCCGACCGCGGCCCACACCAGCTCGACGGCGCCGCGGGTCGGAAGGTAGGGCGCGATCGTCTCGACGAAGCCGGGCGCGTTGTTGGGCGCGGAGAGGAGTCCGCCACCGAAGGCGAGGGGAAAGAAGATGATCTGGGCGACGGCGAGGGCGGCCTTCGTGGGCAACGCGTAGCCGATCGCCAGGCCCATGAACGTGAAGGGCAGCGCGCCGACCACCACGCTCCCGAGCGCGAGCAGGAGCTGCCCGGGCGAGGCCGACGCGGCGGTGAACAACCATCCGATGAGGACCACGGGCACCAGCGAGATGCCCATGAACGTGAGCCCCGAGAGGATCCTGCCGGCGAACGCCGCGGCGGGCCCGGCCGGCAGTGTGCGCGTGTACGCGTCCCAGGGCTGGGCGCGGTCCTCGGCCACGCCCACGCCGTAGGTGAACAGCGAGCTGGTCATGACCGCGAACATCACCATCGACGCGGTCGCGTACGTGGCGGCGACCGGCTCGTCACCGGCGAACGGCACGACGAAGAACAGCATCGAGGCGGCCGGGAAGAAGGCCCCGCCGACCACCGCGACCGGGACGCGGATGGTCTCCAGGATGCGGAACCGGGCATGGGTCAGGGCGAGGGACATGGCTACCGTCCGGTCAGGGTCAGGAACGCCTCTTCCAGCGTGGTCGGCTGGACCTGCAGGCCGTGGAAGGGCACCCCGGCGTGCACGAGGTCGCGGACCAGCTGGTCGGCGTCGGCGGTGAACAGGGAGGTGCGGCCGTCCACCCGCTCGAGGCCGACGACGTTGGGCAGGTCGGGGAGGTCGGGGGCGGTGAGGCTGACCCGGTGGATGCCGACCATGCCGCGGATCGAGGCCACCGTGTCGTCGGCGAGCACACGCCCCTGGCCGAGCACCACCACCCGGTCGGCGAGCGCCTCGATCTCTTCCAGGTAGTGGCTGGTCAGCACGACCGTATGCGCCCGCCCGAAGTCCCGGATCGTGTCCCACAGCGCCCGCCTCGCCCGCACGTCGAGACCGGTGGTGGGCTCGTCGAGGAAGACCAGCCGCGGCCGGCCGACGAACGCCAGCGCGACGGCCAGCCGGCGCTTTTCCCCGCCGGACAGGCCGCCGGTCTGCCGCCGGGCCAGATCGGCGAGGCCGAAGCGGTCGAGCAGGTCGCCGGTCGGGACCGGGTCGGCGTAGTGCGCGGCGACGAACGCCACGCACTCGTGCACGCGCAGCGTGCTCGGCAGCCCGGTCTCCTGCGGCGTCACACCGATCTCGCGGCGGCACGCGGGGTCGCGGGGGTCACCGCCGAACAGCTCGACACGGCCGCTGGTCGGGCGCCGCAGCCCCACCAGCAGACTGATCAATGTGGACTTGCCGGCACCGTTGGGGCCCAGCATGCCCACCACCCCGCCCTCGGGGATGTCGAGCGTCACCCCGTCGAGCGCGAGGTTGGCACCGTAGCGCCGGGTGGCCTCGATGGCCCGGGCGAGCGGCATTTCACAGCTCCTTGGGTTGGTCGATGAGCGCCCGCACGGCGGCGGTGTAGTCGTCGAAGGCGAGGCGCCCGCGGCGGGTGAGCCCGGCGGAGGTCGACGGCGTACGCCCGCGGAACGACTTGACGACCTCGACGTAGCCGGCCTGCTCGAGCTTGGTGAGGTGGACCGAGAGGTTGCCGGCGGTCATGTCCAGGATCTCCTGGAGGCGGGTGAACGTGATGCGGTCGCCCTCGCCGACGCTGGACAGGACGGCCATGATGCGGAGCCGCGCCTGGGCGTGGATCACCGGATCGAGGTCCTTCACAGCCGCAGACCCCGGAGCCACAGCAGGACGCCGATCAGGATCATCCCGCCCCCGCCGCCCACCGCGATCAGCAGCGAGTGCCATCCCGGCCCGGCGTAGACCCCGACGATGTTGATGAGCGTCAGCCAGGCGCCGAGCACGAACATGTCGCGGGAGAGCCAGATGGCAGCGCCCGCCATGTACATCACGCCGACCGTCCCCACCGAGACCGACGCCCAGAGCAGGCCTCGCTGGGGCTCGGGCAGGAACTGGTCGAACCGGCTGACCGTGCTGCCCACCCCGGCGAAGGCGAAGAACCAGGCGAACCCGTAGGCCATGCCCTGCCAGGACGAGCGGCCCTCGACGTGCCGCCCCTTCTCCGCGGAGACGACGACGGTGCTGACCATCGCGAGCGCCCCCAGGGTGAAGAGGGCGGTGAGCGGAAGCCAGGCGGGGAGGTGCACGAAGACCCGGTCGTCCGGCCCGTGGCGCAGGAAGAGCAGGCCGAAGCCGACCAGCCACGCCACGCCCCAGGGCAGGAAGTAGACCAGCGGGCTGAGCGCGACGCTCCGGCTGGCCGCCGCCTGCTCGCGCTGGATGAGCTCGAGCGACTCCGCGGGCGAGGCGGGTGGGGCATCGTCGTCGGTCGGCGTCATGCAAACTACTTTATGCCATAAACCTCTTTGCGCAAACCGCCCGCTGGTCGCGTGCGACCGGTCGTCAGCTCTCGGACAGGCGCTGGGCGGCCTCGCGGACCGCCGTCAGCGCGCGGCGGGCTTCGGGCAGCGTCGACCCCGCGAGCCCGCACGCCGGCGTGACCACGACCTGGTCGGGCAGCCGCTGATCGGGGAAGCCGAGCTGTCGCCACACGCCGCGCACCTGGTCGGCGACGGCGGCACCCGTGCTCTTGCCGGCACCGGCGAAGAGGCCGAGCCCGGCGTCGATCGCCTCGCCGAGCGGGTCGAGCTTGTCGACCAGCGACAGGTCGAGCGCGACCGCCGCCGCGCCGCTGGAGCGGATCACGTCGAGCGGTACGCCGGGCGCGCAGCAGTGCGCCACGACCGGCGCCCCGGCCGCCTCCACGACCGTGCGAAGCAGCGTGCTGGCGGTCGACGCCTCGATCGACCGGTACGTGTGCAGCCCGCTGTCCGTCGCGATCCGCCCGGCCAGCGCGTCCGGCAGCGAGGGCTCGTCGAGCTGGAGCAGGATGGTGGCGGCGGGCAGCCGGCGGCGTACGTCGGCCACGTGCGCCCGCAGCCCCTCCGCCAGCGACTCGCTCAGGTCGCGCACCGCGCCGTGGTCACGGAGCACGCGGCCGCCGAGCGCGAGGTCGATGTTGGCGGCGAGCGTCAGAGGCCCGGCCGCCTGCACCTTGAACGTCCCGTCGAACTCCCCCGCCTGCTCGGTCATCTGGTCGAGGTCGCGCTCGATCAGGTCGAGGGCGCGGCGGCGGTCACGGCCGGGGCGGGCGGCGACCCGCCAGCGGGCCGCGTACAGCTCGACGGGCAGGTCGACCAGGAACGCCGCGCCCCGCCCGATGATGTCGGCGCCGGGGCCGCGGTCGGGCAGCTCGGGCAGGTGCGGGAGGTCGGGCAGCTCGCCGAGGACGATCCGCTGCGCCTCGGCGATGTCGGTGCCGGGCAGCGAGCCGATCCCCGTCGACGAGCCACGCGGCCAGGGAAAGTCAGTCACGGCTGCCAATCGTCGCCGATCCGAGCACGACGTCGCCCGCCGGGTCGGGCCGGTAGGCCACCAGGGCCTGCCCCGCCGCCACTCCCCGCGCCGGGCGGCGCAGCGACGCGCGCAGGCGGCCGCCGTCCAGCTCGACGGTGGCCGGCGTGCTCTCACCGTGGGCACGGAGCTGCACCTCGCACTCGACCGGCCCGTGCGGCTCCGGCCCGCCCGTCCACACCGGACGGTCAGCGACCACTTCGGAGACGTCGAGCAGCTCGGCCGGCCCGACCGTCACGGTGTTGGTGACCGGCGTGATCGACAGGACGTAGCGCGGCCGCCCGTCCGCCGCCGGCTCGCGGAGGGCGAGGCCGCGGCGCTGCCCCACCGTGTACGCGTACGCCCCGCTGTGCGCGCCCAGCACCGCGCCGGTCCGCGCGTCGACGATGTCGCCGGGCGCCTCGCCCAACCGGTCGGCGAGGAAACGGCGAGTGTCGCCGTCGGCGATGAAGCAGATGTCGTGCGAGTCGGGCTTTTCGGCCACCGCCAACCCACGCTCGGCCGCCTCGGCGCGCACCTGCGCCTTGGTCGAGTCGCCGAGCGGGAACATCGACCGGTCGAGCTGGTCGCGGCGCAGCACCGCGAGCACGTACGACTGGTCCTTCGCGAGATCCACACTGCGCCGCAGCAGGCCGTCGGCGCCGAGGCGCGCGTGGTGGCCGGTCACGACCGCGTCAAAACCCAGAGCCACGGCCCGGTCGAGCACCGCGGCAAACTTGATCTTTTCATTGCAGCGCAAGCAGGGATTGGGGGTACGACCCGCCGCGTACTCGGCCACGAAATCGTCGACCACGTCTTCGTGGAAGCGGTCGGCCATGTCCCACACGTAGAAGGGGATGCCGATCACGTCAGCGGCGCGGCGGGCGTCTCGGGCGTCTTCCAGCGTGCAGCATCCACGGGCGCCGGAACGGTAGGTCTGCGGGTTGCGCGCCAGCGCAAGGTGCACGCCGGTGACGTCGTGCCCGGCCTCGGCCGCCCGCGCGGCAGCCACCGCCGAGTCGACCCCACCGGACATCGCGGCCAGGACTCTCACCCGACAACGGTAACCGGACCCTCTTTCTCCACGAAGTCGAGGAACGCCCTGGCGAGCGCTGAGGGGCGTACTGTGGTTTCGCCTGCTCGCCCGGGTCGGCCCGGTCGCCGCCGTGACGGTCACGCTCCTGGCCCCGGTCTTCGGCGTGCTGTGGAGCTCTTTCAAGCTCGCATATCCGAGACAGGGCGCGGAGCGAGGTCAGCGGGCGGCGGCTCGCCGGGCCCGTTCGACCGCGCCGGGCAAGGCTGCCACCAGCGCGTCCACATCGGCGGAGGTGGAGGTGTGGCCGAGGGTGAAGCGCAGTGACGAGCGGGCACGGTCGTCGTCGGCGCCCATCGCCAGCAGGACGTGTGACGGCTGGGCCACGCCCGCCGAGCAGGCCGAGCCGGTCGAGCAGGCGATGTCCTGCGCGTCGAGCAGGAGAAGCAGCGCGTCGCCCTCGCAGCCGGGGAAGGACAGGTGGGCGTTGCCCGGCAGCCGGTCGCTCGGGTCGCCGTTGTAGATCGCGTCGGGGACCGCCTGCCGTACCCGGGAAACCAGGTCGTCGCGGAGTGCGCTCAGGCTGGCCGAGGTCTCCTGCTGTGCCTTCACCGCGGCCTCGACCGCGACGGCGAACGCGGCGATGGCCGGGACGTCGAGCGTGCCGGAGCGTACGTCACGCTCCTGCCCCCCGCCGTGCAGCAGCGGCGTGCAGGCGACATCGCGGCCGAGCAGCAGCGCGCCCACGCCGGTGGGTCCGCCGAGCTTGTGGCCGCTGATGGTGAGCGCCGCCGCGCCGCTGCCCGCGAAGTCGACCGGCACCTGGCCGACCGCCTGGACCGCGTCGGTGTGAAACGGGACGCCCGCCTCGGCGGCGAGTGCGGCCAGCGCGGTCACCGGCTGGAGGGTACCGACCTCGTTGTTGGCCCACATCGCGGTGACCACGGTGATCTCGTCACCGGCGGCATCGAGCAGGGCCTGCAGCGCGTCCACCGGCACCCGGCCCAGTGGATCGACCGGAAGCCAGGTGACCTCGGCGTGCTCGTGCTCCTCCAGCCACCGCACCGAGTCGAGCACGGCGTGGTGCTCGACCGCGCTGGCGACCACGCGGTTGCGCCCGCGGGCGGTGTCGCGGCGGGCCCAGTGGATGCCCTTGACGGCGAGGTTGTCGCTCTCGGTGCCGCTGCCCGTGAAGACCACCTCGGAGGGGCGGGCGCCGAGTGCGGCGGCGATCCGCTCGCGCGACTCCTCGACGGTGCGGCGGGCCCGCCGGCCGGGGGCGTGCAGCGACGAGGCGTTTCCGACGTCGCGGGCGGCGGCGACGTACGCCTCGATCGCCTCGCCGAGCATCGGCGTCGTCGCGGCGTGATCCATGTAGGCCATCGCACATCAGCCTAATGCGCCGGGCCGGGGAGGTTCCCCGGCCCGGCCTGTGACATCTACGCCCGCTATTTACGCTTGCGGATCTCGTCGGTCGCCTGGGGGACGACCTTGAACAGATCACCAACCACACCGAAGTCAGCCAGC